>JBHYDF010000104.1:0-28449 GCA_051861145.1 Nostocaceae cyanobacterium
ATTTGTCATTTGTCATTTGTCATTTGTCATTTGTCATTTGTCATTTGTCATTTGTAAATTCAAATGACTAACTCCTAACTCCTCACTCCTCACTCTCAACTCCTAACCTTTTTGTCGTTTCCAAATATTTAATAAAACTTTACAGTTTATCCTAAACGCTTGGCAAAAAATTTGCAATCAGTACAACTAACGAATTGTAATTTAGTAACGGTTATACACAATAAATAATTTATGTGCAAATCAAAATGACATATAAATTATCGAAAAATTCTGATGAATTCGCAAACAAAAAATATTCAAATTCAAGGTCAAAACGAAATAAATTTATCAACAAAAGTAGTTTTAAATACCGATATTTACGGATGAGCATGATTGCTTAAGAATAAATATTTAGACAAGTCAAAATGAAAACTGTAAATTATAGCCGTTTTGATTTTTTGTGACGTACAACGTGTCGTAGGGGCACAGCACTGCTGTGCCCCTACCCTTCTCACGCAAACGAAAAGCGCTATAAATTTTAAACAAATAAGGTTAAATTTTCGTTAGATTGTCTAGTCTTAAGAGTAGAAAAACTCAACAATCACCTCATTCAGGAGTAAAAATTAAGCCATATGTACGACTGTATCATCGTCGGTGCGGGGCCTGCTGGCGGAACAGCCGCGTATCACTTAGCCAAGCGAGGACGCTCTGTATTAGTATTGGAAAAAGAATCTTTGCCCAGATATAAACCTTGTGGTGGTGGAGTTTCGCCAGCGATCGCAGAATGGTTTGACTTTGACTTTAGTCCGGTAATTTCTATCAAAGCAGACACAATTCGCTGCACTTGGAAAATGGGCGATCCGGTGGAAGCTGAACTACAAACTCCCGAACCTGTATGGATGGTACGGCGAGATGTTTTTGACCATTTCTTAGTTCAGCAAGCACAAAAACAAGGGGCTGAACTAAAAGATAATACGGAAGTTAAGGGTATTGAGTATAAAAACAACCATTGGCAAGTGAACACAGCAAACGGCCCGGTTACAGGTCGGTATATAATTGCTGCGGACGGCGCAAAAGGGCAAATGGCAAAATGGCTTGGCTTTAAAGAACGCAAACGCCGCTTAGCTGGAGCTTTAGAAGCCGAAGCAGCAGCTAAGGTAGAAAATGGTAACATTGCCCATTTTGAGTTTGGCTTGGTGAAAAACGGCTACCTGTGGAATTTCCCCAAAGCTGATGGTTATTCTATTGGTGTTGGTACGTTTATCGGTGGTGAAGCGCAGGACTTTAAGAAAATTTTGGATGAGTATGGTAACTCCTTTGGTTTAGATATAAAAACCTGTAAGCAGTACGGTCATGCTATTTGCTTGTGGAATGGTGAGCAAAAATTGCATACTGATAATGCAGTTTTGGCAGGAGAAGCAGCTTGTGTAGTTGACCCCTTCACCGCCGAAGGTATTCGTCCCTCTATTTTTAGTGGTTTAAAAGCATCAGAAGCGATCGATAAAGCCCTCGCTGGCGATATTAATGCTTTAGAAAGATACTCTGATATCATCAACGAAGAATGGGGCAGTGATATGGCTTGGGCGCAAAAATTAGCCGGACTGTTTTACCGCTTTCCTGGTGTGGGCTACAAAGTTGGTGTTAAACGCCCCTCTGGGGCACAAATTATGGGTAAAATCCTGTGTGGGGAACTGCGCTATAAAGATGTAGCCGGTCGCGCCATTAAGCGCTTAACTCCTTTTGGTGGTTAATAAGAGTTAAGAGTTAGGAGTTAGGAGTTAGGAATTGGGAGTTAGGAATTATGAGTTAGCTTTTACTCCTGACTCCTCACTCTAAACTCCTAACTCCTAACTCCTCACTCCTAACTCCTAACTCATCACTCCTAACTCCTCACTCCTAACTCCTAACTCCTAACTTAAGATATGACTAAAATTCATGTTGTTGGAATTGGTTTAGATGGGGTGGTTGGGCTAGGTGAGAAGACCAGACAGCTAGTTGAGAAAGCAACATTGCTTGTTGGGTGCGATCGCCATTTGAGTTATTTTCCCAATCACCCAGCTAAACGTTTGTTAATCAAAGATTTCACTGAAACGATTCAGGAAATTCGTAAAAATTTAACAGCAGGTACTGAAAAAATAGTAGTTCTTGTTTCTGGCGATCCGCTGTTTTTCGGCTTGGGACGCTTGCTAGCGGCGGAACTTCCTCCAGAAGAACTAACTTTTCATCCTCATTTGAGTTCAGTACAGCTAGCTTTTAACCGTATCAAAATTCCTTGGCAAGATGCCCGTATTATCAGCGCCCACGGACGTTCTGTTGAAGAATTAATTCAAGCATTGCAGCAAGGTGTAGAAAAAATTGCCGTACTTACAGATGGTACTAATACCCCAAGTGCGATCGCGCGTTTGGTGGAATCTTTAAATTTACCCAGTCAATACCAGTTTTGGGTATGTGAAAATTTGGGTGGCGATAATGAGCGGATTGTAGAGACGCGAAATTTGAGCCAGCGCGTTGCGGGGGTTTCCCCCGTTGTAGCGACTGGCGTCGCGTCTCTACAAAATCAGGATTTTGCGCCTTTAAATGTGGTGATATTACTGCGTCAAGAAAATCAGAAAGAATTACATTTAGAGAGTTTACCCCTGTTTGGTATACCGGATGATTGCTTTGTTAGTTTTAGCGATCGCCCTGGTTTGATGACAAAGCGAGAAGTCCGCACGCTAGTTTTAGCAGAATTAGCATTGCGTCCCGGACAAATTATCTGGGATATTGGCGCGGGAACTGGTTCAGTTTCTATCGAAATTGCTCGCTTGTTTCCTACTTCTGTGGTGTACGCTATTGAAAAAACTGCTGCGGGTCATTCCTTAATTTCTCGGAACCGTGAACGATTTCAAGTAAAAAATGTTATACCCGTTTGTGGAAGTGCGCCAGAGATTTTGGAGAAGTTGGAGAGGGGATGCGATCGCGTTTTTATTGGCGGTAGTGGCGGGAATTTAAATGCAATCCTGGATAGTTGTGCTAGTAAATTAAATCCTGATGGGGTAATAGTTATAGCATTAGCTACTTTAGAACATATCAACACAGCTTTATTGTGGTTTAAATCTCGTGGTTGGAAATATCAACTTTTGCAAGTGCAATTATCGCGTTCTGTACCAATAGGACAATTAACACGTTTTGCGCCCCTTAATCCGGTGACAATTATTAGCGCCAACCGTACAGGCGTAGAAAGTGCCTTGAAATAAATTTCAGGAACCAATAGCTAAAACCTGTTAAAACAGGTTGAAATTTAGAACTAGCCATTTTTTTAGTCAGTTTAAACTGACTTTAGCTTTTAGCCCAAACTTTAGTTTAGGGCTAAAGTAAATGCTATTCCCCTATTACTCTCGCGCATAAAAAACGATAGCCAGCATCAATTGCTTGAAAATTTCGTATTTCCCCATATTTATCAGCCCAATAGCCACTTTCTAAATCTTCTTTGAGAAGCTTCACACCCTTTTCAATTGCACTTTCATCAGCAACAGCAAAAGCTGATATATTAGCGCGAACTTCAGGATTTAAATATATTTCTGGTCGCCTCCATCCTGCGGCTGCAAACATATCTGTTAAGTCGTGGGGTAACATTAAAGTAGAAACTTCAACAGTTCTGTGAGTATTATTTTGAATTAACTCAACGACATCGTTTAAAGGTGGGAATATGCGAAAATCATATTCTCGATATACCGGAAAATAATCAGCAAGCCAGAGTTTTTCCCCTAGTCTGGGGTCAAATGTCAGAAAAACTAATGCTCCTGTTTTAGCAACTCGATTCATTTCTCTGATTGCCATTTCTAAATTAGAAAAATGATGAAGTGCTAAAAGACTAATTATGCCATCTACAGAAGAGGTTGGCATAGGAATATTTTCTGCGTATCCATTAACCCATTGGACTTTTGGATGTTCCGTAGCTTGCGATCGCATCACCGAAGAAGGTTCTACAGCATAAACAAAAAATCCTTGATTGGCGATCGCTCGACTATAACCCCCCGTCCCAGCACCGATATCAGCAATAATACTTCCCTGTGGCAAACTGAGCAAATTCAACAGTAAATTTACTATTCTCGAATCGGGAATACGTGACTTTGAGTAGAGTTTGCCAATAGAATTATAAATAGACATTTTAAATATTATAGCTGCACCAATTCCAGTTTCAGTCCTCTAAAAGAGGACTTCTGCTATGAGACTGGGACTAAAAGTCCCAGGCGGACATAAGAAAATTCTTAATACTTAGTTATTTTTATGATGTGTTATCTAGCGCTCTGCAAGATGTAAGACTACCCAAATTTTCTCTTAGTACAAGATAACACAAACTCCTAACTAATTAAAATTCATAAAAATTCTGCGTTCCTCCCTTGTTTACAATAGACCTCTTGCAAAAGCCTATTTTCAAAAAAATTAACCACAGATGGACACAGATAAACACAGATTTTATCGGTATTTATCTGTGTCTATCTGTGTCCATCTGTGGTTCTAATTAACCTAGATCCTGATTTTTGCAAGAAGTCTAATGCGTTCCGGCGTGTTTAAAAATGCTACGATATATAGTTACTCAATCCGTATTTTCGATACTAATTTGCCAAGTTTGTAACGTAGTGCCAATTAATTGGTCTAGCCTTGTCAAAGCATTGAGATAACTAATAGTTGCATCCAATTCTGCATTTCTCGCTTCTGCTAGTTCATTTTGCAGGCTAATTAACTCAAAAACTCCCGTACCTCTACCTAATTTGAGTTTTTCCTGCTCAATTTCAAGCTGTCTAGCAGATAATTGCGTCGCTTGTCGAGCAAGTTGTAATTGAGAGAAACTTAAATCAACATTCCTAATTCTATCTTGTAATTCAATATCTAATCTGGAACGTATATCTTTGACAATATTTTCTGATTTCAGTACATCAACACGCACTCGCTCAAATCTCTGTTCTAAAGTTAAATCACCAAAATTACGAGACAAACTTAATCCCACTCTTGCATCCGTAGGTTCATTTGTATTACCCAGTAAACTGGCGTTAACACTTAAATCCCAGCGTTTGTTGTCTTCCGCTAACAACAAATCAAGTTGATTTTTTTCTACGTTTAGCTGTGCTTCTAAGTAATCTGGTTGATTTGTAAGTGCAATTTTCCTGAGTTTGTTAGCATCTAAAGTTGTAGGCTTGACAGCAGGAATTCCTTCTGCCTCAATGTTAGTGTTGTTATCAATATCCAAAATAGAGAGCAGAGCTAATCTGCTTGCTTCTAATTCATTCTCAGCAGATAATAAAGATACTCGACGGTTGGCAACTGCCGTTTGATTTTGGATAATTTCCACAGGCGCTATTCTACCAGCATTAATTAAAATTTGAGTAATTTCTAATGATTCTTGAGCATTTTGAAGTGAAAGTTGCTCAATTTTTACCCTTTCTTGCGCTCGAATTAATTCACGATAAGCAAGAATAGCTTCTGAAATCGTGTTAATCAATGTAGATTTTAAATTTTCGATATTAATTTTTTCATTAATACGAGCTATCTGGATAGAAGCTTGATTGATTCTTATACCAGCATTTTTTAAGATAGGTTGGCGAAAACTCAGTTCAATGTTTTGTCTGAATCCGCCATCAACACTTGTGCTGAAGTCATCTAAATTTGTAGTTTCAGCATTACCTGTCCAGCCAAAATTTATTTCCCCGCCTGTAGGAATTCTCATTACTACTCTAGCGCCAACACTCGTGTCCAAATTTCCAGATGTAATTCCATTTCTCCCCAGCTGGTTGACTGAAACTGACGCAGTAGGTGTAAAATCTGGAACAAATTTATCTTCTTCTACTGCCAAATCTGCTCTTTGAGCAATTCTATCTAAATAAGCATTTTTGATTTCTGTGTTATTTTCCACAACTAAATAGACGATATCCGCAAGGGAAAGTTTCACTTTTTGGCTTGCTGGTGCAGATTCAACTTGATTATTAAATTGACTTTGTTTTGTAAATACTGGTTTGTCAGAGTTGATTGGTTCTGTTGGAAAAGAAGGTTTTATTTCATTACCTGGAATACTATATTTATATGGATTTTCAGGTATTATAAAATCATTTACTCCTGGTATTTCTTCATTAGCTTTTGCTGGTATACCGTTTAATAAGCCAATAAATAAAATTGCTAATAAATACAAATATGATTTGTAATTATCACTGGTAAACTTTTTATTTTTACTGAAAATTTTAGGGTAAGTTTTTATTGGGTTGGGTAAGAATATATTTTTAAATTTAATACTTTTAAATATTTGAAAGTGATGTTTATTAAAATGCAACATATTCACACATTAGTAATGATGATAAATAAACACCAAAGCAAACTTGTAGTGCGTCTCATTTTACAAATCGCTGAGCAATTTGACATCTATTGAGACGCTTCAGTGACGGGTGTTCCTGGTTCCAAAGATTGCTTAGGTGAAGGAATGATAATTTTATCACCAGGTTTTAAGCCTGATTTCACTTCCACTTCAGTGGCGCTTTCCAGTCCGAGAGTGACTTTTTGCTTCTGTGCTTTACCATCGCGATCGCGTATCCAAACAAATGGCTCATCTTCTGTGCGTTGAATAGCTTCTAAGCTGACTGCAACTACGTTCTCGCGTTCTTGAACAACAATCTCTACACTAACTTGGCTACCAGGAATTAAAGTTCCTGTGGGTTTGTCTAATTGTACTGTTGCGGGAACTGTTGTCTGATTGGACGAATTACCATCAGATGAGTCTTTCTGGTTTTCTTGGGAAGAAGTTGCTAAGGGATGTAAACTCCGGACTCTACCAGTATGCTCTTTCGGATTGGGGCCAATACTTTTCACACGAGCCAATTGATTTATTTTGACTTTGGTTGCATCTAGCGTTCCTAACTGGAGTTTTACCAGTTCCTGTGAAGGGTTGCCAAGAGTCAGCAAAATATCTCCCGGCTTGATACCATCACCATCTTGGACTTTAATATCAAGTATTTTCCCTGATATTGGAGCAGTGACAAAATTCTTCTGTATCTGTGCGGCGATATTTTGTCGTTCTACTTGCATCCGCTGGAGTTCACGCAGTGCGGTTTTAACTTCTGACTGTGCGTTATTTAATTCAGACTGTGCGGTTAAAAGTTTGTCTTTCTGTTCTATTTGTCGTTGTTTTTCGACATTTTGAGTTTGAATTTCAATCCATTTAGTATTAACTTCTAATTTCATATCTTTTAAAGCAGCAGCAGCTTCGCGAACTCGCGTTTGCTGTTCTTGCAATTCTGTACCGGGAATAAAACCTTTAGCTGAAAGAACTTCCAAATTTCGCAACTCTTTTTGTTCTGCTGCTAATTCTTCTTGAGCTTCGGTAACTTTTTCCCGACTGCGTGCTAATTCCAGTTCTATTTTTTGGATCTCTAACTGTTGTTTGAGAGGTTCTTGTACTTCTTTTTGAAGTATTTCAAACCTATTTTGTGCTTCTACCACTTTTTCACGAGCGCGTGCTACCATCACTTCTTGTTTACGAATTTCTAAATTTTGATTAGCGAGCTTAGCTTGTTCCTCTAAATTGCGCAGAACTAATAACTGCTGATTGGTTCGCACCGTATCACCCACTTTTACTAAAACTTTATCTACCGTTACTTCTCCCGGAGATTTGAGGCTTTTTTGTCCCCCCAGTTCTACTGTCCCACTTTCATTAATTGAAATTTCTATATCTTCCCGTTCTACGGAAACCAATGACACTGGTATTGCTTTTGAAGATTGACTGAAATTTTGAATGTAAAACAGCCACCCGCCAGCACCCAGCAAAGCTATAATTCCCGATCCAACTATCCATTTGATTCCGGGTTGATATTTTTGAACTTTTTTCAAAATCTCAGCAAAATCCATCACAAAGGTAGTTATGCTCTTATTCTTTGCGTAAGACAAAAAAGATTTATTTATTGCGATCGCAGTGCTTGCACAGGGTCGAGGCGGCTAGCTTGCAAGGCTGGGTAAAAACCCGCTCCCACCCCAACCAGCAGTGCAGAACCCAAGGCTATTCCTGCTGTCTGAATCTCAAACTCATAGGGTAATTCAAAAGTGTCAGCGATAACCGTAGTTAGTCCATGCACTGCCACCAAAGCGATTGTTCCGCCTAGTAGACTCAAAAGTGTAGCTTCGAGAATGAACTGTAACATAATTTCACCCTGAGTGGCTCCGATTGACCGTCTCAAACCAATTTCCGAAGTACGTTCCGCCACCGAAGCGATCGTAATATTTGCAATACCAATACCGCCAACAAGCAGGGAAATTCCAGCTACCACACTCAGTCCGCGTGAAGCCATTGCTAAAATATTCTGCTGCTGGAGAATTTGCTCTACATTGTTCCAAACCATAAAACTTTGTTTGGGGAAGCGCTCCTCAAGTAGTTCCTCAGCTTGTTCGCTTAAGTCTTCCAGGTCTTCAAGATTGTAGGGACGCATTCGGATGCTACCAATGCCATAATCACCTCTGATAGCATTATAAGTAGATATTGGCACTAACACCTGCCCCCTAGGAGCAGTATCTTCTTCCACCATTGCTTCTATCACCCCGATAACAAGATAGGGCTTTTGCCGCGCATAAATATACTGTCCTAGCGGGTTCTGTTTCTCGAAAAGTTTGTCTGCTAAAAATTTATCAATGACTGCTACCCGTCGGTAATTGGCAAAATCGCTAGCCGTGAAAAAGCGTCCCTGCACTAAAGCTTTACCAGAAGTAAGTAGGAAATCTTGGGAAACAGGAGACATGGATGGCATTACTTCCTTATCTTGAAACAGTACTGGCGTTGGACCAGCCCAGTTGAAAGCGCTGATAGCTTGCAACTTGCTTAACCGTTGTCGTAAAAATTTCAAGTCTTCCATTGTCAGGTCAACATCCGCCCCACCTGGTTCCCATTCGGGATAAACTGTTACCTGTGGTGCGCCTTGTTCTGCCAGTTGTTGGGCAATTACTTTCTGGCTGATGCTACGAACTTGTAGCGTTGCACTGACAGCAGCCACACCCATAAACACTCCTACAGTAGTCAAGACAGAACGTAACGGTTTAGCACTTAGGGAGCGACAAGTCAAATTCAGCAAATCGAACGGTGAAATACTCACTGTTACTCCTTAAACTTTTAGCAAAAATCAGTTCTTAGGATATTGCAACCACAGATGGACACAGATGGACACAGATGAAGATAGATAATTCATCTGTGTCCACCCCCCTCATTCCCCCCTCTTTGAGGGGGGAAGACAGAGGAAAAACTTTTATTTATTGTCCATCTGTGGTTTAACTTTCTTAAAACACACTTTTATAAGAAACGACATGAACAAAGTTCAAAACGAACTGATGAAAATATCTCTTTCCCTAACCCCTAGTCCCTAACCCCTCCCCCAATGATACGTGCGGGATTGCCAACCACAATTGCATACGCTGGTACTTCAAAATCTACCACTGCACCGGCTCCGACAATTACACCATCTCCAAGACGAGCGCCCTGTAAAATAATTGCTTTTGTGCCAATCCAGACATCATTACCAATGACAATACTGATTGCTGTTTCGGCAGATTTAGCATGAGGTTGACGAATATCAGATAATTGAGCAGGAGTGGCGACAAAGGAATCTGCAATCACCACTTCGCGGGAAATTAACACATAGTTCCCGATGGTAACACGGTTATTGGTGGCGATAATAGGCCCAGCGATGGTACAGTAATTACCAATCTCCACTTCGCCGCAAGGCCCCAAATCAAAGAAAGAATCAATATAGATACCAGTATCATGCCCAACTCGCAGACCGCAAGGACGCTGACTTCGATAATGTAAAAATACGTAGGTGCTGTGTAGCCAACTGCGTTCACCGATGACCACATTGGGCGGTAGCGCTTCGGGAAACCAATCGTGCGGTAGCCTCATGAATTTTCCTGCTCCTGCAAACTAGCGACTCTAGCAGGATTACCCATGACAAATACTCCGGGAGGTACATTGGCGGTGACAACAGACCCCGCCCCAATACATGCGCCTGCGCCGATATGTACTCCCTTGAGAATAATTGCCCCAATCCCGATTTGTACGTCATTTTCAATCACAATTGGCTTTGTTTCTAGGGGCGGACGTTGGGTACGATCGCCCTCTGGAGAAATAGCGATCGCATCCTGTCGTCGTAGTTTTGGGTCGCGGGGATGAAAGTCGCTATCGGCAATCATGACGTTGTAGGAAATCAAAACCCGCTCCCCAATACTGATCCTTTCAGCACACCAAAAGATAGCACCAACTAAAATGGAGTCATTACCAACTATCAGCCTGCCTTCTGGCTCTACTGAGAACACTGACCAAGTGTAAACTTGTACCCCTTTACCAAGAATTAATCCTGGGTTGCGTCGGCTGCGAAATCGCTCAAAGCTATCTTTGCGTTCCAGATAACAGTCCTCACCCAACCAAATGTTTTTCGGTAGTATGCCGTAGTCCCAATCACCAGTAAATTCTTTAGTATTATTTTTATGTAGTTTCATATCATTTTCTCCAGAATTTCACTGAGGACTAGGCGTGAGTCAAACTGAGTGCGAGCCAGTTCGCGGGCTGCCTGTTGGTGGTGGTTGTAGTCTTTCTCAATGGTGGCGATCGCACCCGCAGCTTCCAACAGATTGCGAAACGAAAATAAACCCTCTCCAATCGGAATATATTCGGAAAAGCCTGTATCCTGAACTACAACAGGTCGTCCGGCTGCCAGATAACAAACCGAGCGGCAACTAAACCAGCCACTACGGGTAGCCACATAAATATTTTTGGCTACGGCAAATTCTCCCCGTGAGCGTTCGATGTAGGTGCGGTAAGTGGCGGCTGAGGCTGAAGTCGGTTCGGCGTCCACAACTGACCAACCTAGCTTTTGCCAGTGTGTAAGCGGTGCTTCTCCATTGACGTTAATTAACACCTCAAACGAGTAAGGTAAGTGTGCAGGAAGTGCCTCGATACGCCCAAACTCCAGTTCTTTAGAACCATACTTCACCCCATTATGGATAATCGGTTGCGGGTAATGGTTCCAGGTCATTACCGTTGTCCATTGGTTAGCAGGTGGTTGGAGGTTCCAGCAATCCAGAACCACTGGGGGGCGCGTCGAGTGCCAATTCATACCAAAGGTTGGTAACGGACAGTCTGGTTGTCCCAGACGGTGGGCGTAGGTAAAGAAGTGGTCGTGAGCGCGCCACCCCCAACGCTGTTCTTCGGCAGGTTTTTTGTCCCACTGAGGAAAAATGACAAAATGGTTCCAGCCTGGGTCAGTATCAATTAAAACTTTATTTCGGCAAAGCTGGTATTCATCTCGTAGCAAACTGCCGCCAGAAACGTTGAGAAACAGCGTCGCTTCGGCAGCAATATCCGCGATCGCTTCAGCATCCAATCCATAAGTCTGACCATCAACCGCCCGATAATGCCAGCGTTGCGCCAAATTAGGAGAGAGCAGTTTTAGCGACGTTCTCAGAAATTCAACACCGTAGCTGGGGTTTTCCTCATACATCCTTGTTGCTGGGTTATAAGTATGAGAAGGAATACCGGGGTCTTCTAAGTAGTATACCTCAAAACCAAGCTGCTCTAATCCCAGCGCGTATTGTCCGTAATCCCAGGCAACACCGCCCACCGGACTAGTAACAATCATGCCAGTAACAATTGCTTTCATCGCCGCCCCCCCAATATCTGGCGATACAGATTCTCGTAGTCATCTGCCATGCGACGATGATTGAAGCGAGCCGCGACAGCTTGTCGTACTTGAGCGCGGTTTAATGCCAGCGTTTCCGGAATAAGAGTAGCAAGTGCATCTACATCATCAGCGTAATAACCCGTAATACCAGGTTCGACAATTTCTGGTACAGCACAGCGCTTAATTGCGGCGACTGGCGTACCACACGCCATCGCTTCAATCATCGCTAAACCAAAAGCCTCAGAGGAGTTGATTGGAAACAGCAGCGCTGCTGCTCCCGCCAGTAGTTCATTTCGTTCTGGTACGTTGACGTAGCCAATGTATTCTATTTGTTTTCCGTCAACTAAGGGTTTTACCTCCGCTTGAAAATAGTCACTACTTTGTCCTGCCAAAATCAGCCGCATTCCCACCTTTTGCGCTACCTGAATCGCTTCTACTGGCCCCTTCTGATGATTCAGGTGTCCCATAAACACAAGATAATTACCACCGGTTGAACGAAAAGGAAAAGCGTTAATGTCAATGCCGTTGTAGACAACGGGGACATGGGCGATCGCCGCAAATTTGCTACGGTGATACTGGGAAACCGCTACTACCTGCGCCTCCGGATAGCGGGCATAGCAGCGGATAATATCTTTGGTGGGATTGATGTGGTAAGTATGTACCACTGGTGTTTGCACCAAGCGGGTGAAGGGCAAGGCCTGATGGTAAGCGTGGCTGTGAATGATATCAAATTTATGTGCTATTTCAAATACAGCAGCTACGTGGGTGATTTCATGGAACTCATAGTAGTTCCATAACATCGGGTCTTCCTTATAGCCGCGTGGGTAGACAGCGTGCAGTGTCGCTCTTGTCTGGGAATCCCCCGTTGCAAATAACGTTACCTGATGTCCTCGATGTGTAAATTCCTCTGCTAACAAAGACACAATCTGTTCAATGGAACTACCGATGTCTGGTTTAGTTGGATAGGCAATTGGTGCTACCAAAGCAATTCGCAAGGATTCAGCCATAATTCTGCTCTTGTTCTAGCCAATGCCAACGGTCTGCTATTTTGTCAAGCAAATTTTCGGTAAAGTCGCTATCCTGACAAGGTTTAATCCACCAACGCAGATACCACAGCGTTTTCAAAATCTCGCAGCAAGCCAGAGTTCGGTAGAAGGCGCGTTGGTCAAATGGTACGCTTAGATGTGATGTAAGTTCATCCAAATAAGCGGCTAGCAGGCGCGGCTTCTCTAGTCCCCAGCCCGATAGCAGTTTTGCTACATCCCATGCCGGTACACCAATCGCTGCCCATTCCCAATCAATCGGTCGGATGCCTACCCCAGGCTGAACTATGAGGTTATGACAGGACATATCGCCATGTACCAACGTATGAGGCTGACGATCCAAATAAGCAATTAAATTATCTAGTCGCATCATTAGCTGATCAAAATGAGCGATCGCTCGCGGTTGATTCTGTTGAATACTCTGACGCGCCATTTGGGCAAGATACCGATAAAATCTTGCTCCGTGTTCGCTCAAGCAATTAAGTGCCCGCAACTCCCGATCTTGACTGTAATAGGTAGCGTGCATCCGCGCCAGCCAGCGGAATGCAGTCAACCAGTCATCTACATCACAGTATTCCAGCTTGCATTCACCCACATCTTCGAGAAACAGCCAATAATACCCGTTAATTTCGTCGTGAAGCGAGGCATACAGTGCAGGCGCACCCAAGTTTTGCCCACACAGCAATCGTTTGTATAGGCATACCTCCTGTCCGCAGCTACGGATGTGTAAATCAGTTGTGGGTTGCAATTGCTTGAAGATGACCGAAAACTGCTGACTGTCATCCAATGTGACTTCTAGCCGCTCAATCGGATGGGTACTGAAAGTATACAGTGGTGTAGATTTACTCTCGACAATCTGCACAGTTCGTCCCAAATACTGACTTAACCCCTTCTCCAGAATTTTAGTAGGGAGAGAAGAGGAGGGGGAGAAATTAGGGATTTCCAAATTTGCAAGTCCCTGACTTTGAATTTCTTTGTCTACTGTCATGCTAGTTGCTCCCCCATCAAATCAGATTGTTTCTTCAAACTGACAAGCCGCCCCTGCTCAATCACTAGCCGTAAATCGCAGTTTTTCAAAGTGCTGAGTCGATGGGCAATCATAAAGGTGGTGCGCCCGCGCATCAATCGCTCCATCGCATTCATAATCACCGCTTCGGTATTAATATCAACAGAACTGGTGGGTTCGTCCAAAATCAAAATCGGTGCATCTTTGAGAAACGCCCGCGCTAGAGAAATGCGTTGACGCTCTCCCCCGGAAAGGCGCATTCCTCGCTCTCCAACTTTTGTGTTATAGCCTTCGGGTAAATCCAGGATGAAGGAATGGGCGTTCGCTGCCTTGGCTGCGGCTATAATCTCATCTTGGCTTGCCTCTGGACGGGCATAGGCGATATTTTCAGCAATGCTGGTAGAAAACAGTACAGGTTCTTGCAGCATAATCGCGAATTGATTGCGTAAATCTTGCAGATTGTAGTCACGCAAATCAACGTTATTGAGCAAAATCTCACCCGCCGTTGGATCGTAAAAGCGCGTAAGCAAACCGACAAGGGTTGTTTTACCTGCACCAGTCGTCCCCGCGATGCCAACCCGCGTACCAGGTGGGACGCTAAAGGAAATCTGCTCAAGTACGGGGGTCTTGCCATCATAACTAAATGAGACATTGTTAAAAATTATTCCCCCTCTTGCCCGCTTTAGTGGTCTAGCATCGGATTTATCTGGGACATCAGGCGGTTCATCCAAAAGGGTAAAGGCACGTTCTGCACCAGTCAACGAGCCTTGCAAACTAGCTATGTTCTTGCTCATCGATTCTAGGGGCTTATACAACTGCGACAAATACCCCAGCACTAACAGCAAACTTCCTAACGACAGTTCCCCGCCTTGCACCAACCGAGCGCCAATATACAGCACTGCTGCTGTACCAATAGCCGTAGTTAAGGGGATTAGTACGCCCAAACTGCCCTCGACCAATTTTAGGCGAATCTGCGCCCGTAAGGCTTCGCGGGCGTGGCGGGTAAAGCGGTTCTGCTCTCGGTCTTCTTGGGCAAATGCCTTGACAACGCGCATCGCTGTCAACACTTCTTGAACCACTGAGAAAGCAGCACTTTCCAGCTTTTTAGCTCCCCGCCACTGTTGACGTAATCGCCGACTGTACAGCCGGGATAGACAATACAGCAAAGGCGAGATGGCAAGGGCAATAATGGCAAGCTGCAAGTTAATCCGAGCGGTAACGTACAACATGCTGCCAAATGTGACAGCTGAGGTAATAAATGGAATTATGCCGTCTACGGCAATCCACTGAAGGGCGGGAGCATCGTGCTGAAGGCGGTAATGAGTGTCGTAGGCTCCCTTAGAGTCGTGATAGGAGAGCGATAGCCGTTGGGCGTGGCGAAACAGCCGCGCCCGAAAATTTAATACCAACTTTGCGCCAGTGTAGCTTTGCAGCATTGAACTGGTAAGTCCCAAAAGTTTGCCAACTATGACAATTGCTATTGATAAGACAACGGCAAAAATCAAAATTGCTTCGCGAGAACCTGTAATTGTTGCAGGTAGCACGGCTTGCAAAAAATCTGGCAATGGTCGCGAACCCAACACACTATCAACAATAATTGTTACTGGTAGGGGATTGAGCAGCATGATGGGAGTCGATAATAGACTCAGCAGCAACATCACTACCAAATGCCACCGGAACGGTTGCGCCTCACGAAAAACTCGTTGGTAAAGTTTGCGGTTGGTGTAAGGATTTGATGCCACTGTTTGCCTCCGATTACCCTTGCTGCTGTTGACGGATTGCCCGCAAAAGCACAGTATGAGCGATCGCGCTTTCATATAACGACCGGAAAATCACCAGCAGCGCAATTACACCCAATTTGATTGCAGCTTGCCATGCTTGATCAATCAATGCCGCGAGGGTGAGTCCAACAAACAGCACAATCAGCATCCAGCCGAACTTAGACCATCTCGACCAAGTTCGCAACCGCACCATTTGCTTACCGCCGCCATGTTCTTCCAGCACCATCAGCAAACGCCCCCCTCCTAATAAACCGCCCAACACTTCCAAATCCCAACGGTCATAATTACCCCCTCGTTCTACCCGATGTCCGGTGGTTTGAATAGCTGTTTCAATCGCACCTAGCCATCCTTCCGGCCCACGCCAACAAGTACTCCAAATCTTTAAGGTTTTCGACAGAGATAAGGTCAAATTCGCTACACTATACCAACGCCAAAGCTTTAACCCGTGGCGCAATCGTCCCCGGAGGCGAGAATAGGGTTGCAATAGATACAGTACAGTAGTTAAAATGTAGCGCTGCCATCGTTCACAAGGGGATTTTGGATGGCTAGGAAATGAGGCACGAGCGGCGCTGCGACATGCTTGCACTACTGTCGCGGCGATCGCCAAAATGGCAAGGGGCGATACCAACCACAGCGGCATCCACAAAAGACCCAACAGCGACAGCCCCACCAGCAGCCCAAGCACAAAATACCATTCCGGGATTAATAATAATGACCCCAGAGTTCCTGGTGTGGGTTGATAGATGGACTGAAACAGCGCCAAACCCCAAGTACCATAAAACACCTGTTCTTGTTGATGCAAAGCAGGCATGATTTTTGGTCCGTAGATGCGTCCTGACCAAGACATATGCCCTAATGCGTTATATTTTTCGGGCCATTTTTTTTCTAGTAATGCCTCGGCTTTTCCATAGCCATATTGTTGTTTGTAATACCTGCAAACAGAATTGCGGCGATGATGCCAGACTAATGCAGTTGGGTGAAATCCTATCGTCCAGCCCTGTTGTTGCAGACGCCAACAAATGTCAACATCGTCACCTGCTGTGCGAAATTGATGGTCAAATCCACCAATCGCCTCTAGGCAAGCTTTGCGAAACGCCATATTGCAACCAGGAATATGTTCTGCCTCTTGGTCGGAAAGGAGGATATGAGAAGGATTACCAGGCGCATTGGCGATACACTCTGCTACCATGCCATCTCCTGGTGGTGGTAGGTTGGGACCACCCACTCCCACATCGGAAGTTTGCCTAAAAGTATGGGTAAGATAGGTTAGCCAGTGCGGATCGGGATAGGCGTCATCATCAATATATGCCACTATCTCACCCCGTGCAGCTTGCATTCCTACGTTACGAGCATGACTCAACCCGCTTTGGGGAATACTAATCAGCCTGACATCATACTCATGGGCGATTTCTGCCGTCAAATCCGTGGAACCGTCATTGACAACAATCACCTCGTAGTGCGGATACTCCAGCTTTACTAAACCTTCCAGACATTCACGAATCGTGCGTGCGCCGTTATAGCTGCAAACCACCACCGAAATAAATGGTAAGTCCGGATGTAAGGGAAGCGGCACACCGGCAAAAGCCTGACGCACAGCAGTGAGGGCGGGTTTGGCTCGGCGCTGACGGTCAGTCAATCCAAAATCCCAATCGTCAATGTCATAGCCTCCTCGATACCATTCATCCGTCCACGCAAACACAAACGCCCCAGCACAACCAGCAGCGAATGTTGTGCGAATCTGCCAATCCAACACTTGGGCTTGCTTTTGTTCGCCATTGCGACGGCTATCCAACCCCAATTCTGCAATTACCAAAGGGCGATCGCCTGCCAAATTTTGCAAACGGGCAAGATAGGCTTCTAAGCGATGCTGTTGTTCCAAATACACATTGAAACAAACAAAGTCAATAAATGGCAGTTGTAAATACTCAGTTGTTGGATAATTTACATAGGTAATTAAACTATCAGCATCTTCGTATTTCACAACCCGATACAAACGCTGTAAAAATCGCTCAACCCGATGACGACCATACCAGCGTACAATAGGAGCAGGAATCTCATTGCCAATCGCATAGCACAGCAACGCCGGATGTCCCGCACAAGTACGTACACTCGCTCGGATGCGCTCCTCAATCGATTTCACCCGCTTCCGGTCATCGAGAAACGTAATATGCTGTTCCCAAGGCAACCCAACCATCACCCACAGACCATACTCTGCTGCCACATCAAGCAACCACGATGGCGGCACTGTGTAGGTACGCACCGCATTAATTCCATTCGTTGACATAGCGGCAAAATCATGATCAACGATTTCACGACTGGGATATAAGCAATCATCCTGGTCTGGGTGAAACGTCCCGTAAGTAACACCACGGATATACAGTTTTGTATCACCGACAAAAATAAACTTACCCCGGACTTGTGGTCGTATCTTTTTTGCGGTGGAGATTGGCACAGACAAAAAATCATCCGAGTCTATGGGTAGGGCAGGTAAGCTTTTCCTTACCTTCTCATACTGCATTGTCACTAATAGGGAAGCTTGTTAAAAAAGTAATTGTTAAATATGAAGTATATGACTCGAAACTTTAGAAAACCTTAAAAAAACCTTTAGGAAACCTTAAATAAATTGTGTAAAGGTAACTATGTATGATAATCATAAAATATTTTAATTTAGAACTAAAAAATTCTTATTCTCTGCGACTCTGCGACGGCAGTCGCTACAACGGGGAGCCACTGCGCCCTTGCGGGTTTCCCGCGTTGTAGCAAGTGGCGTGGAAACCCCAACGCCAGTTCACGCTTGTCGGGCTAATACCATTTCACGTTAATCGCGATACATATAAATTTTGTAGAGACGCGACGGCAGTCGCTACAACGGGGGGAACCCCCGCAACGCGCTGCCTCAAATTTCGCGTCTCTACCCATCTGTATTTGTATCAGAGTTTTTGTGAAATGGTATAACCCTCCTATGTCCTAAGAGGACACGCTACGCGAACAGGACTGGCTCCGCAACGCGCTGCCTCGCCTCTGCGTGAGGTCAATATTCTGACTCAGCAACGTCATCACCTCTGGGATGCTAACGGCAACTCTACGCGAAAACACGCACCGCCTCCGAGCTGGTTAAAAGCAACAATAGTACCGCTATGAGCTTCTACAATCGCTTTGGCTATTGCCAGCCCTAGCCCTAAACCGCGATCGCCTTTACTTTGACGTTGACCATAACGAAAGCGCTCAAAAACATGGTCGAGGATATCTGGAGGAATTCCCGGACCATTATCGGAAATCGTGATGCGTGCCTTACCTGCAATTGATTCCAGGTGCATATCAATTTGAGTGTTTTCGGGGGTATGGCGAATGGCATTATCGAGGACGTTTAATAATACCTGCTCAATTCGGTCTGGATCTGCTCGCACAACAACTTTTTTAGAAAGAGTTGTTTGCAGTGTAAGTCTTCCCATCGTCAGACGAACCTGTTCAGCAACTTCCGCACATAAGCTTGATAAATCCACTACTTGCAGTTCAAGCATTGCCGCCTTATCGCTGCGTGCCAGCAACAATAAATCTTTGACCAGCCGACTCGTGCGGTTAATTTCGCGGCGCATTTTTTTTAGTAAGGGACGGCTTTCCTCGGATACTCCACCAACTCCCGTCAGCAGCAAGTCAGCATAACCACCAATTGTCGTTAGCGGTGTACGGAGTTCATGGGAAACATCTGCCAGAAACTGGCGCAGTCGGTTTTCAGATTGTGCTTGGGCATCAAACGCAGCTTGAAGATGGTTAACCATTTCATCAAACGAACTAGCCAGCTGACCGATTTCGTCAGAACCATGATGTAGCTGGACTCGCTGCGACCAATCACCCCGCGCAATCCGTTTGGTAACAATTATCATGCGTTCTAGGCGACGCAAGTTGCTACGCACCATGACAAAAACTAAAGCCGATGAAATTGGTAATAGAATTACGCTGTAAGTGATGCTTAAGAGGACATGATGTTGTATCAATCGGAAATTGTCCTCTAGTGATGTACTCAGCACCACCACACCGAGCGGTTTTTGGCGTGGAGGAATTGGCACAAGTGCCACCAAGATGCGATTACCATCGTTGTCTGTGACAATATAGTTTTGCTCAAGTTTTCCCCCAAGGGCTGGTGTATACCATTCTTGGGGTAAATCAGGCGGTGTTGGTTCACCTATTGTGCTGTAGTGGCGACCAATTATCTGACCGTGGCGATTGATAATCACCGCCCCGGTGTCGGCTGAGGTGAGGTCAGTTGCCAATTGATTAGCGATCGCACGCAGTCTAATATCATTAATTGGCTGATGCAACAAATCCTTATTGATAATTGGCTTTGCTTGGGCGCGGATGCGTATACCTTCGCGTTCTAGCAGAAAAGAGCGCAAATTGTGGTAATCTTGTGCAATCATCAACAGCAGCAAGGGAGCAATCAGCGCCAGAATCCCAAGCGTTAAACGCCAGCACAAAGTCATAAATATATTTTTTATACATCTGAATCGACAGAAGCCGCATCAGAATCAACCGAAGGCTGAATGCGTAACATATAACCAATACCGCGTACAGTCCGAATTACAACCGATGGGTCACGATCCAGCTTACTCCGGAGATTGCTGATATATACTTCGATAATAGTAGTATCACCATAGTAGTCATACCCCCATACGCGATCCAAAATTGTTTGACGCTCCAACACTTGATTGGGATACTCCATGAAAAGATGTAGTAAATTAAACTCTTTACGAGTTAACTCAATGGGTACACCAGCCCCCCAGACTTCACGTGTCTTAGCATTTAGGGTAATAGTTCCAAGCGTCAATACATCACTCGGAGGCGGTAGATGACGGCGCAACGCAGCACGGATACGAGCTAATAACTCAGGAAAATGGAAAGGTTTAGTAAGGTAATCGTCCGCCCCAAGTTCCAAACCGCGCACTTTATCCGCCAGGTCATCACGCACTGTTAGCATAATAATTAGAACATCACTGTGACGACGGATATAGCGACACACCTCAAAGCCGTCTAAATCAGGTAAATTTCCATCTAAAATCACAAGCCGTGGTTTCCATGTACCAACCACCTCTAGCGCAGCATAACCACTCTGAACCGAGCGTACCTCAAAGCCCTCATACCTTAAGCCCAGTTCAATAAAGTCAATAATTGATTGCTCATCGTCTACAACCAGCACCTGAATCGGTTGACCGCTTGCATCTCGTTCAGACATTTGAAAATGCCTCAGTCGTCAGCTGTTTGATGAACCTAAAACTATGCTAGCACTTGGCAATTAAGGGACTATACACCGATAATTTATCTGTATCTGTGTCCATCTGTGTTCGCAATATCCTAAAACCTAATTTTTGCAATAAGTTTATTGGGCGCAACCAAATTATCTTGCGGTTTATTGGTGCAAGATGTAAGTCTTACACCATTTTACAAAAACTCTGATACAAATACAGACGGTGTAGAGACGCGAAATTTCGCGTCTCTACAAGATTTATATGTATCGTGATTAACGTGAAATGGTATTACACACCCTCGGCTTAGAGGATGTCTGAAAAGTTTTTAATTAGTCATATTTATTACCCAAAATCATTTAGATCCCCCCAACCCCCCTTAAAAAGGGGGGCAAAAAGCCTTTCAAAGTCCCCCAAGAAGCGCGGGGGATTTAGGGGGATCTATAAGATTAATTGGTTTAAAACCATACTTCTCAGACATCCTCTTAGCACTGAATAGAGGATTTTACTACCTTAAAGAAAAACAATACTCCCCACTCTCTGTTTTCTTAAAAACCTTCCGAAACTCAAGAAATTTTGGAAAATAATAAATGTAAGTCGAACATTATAAGACTACGCAAATTTTCTCTTGGAAAAAATGACTCATCCTTTCTTGAAACGCCTGCATAGTAGCGATCGCCCCGTTATTGTCTTCGACGGTGCGATGGGAACTAACTTACAACTGCAAAACCTCACTGCTGAAGATTTCGGAGGCGCACAGTATGAAGGTTGTAACGAATACCTAGTCCACACCAACCCAGAAGCTGTGGCGAAGGTTCACCGCGACTTTCTCGCAGCGGGTGCAGATGTGATCGAAACCGATACCTTTGGCGGTACATCGATTGTTTTGGCAGAATACGACTTAGCAGACCAAGCGTATTATCTCAATAAAACAGCCGCAGAATTAGCAAAGCGCGTGGCTGCTGAGTTCTCCACCCCAGAAAAACCCCGCTTCGTCGCCGGTTCGATGGGGCCGACGACAAAGTTACCAACATTGGGACATATAGATTTCGACACCATGAAAGCCACCTTCTCTGAACAAGCAGAAGCGCTTTGGGATGGTGGGGTTGATTTATTTATTGTGGAAACTTGCCAAGACGTGCTACAAATCAAAGCGGCGCTGAATGGTATTGAAGAAGTTTTTGCCAAAAAAGGCGATCGCCGTCCTTTGATGGTTTCTGTCACAATGGAAACTATGGGAACAATGCTAGTTGGTACGGAAATCAGTGCTGTACTGACTATCTTAGAACCTTACCCAATAGATATTCTCGGTCTGAACTGTGCTACAGGGCCAGACCTAATGAAACCACATATCAAGTATCTAACTGAACATTCACCCTTCGTAGTTTCCTGTATACCTAACGCGGGATTGCCGGAAAACGTCGGCGGACAAGCGCATTATCGCTTGACACCGATAGAATTGCGGATGGCGTTGATGCATTTTATTGAAGATTTGGGTGTCCAAGTGATAGGGGGTTGCTGTGGGACACGTCCAGAACACATTCAACAATTAGCAGAAATCGCCAAAGAATTACAGCCAAAAGTCAGACAGCCGCAGCTAGAACCAGCCGCAGCATCAATTTACAGTATCCAGCCTTACGAGCAAGATAATTCCTTTTTAATTGTTGGGGAAAGATTAAACGCCAGTGGTTCCAAAAAGTGCCGCGAATTGCTCAACGCGGAAGATTGGGACGGACTGGTTTCGATGGCGCGATCGCAAGTCAAAGAAGGCGCACACGTCCTGGATGTGAACGTAGATTATGTAGGACGTGACGGCGTGCGGGATATGCACGAATTAGTATCGCGATTGGTAAATAATGTCACATTACCTCTGATGCTAGACTCCACCGAATGGGAAAAGATGGAGGCGGGTTTGAAAGTGGCAGGAGGTAAGTGTATGCTCAACTCCACCAACTATGAAGACGGAGAACCGCGTTTTCTGAAGGTGTTGGAGTTAGCGAAGAAATACGGTGCGGGTGTAGTAATTGGTACTATCGACGAAGATGGAATGGCGCGGACGGCTGAGAAAAAGTTTCAAATTGCCCAACGTGCCTATCGTCAAGCAGTAGAATACGGCATTTCGGCACAGGAAATCTTTTTTGACCCCTTAGCACTACCAATTTCTACAGGTATTGAAGAAGACCGCACAAACGGTAAAGCGACAATTGAAGCTATTCGTCGCATTCGTCAAGAATTGCCAGGATGCCATGTTATTCTGGGTGTTTCCAATGTTTCCTTTGGTTTAAACCCAGCAGCGCGTATTGTCCTTAACTCCGTGTTTCTGCACGAGGCTATGGCAGCTGGTATGGATGCGGCAATTGTCAGCGCTAGCAAAATTTTACCACTGTCGAAAATTGAGGAAAAGCATCAAGAAGTTTGCTACCAGTTGATTTATGATGAGCGGAAATTTGAGGGTGATGTCTGCGTTTACGATCCCTTAGGGGAACTGACGACATTATTTGAAGGGGTGACGACAAAACGCGATAAAGGCGTTGACGAAAATCTCCCCATCGAAGAACGCCTCAAACGCCATATTATCGACGGTGAACGTATTGGGTTAGAAGAAGCGCTAGCCCAAGCTTTGAAAAATTATCCACCTTTGGATATTATCAACGTCTTCTTACTGGATGGGATGAAAGTAGTAGGTGAGTTGTTCGGTTCCGGACAAATGCAGCTACCTTTCGTGTTACAGTCAGCAGAAACCATGAAAGCGGCGGTTGCTTACCTCGAACCGTACATGGAAAAGTCGGAAGCTGGTAATAATGCTAAGGGTACGGTAGTAATTGCCACGGTGAAAGGTGATGTTCACGATATTGGTAAAAATTTGGTGGATATCATCTTGTCGAATAACGGCTACAAGGTGATTAACTTGGGTATTAAGCAGCCGGTGGAAAATATTATCGAGGCGTACCAGAAGCATAATGCTGATTGTATTGCTATGAGTGGATTGCTAGTCAAATCCACTGCGTTTATGAAAGAGAATTTGGAGGTTTTTAACGAAAAGGAAATTTCTGTACCTGTGATTTTGGGTGGTGCGGCGCTGACTCCTAAGTTTGTTCATGAAGATTGCCAAAACACCTACAAGGGTAAAGTGGTTTATGGGAAGGATGCATTTTCTGATTTGCACTTCATGGATAAATTAATGCCAGCGAAAGCGTCTGGTAAGTGGGATGATATTAAGGGCTTTTTAGATGAATTAGCCAAAACTGATGAAGCAAAATTGGCAAATGGAAAGCCTGAAGTCACCATCACACAATCCCCACTCCCCACTCCCGACTCCCTACTCCCTACAGAAGTTGATACTCGTCGTTCGGAAGCAGTGGCGGTGGATATTGAACGTCCTACGCCGCCTTTCTGGGGAACGCAGTTGTTACAGCCGAGTGATATTTCTTGGGAGGAGGTATTCTGGTATTTAGATTTGCAAGCTTTGATTGCGGGACAATGGCAATTCCGCAAGCCGAAGGAGCAGTCTAAGGAGGAGTATCAGGCTTTCTTGGATGAGAAGGTATATCCGATTTTGTCGGAGTGGAAGCGGCGGATTGTTGAGGAGAATTTGTTGCATCCGCAGGTGATTTATGGGTATTTTCCTTGTCAGGCTGAGGGGAATACGTTGTATGTTTATAACCGCGAAGACACGAAGGAAGTTGCGAGGTTTGAGTTTCCAAGGCAAAAGTCTTTGAGGAGGTTGTGTATTGCGGATTTCTTTGCGTCGAAGGAGTCGGGAATTGTTGATGTGTTTCCGATGCAGGCGGTGACGGTGGGAGATATTGCTACGGAGTTTGCGCAGGGGTTGTTTGCTGAGAATAAGTATACGGAGTATCTGTATTTTCACGGTTTAGCTGTGCAGGTGGCGGAAGCGCTGGCTGAGTGGACTCATGCACGGATTCGGCGGGAGTTGGGTTTTGTTGCTGAAGAACCGGATAATATTCGGGATGTTTTGGCACAGCGCTATCGTGGTTCAAGGTATAGTTTTGGGTATCCGGCTTGTCCGAATATTCAGGATCAGTATAAGCAGTTGGAGTTGTTGGGGGCTGAGCGGATTAATCTGTATATGGATGAAAGTGAGCAGTTGTATCCGGAACAGTCTACTACGGCGATTATTGCTTATCACCCGGTAGCGAAGTACTTTAGCGCTTAACCCCACCCCCTTACCCCCTCCCCGCACGCGAGGAGGGGGATTGAATTAGCTGTAAAACAAGCAGAAAAACAATTTTATCTTCTCCGTTTTCGTCTGTAATATGCATTCACAAAAGTTCCATCTTTTTTTGTGTATGCACTAACGTATTCATAATCATTTTGATTATAAATCTCCTTGTACTCTTCTAGCGTCAGCTTATTCCTAGTTTCTATCTTCCTACTCAGTTTTTCATTGAGACGCTCTATTTCCTGTTGTTTATGCCGATTATTTTGGGTAAGTATATTATTTTGCTGATGCAAATATTGTTTTTGACTGTTGAGCCTATCTATTTCACCTTGCAGCAAATTATTTTGATTTTGCCTATCTTGGATAGATTGTCTCAAAGTATTTATTAACTCGTTCAAAGATGTAATATTTGTATCACGCTTAGATATGTCTTGATGTAATTCATCAATTGTTTTATCAAGTTTATATAACTCTTGTTGCTGCTGTCTCTGAAAATCTTGTTTTTGATTGTTTAATCTAGCTATCTCTTCTTCTAAAACATCTACTTTACAACGCATATTTTGAATAACTTCTTTTGTGTTTATAATTTCTTGATTGAGAGAAGCTATACTCGTATCTCGTTCAGATATAACGCCACGCAACTTAAAAATAGTTTCATTTAGTCTATTATTTTCACTATTAATTCTATTTAAAGTGCTGATATTGTCTTCATTTTTACCTAATATATTATTAAATTCTTCAGAAATAATTCTTATTTGAGAGTTTAACTCATTTACATAATCTTGATAAGCTTGATTATTAGGATTGTTATCAGGATATAAAATAATTTTGAATGAAATAATTCTAATTAATTCTTCAATTTTATATGCAAGTCGAAGACGATACGGACTTATTTGACTAGCATTTTGTACTATTTCTGTGTTTAGTTTTTCTAACAATTCCTCAAAAATTATCCGTGAAGGTTGTCTGCTTCTGGCAAAATTGACTAAATTACTAACAATTTTTTCAAGCCGTATGTAATCTTTTTGAGCTTGACTTGCTATTAAAGAGCGAGTGAAATCCTGAATAGCGTCTAGCGTTCGATATTTTTCTGGTTTACGAGGTTCTAATTCTTGTGTAATTTCACTTCTTTTAAATTCTAAGGCTTCAATCGTTTTTGCAATTCTTTCGTGACTATCCGCATTTTGTCTGCCAAGGATTTCTAAAATATTTTGATATAGCCAAGCTTGAGACTCTAAATTATTTAATTTTCTTACTTGTTGTTCATTGTCTGCTTGAGTAACTATCTCTGTTCTTTGCAGTTGTTTCTGGAGAACATTAATTTTTATTGAAATTGACCCCTTGAAGCAGGCAATAATCAAGTCAAGTGCTTGAGTATATGGGAAAGAGTAGTCAGCAAACCAGCCAAATAAAATCCAAAATACCAAATTAAATATAAGAAATGAAACTACTTTACAGTAGTTAGCAAATCTATTAAAGATGTTACCAATTGGCTCTAGGTCTGAGTCTTGGAGGTCAAAAAATTGGTTAACGAAAAAATTGCTGACCTATTTGTTGCCCTATAACTGTACCTGGATTATTAGTAACATTGACATTGACACCAGATTCAGTATTTTGAAAAACCTCAGAAGAATTATTCTGTATTTGCTTGAACTGTGTAACGAGTCTCTCTAAATTTTCCTGAAAGCTTTTATCTAGCTGAGCTTCACTTATGATCGTAGCCTCTAAAAGCTTTGGTTTTTCCTTCGCTTGCTCAAGTTTAAATCTTCCCTGAAATTTTTTTTTCAATAAATCTAAAACATCTGCCCCAGCCTTTTCTAGGGCACCACCTGTAGCTTTGTCAAGCATATATATCGTAATACGTACCGCTTCTGCTGCTAATACGGTTAATTCCATATTTGTGGTAGCCCTAAATTTGTATTTTACTTAGTGATAACACTGATAATACTATATCACAATATCAAATGAAGTACGTAGGTAGGGTCGAATTAAGTGAAACTCAGCTTTAGTCATCAAAACCGCAACTTACCACTTGTATTGATTCAAAACTATAAACTGCCCTTGTAAAGATAATCCTGTTTTTTCTAAATTAGCGATCGCCTTAAAACCTGATCGACCTTAAAAACTTATCTCCGCTTTAACCAAGCAAATACATCATCAACAGAGATACTCAGGTTTATACCTTCCAACACAGGTAATACATCACTTTCAGCCAACAAATCTGGCAGGCTATTAGGCTGATAAACTAACACAGAGCGTTCACTTGGATCTATCAACCATCCTAGCTGAGTGCCATTTCTGATACAGTATAAAATATTGCCTGTAACCTTAGTTTGACTTTGGTCGGGAGAAAGAATTTCAATCACCCAAGCTGGTGCAAACTCAATACCAGTGCTTGTAATATCACCGCTATCATCCAGTGGTAGTTTGTTGGTGGCGACGACAACTACATCAGGAACAACTGAACGATTACCAAAGGAACAGCGCAATTCAGGGAAAGCTTCATAGTTGCTACCTGCTGCATCTATCGCAGCAACTAAACGCTTTTGCAACAGGCTATGTTTGCCTCCTCCCATCGGTTTCTGAACTGCCTCACCGTTAATATACTCCCAGGCGGGAGACTCATCAATAAATGGAAGTCTCAAGAACTCCTCTATGGTAGTGGCTCTTGGAACTACAATTGTCATTTCCGCAACTACCTTAACATCTACTATATAGATATTTTACCTTTAGACACGAAACTGGCTATTTCTGTTGTATTTGCAGCCTAACCCAAAGCCGAAAAGCTTTAAGCGTTGCATTTCTACCTGCTGTTTTGCTTTGCTCAAGATATCGGGGAATCGCCTCAACCAGTGGGAATCTGGGAAAATTTAAGCTTTCCTGAGACTCCACATAACATCCATTTTGCAGTACATTAATTTGTAACTTGCCGTTGTCAAATCGCCAAAGTTCCGGAACTTTTAGTGCTTCATAAATATTTGGATGAGTGCGAGAAGTTACATCCACTTCTAGCGCTAAGTCAGGAGGAGGGTCTACTGTTAAATCTAGTCGCTTTTTCCCGCGAATCTTCGCTTCATTTTTTATATAGAAACACTGGTCAGGTTCTATACCTTGAACCATTATTTGGTTTTTGAAAGTGGTAGAACCAAGGCTGATAAACTCAATATCTAGTTCTTCCAGTAAAGCCTTGAGCAAGTCGCCTATAATTTCTTTATCATATTCATGCTCTGGTAGTGGTGTCATTATCTCTAGTATTCCCCGGTCATAGGCAATTCTTGCTGCACGGTGTTCCCCTAAATCTTCGAGAATAGTTTCAAATTCCCGCCAGGTTACATTTTTTAGCAGCACTCGTTGTCCCGGTGGAACCTGAATGCGCTTTAATTCCAACAACATCTCTCCACTCCCAGCAGTGCAAATCTAAATTTAGCTTACTTTAACTACAACTTACCAGTTGTACTGGTTGAGAACTATAAATTGCCCTAGTGACATCTCCTACACCGACCTATCGGTACGGTGTAGGCTTCTTGCAGTCCTAT
>JBHYDF010000105.1:0-28279 GCA_051861145.1 Nostocaceae cyanobacterium
TTAATAGTTAATAGTTAATAGTTAATAGTTAATAGTTAATAGTTAATAGTTAATACCATGAACCATGAACCATGAACCATGAACCATTAACCATTAACCATGAACCATGAACCATGAAGCATGAACTACTAACTTCCTGGTAAACTATCCCAGAAAAGTTACAGTTGGTTTGTTTACCTTGATGAAACGTTTCCCGTTGTTGCTTGGTATTTTCTTTGTCTCGCTGGCGCTACGTACTATGGCTATTACCGCTTCCCTGAATACGGATGAGGGGTTGTGGATCTATCGCGGTAGCGAGTTTATCAGACGCTTGTTTTTTGAGGGAGATTTAACGCGTACTTTTCTCAAGCATCATCCAGGTGTGCCTAATATGTGGTTGACTGGTAGTGCTATGTGGTTGAATTGTGGGCTAAATAAGCTGTTTTTGGGAATTTTTGGTTTCGATTTACCTCCAGATATTCGCGCATGTCTGAGTATGGAGAAAGGATTGTTTCCCATTAACTTATACATTCTTCCGCGAATCATCCAGGCTGTAGTCACTTCTGCCTGTATGGTGTATCTGTATGTACTCGCCAAGCGTTTGTTCGGGCAAGCTGTAGCTTTATCTGCTATTATCCTGCTGTTATTTGAACCCTTCTTTTTAGCATATCAACGTTTTATCACAACTGACGCTCTACAGGCTGATTTTGCTATTTTGGGGTTGTTGCTGTTTTTACTTTATTTACAAAGAGATGGCAAATATCCTACGCAGACGCTAGGCGATCGCTATTTTCTTTTTGCTTCGGGTGTATTTATCGGACTGGCGACTGCTGTTAAAATTACGGCTTTGTTTGTATTACCTGGTATTGTTGCTGTTATTGTTTTAATTGAGTTGGGTGTTTGGTCTGTACGTTTTCCGCCAAAGGGTTGGAAACTCCGATTTCGGGAATTGCTGTTATGGAATCTAACTATAATAGCTGTATTTGTTCTGATTTGGCCTGCTGCTTGGGTTTCACCAGGTTATGTTGTCACTTCAATATTTAAGGGTGTTTTGCAAGAGTCAGACCGGGGACTTCTGTTCTTTTTAGGAAAACTTAGTGATTCTCCAGGTGTTCTTTTCTATCCGCTAGTATTGGCATATCGTCTATCACCGGCGCTGCAAATAGGGTTGTTAGCATTCTGTGTAGTATTACTCTTACCAAAGCTACGGCGTAAACAACAAACAATACCTGAGTTAACCACACTAGCTATAGTTTCTCTGTTTGTGCTGCTGATTCTCTCGGTCAGTGATAGTAAAATTGACCGTTATATTAATCTTTGCTTGCCTATGCTAGCTTTATTAGCGGCGGTTGGTTGGCTGGAAATTATCGCTACTGTCAAAAGCTGGATGGGTAAAAGATTGATCAATAGTGGTTTGGTGATGGCGATCGCACTCTTTGTGTTGCAAATGGTTGTCCTTTTACCCCACTATCCCTATTATCTTACTTACTATAATCCTCTTTTGGGCGGTGTTAGGGTAGCTAAAAATGTGTTTATGATTGGTCAAGGTGAGGGTTTAGAAACAGCGGCTCAATGGTTAAATAAGTTACCCAATGCAAAATCACTTCAGGTTGCTAGCTGGTATCCTACATATTTTGCAACTTATTTCCAAGGTCACATTTTACCGATAGAAAAGCGTATTCTGCCTGGAATTCAACCTTGGACTCAGGCTAATCGTGTTGTTTTTTATATTAATCAATTGCAGCGACAACTTCCAGAAGCAAAGATGCTTGCTTATTTTACTCCTCAGCAACCTTTGTACACTGTACGGTTGCATGATGTTGATTTTGTGCAAGTTTATCCGGGGCCGCAACCTTTACTTGAGGATTTAAAACGAATCCAGTTTCCTCTATCTTTATCTTTGAGTAATCAAGTGCGTCTATTGGGTTATGACTTGAATAAATCTCAACTTTCTGCACAAGAAAAACTGTTAATTACATTTTATTGGCAATTTGTTTCTCCTTTACCGCCAGATTCTGGTATGAAAATTAGTTTGCGTGATGCGAATGGTAAACTAACTCAAATTTCCGATACTCTTTTGCTTGATGGTTTCCTACCTCCAGAAAAGATAAACTCAGGTACTGTAGTACGTGATTTTCATTCTCTAAATATTTCTCCTGATACAGTACCGCAGTTTTACCAGTTGGTAGTAGAGTGGGTTTCTTTAAGTAATGGACAAGCTATAGGAAAACCAGCAGTTATCGGTAAAATTGAGGTGATGAAGAATTCTTAAAAAGTAGAGGATAATTAACCACAGATGGACAATAAATAAAAGTTTTTCCTCTGTCTTCCCGAGCCAGTGCGGTGCGGTGAGTCCAGCGCTGTTCGCGTAGCGTGTCCTCTTAGGACATAGGAGGGTTTCCCTCCGCAGGCGACTGGTGAGACCAGTCCTGTAGGCGGGTTTCCCGCGCCCTGGGAACTGGCGAACCCGAAGGGCGAACCCGAAGGGGGGTTCCCCCCGCCCTTGCAACTGGCGTCCCTTGTAAGGGGGGAATGAGGGGGGTGGACACAGATGATTTATCTGTGTTTATCTGTGTCCATCTGTGGTTCCATCTAAAAAAAAGATTGACTTATGTAAGAGACTACATGAACAAAGTTCACAACGTTTGTAATGAAAATATCTCTTCCCCTAGCCCCTAGTCCCTAGCCCCTGACTCGAAAGTGTTTTTAAATCATTTACGGATAAACGATAAATATTCGCTACTACTCTGCCATTGTGGTAAAAAGTTTTTACTGGCTTATAATTTTCTTGCCAATAGCTATCATCTTTCCCTAATATATTTTTTTGGCGATGCTGGGTTCGATAAATATATATTACGTATACATCGCCCGATAAATTATTAATATCTAGATTGGGCGTTTTAATTATATTTTGAAAATCTCTGCCAATATAATATTCAGCTATTACAGCTTTGTCATTTGTAATATAGTACTTTGTGCTATTTGTCGATTTTATGAAAGTGCCAATGTCTTCCCAACGTCTGTTGTAAGGAAATCCAAATAATGCAATTCTTGGAGGTTGGGAAATTTGCCAAATGAAAAAGTTTTTGCTTTCCCAAGGATATTCTCTTGTATTTTCTATAAAAATTGTATGTGATAATAATGATAATAATATAAATATTCCGCCAGAAACAATACTTGGAATGTAAGTAAATGAGAATTTAAATATTTTTACTATATAAATTTCCAGTTTTTCTAGTCCAAAAGCAGCTAAAACACACAAGGGTAACACATATGTGTAAATATGTGTTTTTGGTTGTGCTATCAAAATTTCCATAAAAAATAAAGGAAAGCACAACCACGCAACAATTGATAATTGTTCTTTGATTCTAAATATAGATAGAAAAATCAAAATTGTATATATAAATGTAGCAAAGAGCGTATTATACGCTGTAAATGTTGTGATTGCATTATCTGGTGAACCTCTAAAGCGAGTATACCAATATGATTTGGTTGAATCGGAAATTGAAAATAAGAAAAAAGGCATGTAAAAAGAAGCTAATAATAGCAGCAATATAGTAAAGGCAAAAGCTAATATTTTTATTTTTAAATTAGTACTCAATTCATTTTTAATCAAATACCATCTTTTTAATAAAATCATTACAAATGGCAAGATAAAGATAGCATCGAAATGGGAAAGCATTGACAATGACCAACAGAACATTCCCAAATATAATCCGTATATTTTCCATTGATTATATTTAGTAGATAAAGATAAAAAATATAAACATAATAATGAAAATAAAATCACAAATGATTGGTACTGAACTATTCTAGCGAAAGCAACGAATAGCCCGTTGATTGCCATAAATAAAGATGAATAAATGGCTATCTTTTGTCCAAATTCTAATTTGACAAATTTATAAAAAAAATAAATAGCGAGTATGCCTGCTATTGTAAAAGGAAGTCTTATTAAAAATTCGTTATTGTACTCTGGATTAAAGAAGCTGATGGCGTAAGTAACCAAAAATTGGAAAGGCCCTTTTCTTTGACTGAACAAAAAATCAACTAGATTTTGACCTGGTTGTGGTAAATATAATGCTCTAATTTCGTCACCTTGATAATTTGAGTACCCTAAATTGATTAATCTCAACCATAGGGTCACAAATATCAAAAATACCAGAGGTATAGTATTTTTCACTTTTTGCATTTTACGTGTCTGTTACTTAACATTTTCTTGTAGGATGGGTGTATTGCCCGTTTTTATTAATTCAGGGCGGGCTTTCCGGCCCACCCCACAAGATATGTATTCTATATAAATGAGAAGCACTATATTAGACTTCTTGCAAAAATTAGGATAATTTATATCTTGCACTTGAAAAATATTACATCACAAAAATCACTACGTATTTATAGATTTTTCACCTTCGTTCATGTCCGCCTGGGACTGTAAGTCCCAGTCTCATAGCAAAAGTCCTCTATCAGAGGACTCATTAAACAAGATTGAAGCTTGTAATATTTATCATGCTTTATCTATTGTTTAGCTGTTTATACTTAAAGGAGCAAGATATGTGATAATAGTTAATTATGATTTTTTTGAAAATTAAGTAAGTAGGCGAGAAAAAATCAAACTAAGTAAAGAAAAGTAAAGCTTGGAAATTAGCTCGTAGTAAGCGCTGTCTTCGCGCTTAGCGCTTACTACATACCTTTAATTATTTACGCCGACCTACTTAGAATGAGTCTTGAGTTTTATTACCTGCACGCAATAAAGAACCGGTGCAGATCAACTGCACCGGTGGGAAGAATATGAGAGAATATTATTTAAACTGGACATTTCCCTCATGCCAATGCCGAAGCTTGGGGTTTGGCGAAAATCATCCGTCCTGCGGAAGTCTGTAAGGCACTTGTAACTACTACCCGCAGTTCACCACCCACGTAACTACTACCTTCTTCAACGACGACCATTGTACCATCGTCTAGGTAGCCGATCCCCTGGCTGGGTTCTTTACCTTCTTTGAGAATCTTCAGGTCGATATTATCGCCTGGTAAGTAGGTGGGACGCACTGCGTTCACCAAATCGTTTACATTCAATACAGGCACTTTCTGGACGCTAGCAACTTTCGATAAGTTGTAGTCATTGGTTAGTAAGGTGGCGTTGATTTCTTGGGCAAACCGCACTAACTTCGCATCGACAGTAGCCATGTCTTCATAATCAATTGGGTTGATGACGATGCGATCGCTATAAGCTGTTTTAACCCGGTTGAGAATCTCCAGTCCGCGTCTTCCTCGTACCCGCTTTTGGTCTTTGCTTGCATCTGCTACTTGTTGCAATTCTTGCAAGACAAATTGTGGTACTATAATTTGTCCTTCCAAAAAGCCGGTTTCTAGTAAGGTTTCGATCCGACCGTCGATAATGCAACTGGTGTCTAATACCTTGGTGCTGGCTGGCTTTAATGTTCCTTCTACCAGCATCGTTTCTACGGTGTTGGGATTAATTAAACGTAGCAATCCCCGTCCGTGGGTATCGGCTAAGTTCATACCAGTATATGCCAGCACGATGCTACCGACTACTGCTACTAGCGGTTTAATAAAGGTAAAGTCAGTGGGAATTGGTAGCAAGAATAGGGGTGCTAGCATTAAGTTTGCTATCAATAACCCGATTACTAATCCAATGGCACGGGTCAAGATAACATCAAATGGCATTTCTCGGACTTGTGCCTCTAGGCGACGATATTCGGTCTGGATTCTTAGTCCGACTGCACCGCCAATTATAGCAGCAAAAACGGCAACAATGAAGCGTAAAGCATCTAGGTTCGTAACCCGATCTAGCGCCCCATTTGGTAGCAAATCGGTACTGTAGAACCCTATCCCCGCTGCTGCCAGAATGAATGAAAAAATTATAATTGCGTCAAGCATGGTTATGTTGTTTTCCTGCAACTGGTTAGTCGATAAGGCTGAGTATTTTTTATCTCATCGCTAAGATAGATTTAGGAACTTTCACGGTCATACTAAGGGTTAAGGCTGATAACATCTGCAATCATTATAACCAAATAGTTTTATGCTTTATATTTTTTATCTTCTCAATGTCAGGAAATAAAAAAATGTTAATAATGCACTAATTTTCATTTTTTGTAATTCTTAAAAACATAAATTAATTGTTACTCAATATGTTACAAAACGAGATTTTTTCCGCTATTCCAAGTTCTGCTTATATACATATTCCTTTTTGCAGACGGCGATGTTTTTACTGCGATTTTCCCGTGTCGGTTGTAGGCGATCGCCTCCGAGGTGAATCTTCTGGCACTATTTCCCATTATGTAGAAGTGTTATGTCAAGAAATTGCCATTACACCTGCACATCGTCAACCTTTGCAGACTATTTTCTTTGGTGGTGGCACTCCTTCACTTCTTTCTGTGGAGCAGTTGCAGTCTATATTAACAGCATTAGAAGGGAAATTTGGTATCTCTCCTAGGGTAGAAATTTCGATGGAAATAGACCCTGGTACATTCGATTTAGCGCATATTCAAGGCTATTGTAGTGCAGGGATCAACCGTGTGAGTTTGGGTGTACAAGCTTTTGATGCAGAGTTATTGCAAGTTTGTGGGCGATCGCATTCGGTAGCGGATATCTTCAATGCTGTAGACTTAATCCTCCAAGTCGGTGTTCCAGAGTTCAGCATAGACTTAATTTCCGGATTACCGCATCAAACTTTAGACAGGTGGCGAGAATCTTTAGAAAAAGCGGTAGCTATAGCACCGACACATATATCTATATATGACCTTACCATTGAGCCTGGAACAGCCTTCGGTCGTTATTACAAAGGCGGCGATCGCCCTTTACCGACGGATGAAACCACAGTCAAAATGTACCGGATGGCACAGAAAATTTTAACAGGTGCAGGTTACAAGCATTACGAAATTTCTAATTACGCCAAACCGGGGCATCAATGTCGGCATAATCGAGTTTACTGGGAAAATCGCCCTTATTATGGTTTTGGTATGGGTGCGGCGAGTTATGTGGAGGGAAAACGTTTCACTCGTCCGCGTAAAACTAAGGAGTATTATCAGTGGGTGGAAGCTGGATGTGTAATTGATTGTGAATTTACATCAGTTGATGAAGTTTTATTAGAAACCTTAATGCTAGGGTTGCGTTTGGCTGAGGGTGTGAGTTTGGCGGTATTGGCGGAAAAGTTTGGGGAAGAGAAGGTAGAGGAAATTAAGAAATGTTTGCAACCGTACTTTGAGAAAGGCTGGGTGGAAGTTGGGGGAGAAAGGTTGCGTTTAAGCGATCCCGATGGGTTTTTGTTTTCTAATGTGGTTTTGGCAAAGTTGTTTGGTGAGTTAGCCCGGAATTAAAATTTGGGCGCTTAAGCTAAAACCCGTTGAAACGGGTTAAAAGGTTTACCTAGTAAGCTAAGCGCAAAGTTTAGCTCAGAACTGATATTTATTTCCAGGCTTTTAGTACGCGATCGCCACAAATAACCTAACCATTAGATTTATTGCAAAAATCAGCATCTAGCTAGGTTAATTGCGATCCCCAGATGAACAACAAATAAAAATTTTTCCTCTGTCTTCCCCCCTCTTTTAGGGGGGAATGAGGGGGGTGAACACAGATAATTCAAGGCGCGTACATTCTAATAAACTGGTTTAGCAGTAAATGCCAACCACAGGAAAAGCACCAAAATTAAGACGGCGATTTTGACTATTAGGTATGTGGTGCCGTTAGGAATGGGAATGTCGTGTATCATCACTACACCTCCCTTTGCGACAAAGGACGCTGAGTTAGATTTTTTGTCTAGCTCCTATTCCCTTTTACTTATATTCTCTACCAAGAGAGACTATTCTATTAGTTAATTTATATTTCTTTCGCCATACAAAAATTAATAAACTTCATTCCCCTTAGCTCTACTTCTTGTTTCTTTATTTCTGTAAATCCCTTTCGCTCAAAAAATCCTCTAGCAGTTATACTTGCTTCAGTGAATAACCGATTAATTCCTAATTCTTCGGCTTTTCTCTGTATGGCATCTAAAAGCCTAGCGCCTATTCCCATACCTTGAAAATCGTTATGACAATAAAAACAATCTATATGCCCATTTGCTTCTAGTTGCGCAAACCCAACTATTTTCTCGTCGATTTCGGCTACATAGGTCATTTTGGAATTCAAACGTTCATTCCAGTGTTGATAATCCATGTCTTGAGGTGCCCATGCATTCACCTGTTCTTGCGTATAATCGCGAATATTAATGTTGTGAACGGTATCATAAAATAACTGCATTATTTCTTCTGTATCTTTATCATTAAATTTTCTGATGTTCATAACATTTGTTAATGGTTAATGGTTAATGGTTAATGGTTAATAGCCATGAACCTTTAACTATGAACTATGAACTATTATCTACTAACTTTTATTGCTCTTTTTCCTGGTAGGAGCAAGTACCATGATTCCACGCAGCAAAATTCGTAATATTGGCATTTCTGCTCACATTGATGCAGGAAAAACTACCATTTCGGAACGTATTCTTTTTTATACGGGTAAAATCCACAAAATGGAAGAAGTGGGTGGTGATGGTGATGGCGCGACGATGGATTATATGGAGTTAGAGCGTGAGAAGGGGATCACTATCACTTCAGCGGCTACTACTTGCTTTTGGAATGATACACAAATTAATTTAATTGATACACCAGGACATGTGGATTTTACGATTGAAGTTGAGCGATCGCTACGTGTTTTAGATGGTGCGATCATGGTGTTGGATGGGGTTGCAGGGGTGCAGTCCCAAACCTATACGGTAGATAGGCAAATGAAGCGCTATCGTGTCCCGCGTATCGCTTTTATTAATAAATTAGATAGAGTCGGTGCAAATTCTTTTCGAGTTGTAGAAGCACTGCGAGAAAAGTTGTTACTCAACACCATAGTACTTCAGTATCCCATCGGCTTGGAAGATAAGTTTGAGGGTGTCATCGATTTAATTGAGATGAGTGCAAATTATTTTGAGGGTGAAAACGGGGAAAAATTAGTTAAAAAGCCTATTCCAGAAAGTTTGCACCTCGAAGCACAAACAGCAAGAGAAAAGCTTCTCGACCAAATTTCAATCCATTCTGAAGAAATGATGACTAAGTTACTTGCAGGTGAGGAAGTACCCAAACAAATGATTTGGGATACTATTCGGCAAGGGACTTTGAATTTAGAATTTACACCAGTTTTGATGGGATCGGCGTATAAAAATAAAGGCGTGCAAAATTTATTAGATGCGATCGCGCTTTATTTACCTTCTCCTTTAGAAAGAGAAGTTATCACCGCTACCGATGTTTCTACAGAAAAAGCAGTAAAAATTTATCCAGAATCAACCGATCCAGTGGTAGCGTTGGCGTTTAAATTAATTGATAGTCAATTTGGACAGCTAACTTACATTCGCCTGTATTCAGGTACTCTCAAAAGTGGCGATCGCCTTTACAATAGCCGTACGAAAAAGCAAGTACGTGTTAACCGACTGGTAAGAATTGAAGTAGATAAAGTTCAAGAAGTAGATTCGGCAACTGCTGGTGATATTGTTGGGTTAATGGGGGTTGACTGTGCTTCTGGTGATACCCTTTGTTCTGTTGGAACAAATCTTTCCTTGGAAGGGATATTTGTACCAGAACCTGTTATGACTATTGCTATTACCCCAAAAAGTCAGGAAGATATAGACCGTATTTCTAAAGCACTACACCGCTTTATCCGCGAAGATCCGACTTTGCACGTTAGCACAGATCCCGAATCGCACAAAACCCTCATGTCAGGTATGGGTGAATTGCATCTGGATATTTATTTAGAACGGATGAAAAGAGAATACCACGCGGAAGTATATGTGGGTGCGCCTGCGGTTGCTTATCGAGAAACAATTACCCAAACTGCAAGTTTTGACTACACCCTGAAAAAACAAACGGGAGGTACGGGACAATACGCTCATGTTATCGGTCATCTGGAACGTTGTCAAGAACAATTTGTGTTTGAAAATCGGGTAGTTGGTGGTGTAATTCCGAATCAGTTTATTGCAGCTTGCGAACAAGGGTTTAAAGATGCGCTGAAAACAGGATGGTTAAAAGGTTATCCGATTATTGGTGTGAAGGTAATTCTCGAAGGCGGTTCTCATCATCCGATAGATTCTTCCGAGATGGCGTTTCGGTTTGCAGCCAGACTTGGTTTTGAGGAAGCCTTTGCAAAAGCCAAGCCAACGCTTTTAGAACCGATGATGTTATTGGAAGTGGAGACACCAAGCCAGTTTTTGGGACGGATACAAGGAAAACTGTTATCACGCCGTGCTTTACTACTGGGTTCTGAAACAAGAGATAATGATGTGGTAATTCGAGCAGAAGTACCACTAGCAGAGATGTTTGGTTATTCTACCGAATTGCGATCGCTTTCCCAAGGAATGGCGACTTTCTCAATGGAATTTGCTGAATATCGACCGCTACCAGAGAATCTGATTAGTCAGGTGCGGTAAGAGTTCATTTATAAAAAAAATCTGATCCCCCCAACCCCCCTTAAAAAGGGGGGCTAGAAATTACTTTCCTTTTCCCCACTCCCTACTCCCCATTGCCCCTAATCCCCTTCAGGGGCCCCGAGTTCCCCACTCCCTATTTTCAAGAATGCCTAATTTACTCAAAGACTACCGTCCTATTTCCATACACCAAAACGCGATTTTGTAAATGCAAACGTACTGCCCTTGCTAATACAACCCTCTCTAAATCTTTACCTTTTCTAATCAAATCTTCAACTTCATCGCGGTGACTGACTCGCACCACATCTTGTTCAATAATTGGTCCTGCATCTAAGTCAGCAGTCACATAATGTCCTGTTGCACCAATAATTTTTACGCCTCTTTCAAAAGCTTTGTGATAAGGATTTGCACCGACAAAAGCAGGTAAAAATGAATGGTGAATATTAATAATTTGCGGAAATTTACTAATAAAATTATCACTGATAATTTGCATGTACTTTGCCAATACAACCAAATCAATTTGATATTGGTGCAGTAATTCTAATTGTTTGGCTTCCTGTTCTAGTTTATTATATTTAGTAATAGGTATGTAATGATAATCAATACCAAATTTTTCCGCTTCCTTCTTCAAATCGGGATGATTGCTAATAATTAAAGAAATTTCAGCATTAAATTCTTTTGCACGGTGTCGCCAAATCAAGTCTAATAAACAATGGTCTTGCTTACTTACCCAAATGGCAATACGCCGGATAGTATCAGAAAAGTGCAATTCCCATTTGGCGTTTAATGGTTGGGCTATAGCATTAAATGCAGGTGCAATCAATTCACGGGGCAAATTAAACCCTTCTAGTTGCCACTCTATGCGCGTCAGAAATAACCCCGCCGCAAAATCTGTATGCTGATCTGCATGAATAATATTACCGCCATTGGAGTAAATAAAATTGGCTATTTTTGCCACCAATCCTTTTTGATCGGGGCAGGAAATTAATAATGTTGCTGTCGGACTTGTCATATTAAATTGTCTATTTAGTATTGGGCGGAGTGGGTAAATTAAGACTAGGCAAAGGCTGACTTTCTGGCGACTTATCTGCGGTTTGTTTCCACTCAGATAAATCTCGATTTACTGCTTTCTCAAAATCTGTAGATACCAACAGCACTTCTTGATTACCATCTGGTGTAGCAATTCTATCAGCTTGAGCATACAAAAAACGACGATTAAAATCAGGCTTACCCAAAATTAATTGATGGGTTTTTTGATTCTTGAGTGTAATGACAATAGTTGCTTGGGGTTGTTCTAAGCCATATTCTGTCACTTGGTTAGCAGGAACCGATAAAATGCGATCGCTCTCACCCTTAACCAGCAAATCCATCAAGTAAGACACAATTGCATCACTTGCTGGTGTTTGTTCAGGAGATGTCATCAACCATTTAGGTTGTTCAGCTTTATTATTACGTTCCAAAGTAATAATGTTATCTTTAGTCTTTACCGTCAAAGACTGCACATCATTTTCTTCAAAAGAGAAAATTTGCTGTTTTTTCTCCTGAACATCCTCGCGCTGAGTCTTCCACTGAATTTCATAGAAGTAAACAAAACCTCCTAAACCCAGCGCAAGTAATATCAAAATTAAAGTTGTTCGCTGCAATTTCATTTTTTAGTCATTAGTCATTAGTCATTAGTCATTAGTCATTAGTCATTAGTTAGGAGTTTCTTAACTCCTCACTCCTAACTCCTAACTCCTAACTCTACCTTCTGAACCACCAGAGAATAGCCCCCGTCACTAACCCAATCAGGGGTAAAACTAACAAAGAAGAAATGACTAAAAGGTTGGCTTGCGCGGCTGTGAGGTTGATACGACGGTTTTTCGCTTCTTTGGGGCGGATGGAAAGGGGTTGTCTATCCTGCTGACTCGCCCAACTGATTGAGTTGAGAAATACGTCTCCGTTTAACTGCTGTGCAAATAAGCCTTCTGTTGCAAAGTCCGAATCTCCTATTACTACCATCCGTGATTCGCTGGCGGTTGGGTTAGCTGAAGGTGTAGGGGAAGCAACAGGTGTGGGAGTAGGAGAAGCGCCTGGTGTGGGAGTAGGGGAAGCGCCTGGTGTGGGGGGAGGAGGGAGAGGTGAGGGTGTGGGGCTAGTTTTGCTTTCTGTGGTTGGTGGTGTTGTGGGTGTGGGTGTGGGGGAAGATTGAACTGGTAATTTACGCTTTAAGGCGACACCCAGTGTTAAAGGCCCTTGGCGATCGCTTCCCTGATTAAATTGCAAGTTTTCGTTTTGCAAGTCGCTTTCTGCCCAAGAGTTGGGATAGGGTTTAGTTTTAAGCAGGGGAGTAGCTTCGACGCCTGGGACTGGGGTAGTGTCAATTGGTCTTGCTAACCGATAAAATGATATGCCGTTAGCAAAGTCTTTGGTGATTGGATGTTCACCGTAATCTGTGACAATGGGAACAGCTTCCCCTAGTGCCACGCTACCAGATTGATCAACTGCCAAACGATTATCCAGTTTTACACCCCATTCTGCTAGCAAACTCTCAAGTTTCGGATCTGTGAAGCCGGGATCTATCATTACCAGCAAGTTTCCACCCCCGTTAAGATAGTCTCGCAAAGCTACCACTTCACCATCAAGTAATCCTCGTTGCGGGCCGGCTATGACTACGACATTAGCATCACTGGGAATACCTGGCTTTTCTGCTAGATTGAGTGGGGCGGTGGTGTAACCTTTGTCAGTTAAAGCCTTGACAGCTTGGGAAATTGCACCTTCTCCGGCTGAAAGTTGGCGTTCGCCGTGACCTTGGAGGAAGTAAACTTTAGCTGTGGCAGAATTGGTAATTTGTTGGAGGCTATTAGTTAACTTTACTTCTGAAAGGCGATCGTTAACATTCACTACTTGCACTAATTGCTTTCTATCCCCAGATTCTAGGTATACTTCGCCATAATCTTTAACGCCAAACTTCTCTGTTAATCCTGGTCTAGCTTGGGGATCTACGTATTCAAACTTAAAAAATTTCGAGTTTTGCTGTCGATAATTATCTAACAACTCCCGGTCTAGGGAATTTTGAGCAACATCAAACACCCATACTTTAACAGGCTCCTTCAGATTCTGCACCAATTCTTTTGATTCGGGAGCAATAGTAAATAACTGAGTTTCTGTTAAATCTGTCCGCAAATGGTAGCGACTAGCTAAAAAGTTTATTAGCCCTAATATTGCCAACACTGCCAAAGTAGCAACTAAGGCATTAGTACCAGCTTGGGTAGAACGACGTCCCCACCAATTATTATGCTGGCTTTGCCATACTAGCCACACGCCAATTATCACTGTTCCAGAAATTATTAATGCTAAAGGAATTATTCCCCAACTTTCTGAAACTAAACCAGTTGTTAAGCCTGCGGAAACTAGAAATAAGCCTAGCCAAAATAGATATTTCCAGGGTTTGTTGTTCGCGATAATTTTCATAATTAGTCATTGGTCATTGGTCATTGGTCATTGGTCATTTGTCATTTGTCATTGGTTATTGGTTATTGGTCATTGGTCATTGGTTATTGGTCATTGGTCATTGGTTATTGGTCATTGGTCATTGGTCATTGGTCATTGGTCATTGGTCATTAGTTATAAGTATTTAGACAAATGACAAAGGACAAATGACAAAGGACAAATGACTAATGACTACTGTCGTTGAAAGCGGAGTGCATCAATTGATTGCGCTGTGAGAAAGATACCTAAAATAATGTAACTGCCAAATAATATCAAGCTGCTAGTATCAAAAATCCCTTGAATTAGGTTGTTGTAATGTTTCAACAGCGATACATAACCCAAAGCTTCTCCAATCGGACCACTGATATTTTTAGCAATTAAATCCACGAACAGCAACAATAAAATTACAGCAAATGTAAGAACGGCTGACAAAATTGTGCTATCTGTTAAAGAGGAAATAAACATTCCTAAAGATAAAATCGCTGCTGCTAGCAAAATTAATGCTAAATGCCCTAACAAGGGAATTGCTGGTGGCATTGCTGGACTTGATGCACTCAAAGCGATCGCTTGCAACGCCAGCAGGGGAACTATCAATGTTATAAAAAACGTTAATACTCCTAATAATTTACCGATTGCTACCGCCCAGTTGGTAACTGGCGATGTGGCTAATAGTTCTAAAGTACCGCGCTTACGTTCTTCGGCATAAAGTCCCATGGAAAGAATTGGCAGTATGAACAATAATAACCACCCCATCCGGTCTAAAAATGCCCGTACAAATTCATAAGGCACATCTATTGGCGGTACTGGTACGCCAAATTGTTGCCCTTGAACATCTAACGCCGCTACTGTTGGTAAAATCCCCTCTGGCCCCATTAATATCAAGATAAAAAACAACCCTGCTAAGAACCAAAAAACGCCAGCGATCGCATAAGCCAAAGGTGATACAAAATAACTCTGTAACTCTCGGCGATAAATGGCAATAATATTACTCAGTACTACACCCATCTAAGCCGCTTCCTCCTCATTGGCTGCTGAATCTGTTTCAGTCTCTAGATTCTTTTCTTCTGTGGTTAGTTGCAAGAATACATCTTCCAACGTGGCGCTTACACGTCGCATTTCATACAAATTAAATCCCGTACGCAACAACACCGCCGCAATATCCTTGCCTGGTTCTGTACCGGGTTGAGATATTACCCGTAGATAGGCACGGCTATCCTGGATGGGTGTACGATTTAGCATTGCTGCCGCAGGAATAGATTCTACCAAACTCACACCCGCTACATTTTGCAGTACCTGTTTAGCTAAATTAACTTCGCCCTCTATTTCCAATTCATAACCCGAACCACCTGTCAACTGAGTCATTAATTGTTCTGGTGTATTTGTTGCTACCACTTTTCCCCGATTGATAATTGCCACGCGACTACAGGTCATGCTCACTTCTGGCAAAATGTGCGTAGAAAGAATAATTGTGTGAGCTCCAGCCAGGCTTTTAATTAAATTTCGCACCTCAATAATTTGTCGGGGATCAAGTCCAACGGTAGGTTCGTCCAGAATTATAGCGGGTGGATCATGGACAATTGCTTGAGCTATACCAACTCGCTGTTTATATCCTTTAGAAAGTTTGCGAATAATGACGTTACGCTTGTCCTCAAGGTTGCAACGTTCGATAGCTGCTTTTACTTTTGTGGCGCGATCGCCTGCTGGAACTCCTTTAATTCGCGCTACAAAATACAAAAATGAGCTAACTGTCATTTCTGGATATAACGGCGGTGTTTCTGGTAAATAGCCAATTCTTTGCCGCACCAAGAGCGATTTTTCATGCACATCGTAGCCAGCAATGCGGGCTGTACCACTGGTTGCCGGTAAATAGCCAGCTAGAATTCGCATGGTTGTAGTTTTACCAGCGCCATTCGGTCCCAAAAAGCCTAAAATTTCTCCTTTTTCGACACTAAAAGTGACATCAGAAATTGCCGGGGTAGAGCCGTATATTTTACTTAGATGTTCAACTTCAATCATCAGTTTCGGTTAGGACACTACGCAAATAATGTTAACTTGCTGGGAAATTAGTCATTAGTCATTAGTCATTAGTCATTAGTCAATAGTCATTAGTTATTGGATTTTTCCCCATTCTCAATGCCCAATGCCCCATTCCCAATGCCCAATGCCCCATGCCCAATGCCCAATGCCCCATGCCCCATGCCCCATGCCCAATGCCCTAGTTCCGAAAGTCCTTGTCATAAGGCAGATGAACAGTTATTTTTGTTTGTCATAATTTCAACATTGCCTTTATTCAATCAATGGTCAACTCTACCCTCGTTGCTACACTCTATGTCAATCCCGTTACGGGGAATGATACCAATGCTGGGTCTCGGTTGGCTTCGTTTAAAAGTCTCACCCGTGCTTTAAAAGCATCGAAAGCAGGCATGATTATTCAGCTTGCACCCGGAACTTACAGCACAGCTAATGGTGAGGTTTTTCCGCTAGTCATTCCCACTGGAGTGATGGTGGTAGGTAATGAAGCAACCAAAGGTCAGGATATTATTATTACCGGAAGTGGTGAGTATCAAAGCGAAAGTTTTGGTGTACAAAATATTACGCTGCTATTACTGGGTAATGCTAGTCTTATGGGTGTGACGGTCAGTAATTCTATTACGAAAGGTACTGGTGTCTGGATTGAGTCAACCTCCGTAACTTTGGCTAATAACACTTTTACCCGCTGTGGTCGGGAAGGTTTGTTTGTCAGTGGTACTGGCAAACCGGCTATTCTCGATAATGTGTTTGTAGAAAATGCTGCCTCTGGATTAGTAATGGCACGTAATAGCAAGGGCGAGGTACTACGGAATGTTTTCCAAAAAAATGCGATCGGTATCGCCATCAGTGATTTTGCTGCGCCTTTAATCGCAAATAACAAACTTTCAGATAATCTAACTGCGATCGCTCTTTCTCGAGATGCACGACCGGTACTACGACAAAATCTAATCGAAAAAAATTCCCAAGGTGGTTTGCTGGTAAACGGTAACGCTATCCCTGATTTAGGCAGCGCTCAAGACCCGGCTGGTAACATTTTTCGCGACAATAGTCAGTTTGATGTGCAAAATGCGACGCCTAACAAATTCGTTTCCGCCGGTAATCAGTTGAATCCTGTGGGGATCAAGGGTTTGGTCGAGTTAAGCGTAACTACGGAAGAAGCACCAAAACCAGTAACGGTTAACACTAGTTTTCCTGATATGGCGGGGCACTGGGCGGCGGCGTTTGTGGAAGCTTTACTGAGTAAAGGCTTAATTAGTGGCTTTCCCGATGGTAGTTTTGCGCCAGAATCGCCGATGACTCGCGCCGCTTTTGCTGCTTTGATAGCTAAGACTTTTGATTTACCGGTAGTAAATCAAGCCAGTAATTTTGCTGATGTCAAACCGGATTTTTGGGCAGCCTCAGCCATCGAGCGTGCCGCTAGTATGGGGTTTATCGGTGGATTCCCAGATGGAACGTTTCGACCGGGACAAAATTTAACAAAGATACAGGCAATCGTATCAGTGGTAAATGGGTTACAACTAAATGGTGGTAATCCAAATGTGTTAGCTGTGTATAGCGATCGCGCTCAAGTTCCCAGTTATGCCACGGATGCTGTGGCAATTGCTACCCAAAAACTGTTAGTAGCGAACTATCCGCAAATAGAACTCCTAGAACCGTTACGAGATATTACTCGTGCTGAGGTAGCGGCATTAATTTATCAAGCGTTGGTAGCCAGTGGCAAACAAAAGCCTATTGTCTCTCCTTACATTGTCAATCCTAATGTCGATATTCCCTCGTTTACCGACCTTGTGGGGCACTGGGCAGAAGGATTTATTCGGGCGTTGGTAAGTATGAACTTAACACGCGGTTTTGCTGATGGTAGCTATCAACCAGATAAACAGATGACTCGTGCCCAGTATGCAGCTTTAGTGGTGGCAGCTTTTAACCCTACTCCTAAACGCCCAGCACCGGAATTTACTGATGTACCCCGGAATTTTTGGGCATATAGCGCCATCCAACAGGCGGCGGCTGGCGGCTTTGTCGGTGGATTTAGCGATCGCACCTTCCGCCCTGGGCAAAATGTGCAGCGTCTACAGGTAATTGTCTCCTTAGCAAACGGACTTGCCTTGCCAGCAGCCCACGCCGATGTTTTACTAAGTTGGAGCGATCGCGATACGATTCCTGAATATGCGCGTACAGCTGTTGCCACTGCCACATTACAACGCATAGTTGTTAATTACCCAGATCCCAAGCAAATTGAACCACTGCGGGAAGCAACACGGGCGGAAGTAGCGGCGATGGTATATCAAGCATTAGTCGCAACTGGGCGAATCTCCTTTGGAGACGCTGCGCGATCGCCCATGATTAATTCACCTTACATTGTTTCCCCCTTTACTGTTGGCAACAAGTAGAATGAAGAACACTTGCTATTTAACAAAGGTTGTTAGTTGGTGGTTAGTAGTTAATGGTTAATGGTTAATAGTTAATGGTTAATAGTTAATAGCCATCAACCATGAACCATCAACCATGAACCATCAACCATGAATCATCAGCCATGAACAACCAACAAATAACTTAAAAATCTTGGGACAAAAAAACTGTGGCAAAAAGCACTACAAGCTATATGCGACGGGAGCAAAATTTCGCCCTATTGCCTCAAGAAGTTGATACCCCAGCCTTCACACCAGCCTTGGAAACATCTGCCAGTTTGGCAATAGCCTTATTAACTCACTATAGTTTCGACCTCAGTGGTCATAATGCCAGTGAGCTAGTTGAGGGTTGGCAAAAACAATACCCGCATAGCTGGCTACACTTAGCAGTAATTGAAGCACTATATCAAGGGCGCTACAAAGCGATATCGGTACAGCAAATATTAACACTTTGGCAACGGCGGGGGCAGGCTACTTTTCATTTCAACATCGAATTTGAAACCCTGATTTGCAGCAAATTTCCCGAAAGCTTAACTTCAGTCCCAAGCCCACCCTTGCTTCCTGCCAAGAAGTATATTCCTCCCCAGCAGGGAGACAAGGGCAGAGGGGGACAAGGAGATATGGGCACAAGTGGACAAGGAAAAAATTCTCCCCCCCTTCCGCCATCCCCCCCTCCCGCTATCCCCCCCTCTCCCCTTCCTCATCTCGCCAATAAAGCAGGGAAGCTACTCCCGCCTGCTGTCAATCATTCTCCGATTGAACAATTTATGCCAGAAACAAGCGATCGCTCTGAATTTTTTACATCGAAACTCAAAGCGATCGCTCAAGAAGAACCTATTGATGAAAATCGCTGGGATTAAGCTGAAGCATAGTTTTATTTAATACTTAGTGTGTAGACAGTTTGGAAAGTGTCTGTCTACTGAATTTATAAAAGAACAATGTGTTATAAGGTAATATCTTGTGTAATAATTAAGTTTTTGAAGTCTGCTGCCTGGTTGTTGTAGTCAGTACATTTAACAACGCTTGCATATAGTGTTTGTGATTACAAGCTTTAACTCTCAATCTGCAAAAGACTAGTCCTAAAACTTATGCTTTCTCTGAAAATCATTAGACTTTTCAATTCAGTCTCTTCAAAAGAGTTTTTTTTGGTAAAAATGGGAGTGGCTGAATTATATTTTCATGCGATAACTCGCAGATAAAATGATACAAGCTTATTACAATTAATAGACATAGTAAGTAAATTTTATTGGCTGAAAACAAAAGCCAGAAAGCATTTGATTAATTTTCTCTGCATAAATCAAAAAATTCATCATAAAGAAAACTTTTATAAAAAATTAACTTCAGTTATAATCAGATTTAAGAAATTTTTAACTTTGTGAATACGGGGTCGAATAAGCAAAAACAAAGTTTCTGTAAAGAGTAGAGTGTTTTTGAGGTGATTTTACGGTTGTAGTATTATTTTGTGATAATGGAGTGCGAAGGAATTTTATACTACAATATGCCTGCTTCTTCTCATTTTCCTGTCGCAAACTCTTTTGCAAAGAACTCGTTTCAACTGATTTTTCTAGAGGAGTCAACTGAGTCAGCACAAGTTTAACTAAATTAGCCACAGTTCCAAAAATCTAAAACTCGCTTTCTAACTTTTAGTTGCGTAGGATATGCATTTTTAATTCTACCGACTATAAATTGGGTTGAAGCCAAGCCTTGGAAAGTGCTATCTGCCGCATTGACAATTGCCGTTTCTCAAGGAAGCTGTTAATCATGAGAATCTTGCTAGCAGAGGACGAGCAGCTTATTGCTGAGTCACTCGCAGAAGCTTTTACTGCTCAACATTACATTGTTGATGTAGCTAACGATGGTGAAAAAGGTTGGGATTTTGTTAAAAGTTTTGCTTATGATTTGCTGTTGGTGGATGTAATGCTGCCAAATCTGAACGGTATCAACCTTTGTCAAAGGTTGCGTTCTCATGGTTATCAAATGCCAATCATCCTGTTAACTGCTCGAGATACGACTACTGATATAGTTGCAGGACTAGATGCAGGTGCAGATGACTATGTGATTAAACCGTACAAGCTACAAGAGTTGATGGCTCGCATCCGAGCTTTATTGCGCCGTGGACAGACTACTTTATCTCCTGTAATGGAGTGGGAAAACTTGCTACTTGACCCTAGTATTTGTCAAGCAACTTACGATGGTCAGCCATTGCATCTTACTCCCAAAGAGTACTGCCTTTTAGAGCTTCTACTTCGCCGTAGTGGTTGTGTTCTTAGTCGTAACGACATTTTAGAGAACCTTTGGTCTTTTGACAATCCGCCAGAGGAAGATGCTGTTAAAGCTATTGTCAAGCGTCTGAGACAAAAGTTGAAGGCAGCTGGAGCGCCTGATAATTTTGTGGCGACAGCTTATGGTATGGGCTATTATCTCAAGGAGCCTGAGTATGCTACTGCCAATGCAAACTCTAACTACCGCCAAACTGTAAGGCATTCCTAGTAGTTCTATATTTTGGGTGATGACAAACGATTGCTGCTGTGCATGTGAAAGACATTCGCGAAATCCGACAAACACATGGGGTTAAAGTCACAAGCAAAGTTGGAACTAGCAGCAGCTTTCAAATCTATCTATCTACCACTAGCTAAAACCTAGAGTTGCCGAAGTTAAAGACAAAGAAATACCCGCTGAGGCAGCTTTCTCAAATATAGAGACGTTTTTCATTTGCACAACTCAAACCACATTGTAGGGGCACAGCAATGCTGTGCCCCTACTGCTAACCTGTATTCTACCCAACTGCAAACTCCTCTTTCTAAGTTTTTATAATCACGCCAAATCTAAAATCCAAAATCTAAAATCCAAAATCCTATTCCTCTGGTGTTGTCAGCTTTGTTGGATTAACTTCAAAAAAGCTGAGTTCTGGGGACATAGTTTCTGGGGTACTGGGGTTAGGCATCACATTAGTGTTCTTGAACTTCCCTACAGCAGCTTCAGAACGCATCTCTACAGCTTTATCTTGATTGGTATTGGCTGTAGTAAAGTTTTGATTTGTCAATGCAAAAATACACACTCCTCCTGTAATAAATCCCGCAGCAAACAGCATCGAAGCCATTCCTAAATTCTTTGTCACATATCTAGTTGCAGGAGGGTTGGATTTTTTTGTTTGTAGGTTTAGCTCCAGTTTTGGTGGCTGTGCATCCACTGTTGTCGAAGCTTCAATAAAGGTATGTGGCTTTAGCTCCAATTTTGGTGGCTGTGCATCCACTGTTGTAGGATCTTGAACAAAGATATTATCTTCAATCAAGATATCTTCTTCCTTTTGAAAGGGTATCTCACAGTAATCTAACAATTTCCACCGGCTGCCTAGCTGAGAAAAAATTTTTTCCTCTGAAATACCCGATGTTTGCTGAATTTCCAGACGAGAACTTTCTGCTGACATTAATGTATTAGTTTGCTGAGTCTGGTAGTAGCGATTCAGCACTTCATCAATCAATCTCAGCTTGTCTATGATTGTGCCAGCTTCATCTTTTATTTCTAAATTAGTAAGACTGTAGCTGGAGTCATCAATTATAAAATTGCTAACTTTGAATTCCATCATTCTGAGTTCAATGAGTAGCAATTGCTTTTTGCTTCTCACCTGAAAATACATCGCCACTTTATCACTGGAATTTGAAATAGAAGTAATTTCATCACCAGAAAGATATTTATCTTCAATCTGCTTGAGAATTAACGCTGATTTGTAAGCGCTGTCCAAAGCTCTTTCAGGTGTGTCTACTACCCATTTCTTGCCCAGATATAAGTAGTTTTGGATTGAAGTGCTAAGATTAAGGGTTTTTTGTTTATATTCAACCTTTTCAAGTAAATGTGCTGCTTGATGTGCTTGTTCGCCTATCTTTTCAGACACTTCTAACAGCCATTTGTTGCCCACAAGTAGGTATTTTTCAACCTTGGCTACAAACAAATTGTAATGTTTTCCTACTTCTTGTGAAAGCAATTTTCTTGTTTCGTGCATTTTCATAACACAATACCTTGAACTACAAAAAATCTCAGAAAATAGCTCACTTCATCCTAGTTTGTAAACATTTTAGTTTATTTGTTTTGATGTTTTAAGAGGTGTTGTAGAAGTGGTAAAATGTCATGATGTCTGATGTCAAGCTATTTTTCATATATGACACTCAAAGTTAAGTTTTTCTCTAAATCAATCCTCAGTTAACCTACTAATTAAAAACTTAACGCAAAGAAGAATCGTAATTACCTAACATGGGTACTTTTGTCCAAGAAGAATTTTCTCTTTCGCAAGTGATTAAGTCTTCAGTATTGCGGAGCATCGTAGCGCAAATAAGATCCAAAGGTAGGTCATTCGGGTCATGTCCGAAAGGTTCTTCAATTTCAGCCCCAATTTCATCAATTCCCAGCACTACCATGCTTATAAAAGCTACTATCGGACCAGTCCACCAGTGCAAACCACCAACTATTACTAATGGCAAGAATAAGAAATAAATTATCACCAATACCTTGAGAACCATAGTATATATTAGGGGCGTTGGTGTTTTGAGAATACGTTCACAACCACCTAAAATATCTACCAAATCATCCAACAATTCTTGTAAGGAATTCAACTGGAAAATATTTACGTTGTTCTCCTCATATTGACCCTGTAGGAAATCACCTATCCAAAAGGCAATCTCTAGTGGAGGATGGTTAGCTTCTCTTAGCTTTAAGTATTGAGCTTCTGACACCAATGGTTCTAACTCAGAGTTTACAGGATCTCGTCGTAGATGCAGCTTCATTGCGTATGTAAAAGCAACTACCAATCTGAGTGCTGCCTCTTTTTCTGCTTTATTTTGTGTTCCATGTTCATTAATTATGATCCAAATTCCACGAGTCAAGTTACGGACTGTATTAACTAAAGCTCCCCACAATTTACGCCCTTCCCAAAATCGGTCATGCGCGGAATTAGTCCTAAAGGCTAATAATAAACTCAAAACTATATTGAGAGTGATAATGACCTGAGGAAGAACTTTGCTATCAAAATTTGTGACATTTGCAAGCAATCCAAAAGAAGAGAGTATTGAAACTACTAAACCATATCCTCCACACAAGATTACCCACGGTAAAATTGCCTCTATAACTGAGATTTTCAGTTTAAAAATTACTTGAAACCACTGCAATTTTTCCCCAGTATAGATGTGAAACTTGCCTTTAAATGACCTTGAAGCAGTAACTCTCTTCTTTTTAGCATGTCTTGCTTGAGCCTGTTGTTTTGTAAACAGCATTAGCTACTTCCTTGCTTGCGTGTATTAATCAACTCTCTGAGGCGATTTGAGAGTAGAGAACCAGATTGATTTTCGAGGTAAATCAGTATGAGCGTGGGGCTTGTATTTTTGTATTTATGACTAGATTTTTATAGGTTGGTAATTTACAACTGAACTTGCAGCCCCACGACCTAAGCAGATAATTTCGAGCTTGCAAAATTACTTTGCTGACTATCAGCAATAGTGTGTGACATCTTCACCACATACATCCGCGAGATAACATAAACTGCGGAAGCGCAAACCAATCAGTTGCTCATACAGAGGGTTGAGATGGCACAGGGGTGGAATGCGAAATAGAATGCGGCTAAAAAGTTTGATGTTACGCTCAAAAGGACACTGAGCAGGGATGATTTTGCAAACGAGCCGAGCCAGTTTGGGATTATGAATCTCTATGGTGTCAAGCCACCGTCGTACTAAAGTGAGTGGATAGCTGGCAAAATTAAGCTGATTTAAGGCTGACATAATGTTCAACTACTCCTTAATCACAGTATTTTGAGGCGAATTAATTGAGGGAATTTGTGTTTTCAGACTGGAGTGTGACGGAGTTTCCTGTTATGCACAATGCTCAAGCAACAGATTGAGCCTAGGTAAACAGGATGGTGGGTGGGGGGTGCAACTTTGATGGGTTTACCCCGTCACCTCCTGTCTTCATACATCGTTTTTTAGGGCAATAGACAAGATTCGACTGTTAGATAAACCTGCTGTTCTGATGTAGACTTCTGTGTTGACCATTGAGGGGTATAGTTAAACTCTGTCATCGCTTTCTCCAGGTAGCCCTGAGCCAACTGGACATTCACATGTACTACTGCTCTATTTAGACTTCTGAGTGGGTAATCGGCAGTAATGAATGGTAAATTATCGGCTTCTTCTTGGCTTCTGAGTATATATCCAGCAGGAACATACCGCCCATCGGGTACGTTTACCCCCATCACTAAGGCTTTCGGCTCAATAACACAGTTATTACCAACTGTGGCTTTGAAAACCAGTGCTTGCATACCAATAAAAGTATTCTCGCCAATTTTCGCAGGGCCATGTACTTGGCATTGGTGAGCTAAGGAAACGCGATCGCCGATGTAAACACCGTAGAGATTTCCTTCAACTTCAACTACAGCCTCTCGCACCAACTTACCGTCTACATGGGTTTCCAAAGCGTGAATGACTACACCATCTTGGACATTTACATCATCACCCACCCAGATCGGCTGTCCTTCATCTCCTCGCACCGAAGCCGCTGGGGCAACCATAACGTCTTTGCCAAGATGAACGTTGCCAATGACAGCTGCTAAGGGGTGTATATAAGCTGTCGGGTCGATTTCTGGCATCGTTTCCAATAGGTTAAAAGTTGCGATGATATTGCTATGGATATTTTGCACGGGGTACCTTCTTTTTTTTGGTCTTTTTGGGGGGTCAAAAATTTTTAGGTTGCCAGGGCTAACACTCGTTTCTTTGTCCTATTGGGTTAATACGTACGATGAAAATGAAACAAACGTAGTGGTGGGGTGAACAGACATAGAAGTTACAGAGTAATTGCCCTTGTCATATCTGGAAGAGTTTTGAATATCTTCTAGATATCTTATTATTTACTTTATGATTTTGAAGGTGACAAAACCGGATCGAAAAAATTACATATTTGAGATAAAAAGGTGAAAAAATCGGGACAAAAAAGTGACGAAATAAAAACGGTTGTCTTTTCAAAAAAAAGTCAAAAAAAAAAGCGATCGCCTTGAGTTTTGATGTAGAAAACTCGGAGCGATCGCTTAGCGCAAAAGGGGCTATAGTAGATGCACCCTCTAAAGGACGAGGAGAAAGTGGTCGGGGGTTCACTGCTATTGCTTAACAACCACTTAATAGCTCCCACCTAGATGTTGTCTTTCATTTTATAACTTATAAAGTGGCAAACTCAGAGCAAAAAAGTAACAAAATTGAGACAAGGCTATTTTTTTTAATTAATATCAAAAGTAGGTCAAAATAAATAAACCTAAAATACAGAAAACCGGTTTCTTGTAGACGCCGGTCAGGCGACTTCCCAAAGGGTAGAAACCGGGTTTCTAACAACGCTAGATAACTTGCACCTAGATGTCGTCTTTTAGTTTATAAATTCAAAGTGACAAACTCAGAGCAAAAAAGTAACAAAATCGAGACAAAATAATTTTTTTTAATTAATGCGATAAGTAGCCATTATAAAATGCATACACCCTCCGGGGCCCGCAGTCGCCTGGGTCAGCTGATATCTTGCACCCAACGGGAGAGCCCAACGGGAGAGCCAGTTAAGTGGGCGCGCTCAACCCGCCGTTTGTCCTAAGAGGACACGCTATGCGCTTAGGCGCACGCTTCGCGAACGCGAACTTTCCCTGGTCTCACCAGTCGCCAGGGCGCGGAAAACCCGCCGGAGAGCGCTGGACTCACCAGTCCCAATAATCGCGAGGCGGAGCCTCCAAAACCTCGTTACCAGGTTCAACCTGGTAACGAGAATAACGAGAATACGAGAATTAGAGCCTCTGGCTCTTGTTCCCAATAATCGCGAGGCGGAGCCTCCAAAACCTCGTTACCAGGTTGAACCTGGTAACGAGAATAACGAGAATACGAGAATTAGAGCCTCTGGCTCTTGTTGAAAATGATGCAAGATATCAATCAGGAAATCCTCCTGCATAGGGCTGCTTCACCAGAACAAGAATGAAAATAAGCTTTTCCCCACGACCGACGCTTCAAACAGCGCGTCTCTACATTCCTTACTCCCTACTTCCTACTCCCTATTTTTAACTAGGGTGGGCGTCTCGCCCGCCCCTTTGAATAGGTTTTATATAAGGCTATACGTCAACCAACAAACCATGAATACGTTGGAACTCACGGATCATGATGGCGTTTTTTAGCTCTGTGCTTGAAAGAATCGAGCTTGGAAATTCTTCTGGAGCATAGCGAGGCTGATACCAACTTTGACTTTCAAAGTGGCGTTGCAATTTTAACTCTTTAAACCTCCGACCGTGGCGGGCATAAATTTCATTACGCATAAGTGTTAGTTCCCAACCACTACGCCCCTGTAACTCTGCTGAAGTAATCAGCCGTTCTTGGATTGAGGGATTTGATGAGGAATTTGTTGTCGCAGATAATAGTTTAGCTTCAGTCGGTTGCGATTCTGGTTGGTTGAGATTCACCTTGTTATCAATCTTTTTGACCGCTGCTTCCGACTTTTGCTGAAGAATTGTGTTATCTAATGCAAAGCTGGACTCTGGGAGCGCGACCTCTGGTGTACTGATAACATTTTTAACCTTTTTGTGATTAGATTGTGCGGAGGTAGGTTTAGGAGGCTTTGGTAGTGAATTATGCTGCTTGCTGGTCGCTTCGGCATTTTGACTTGATAACACTATCCAAGAGCAAACTCCTCCTACAGCAAATCCCCCCGCAAACATCATTGAAGCCAGCCCAACTTTAGAACTCAACCTGCCAATGGACGATGAATATTTTCGCCTTCTTGACTGTGACTTGGGTTTTTTTACAGGTTTCTTAGGTAGCTGAGGTTGTGGAGTGTAATTTTCAATTTCTTCCAGTTTATCTTCATCTAGAAAAATATAAGAAATGGTATCCAGCAATTTCTGCTGGTTAACTGGTTTTGGAAGAGAATTTTGTTCGGTATTATCTTCTACTGGCTCAGTTAGTTTTAGAACTGGGTCATCTAGTTCTAAACTTTGTATTTCCTGCTTAAAAGTTTGTATATATTGTATCTTTGTCTCTGGCTCTTGTATTGTTGTGTCTATTTCTTTTGTGTGCAGATTATAGTCCTCTTCCGGAAACAGGGAGAGCAAATCAGGTATGCAAAATATTTCTTCCTCCTGTATATCCGGTTTGGGAAAATTATTCGTGTTGTTAATCCTATTGCAAGTATCCATATTACTTTTGAGAATCTAGGTGGTTATCTTGTTTACAAAGGGTGTATATCGAAAGATTTACACACACAACCATGGATCGTTTCAGCACTAAGAAAGGGGTTTTGTAATTAGGTATGCCTAGCGCCACTTCACATCAGTCAAAAGTCAAAATCCTTTTATCCTATGGCTTTTAACCTAGGTTGACTGGTGAATTATTTCTGCAATGCTGCATAAATAGTTGGAATTAGCTAGCTATTAGCTGGTTGATTAAACAAATTAATCATGATGTTATTAACTCCATCAGTAACCTTCAAGCAGGTTTCCAGTCAAATATTTGTCAGCGATTTTAAACATTTCAACTTTTTGGAAGTTGAAGTAAAAATCTGACAAGCTGAGGTAAAAGAAATGACAAAACTTCAAACAAACTTTAAAACTAATATTACCTAAAAAATGTTCCCTTATAGACACTTATATCAAAATTAAAAGCAAAATCAAGAAAATACGCCATGTATGTAAGACCACAGCTTGATTAAGGCTGCTTGGACTTTTTGTTGTATTTGGAAAACTGCTAAATAAATCTGAAGTTTATTTTTTATAAGCTTATTATTTGCAGGCGAAAAAATCACTAAAAGGAAAATTTTATCAAAAATTTACAAATATTTTTTTAAAGAATTTGTGAAAAATATATATTTAACTTATGAATGATGATTTTGGTTAATGGTTAATGGTTAATGGTTAATGGTTAATGGTTAATGGTTAATGGTT
>JBHYDF010000106.1:0-7429 GCA_051861145.1 Nostocaceae cyanobacterium
CGCGCTGCCTCAAATTTCGCGTCTGGTCCACCATCTGTATTTGTATCAGAGTTTGGTGAAATGGTATTATGAATAGGGGTTAGGAGTTTTGATTGTATCGTTTGAAAATATTTTTTAACTCATAACTCACAACTCATAACTCCTAACTCATAACTCATAACTCCTAACTTTTTCAATGTTCCCCTGCTTTAATTGCAGAAAATACAGCAGAATAATCGTCGTGAGCAAATGACATTTTCATTGCCATTTCCAAAATTGTCCGCACACCCTCAATACTACTAACATTCAAAGCCGCTGCTTTTGCTTCATCAATAAAGAAATCAGTGTCTTTCATCAAGTGTTTCATCGGAAAGTTAGGATTGGCATAATTACCTTCCAACATTCTTTGCAGCTTTTTGTCAAAAGTAGGCGCATAAAGGGCACTTTGACGGAGAACATACATAAATGCATCCACGTCAATACCCTGGCGCTGGGTAAAACTAAGACTAAGGGCAAAAGCTGTTGTCAGGGAAGCAATCAGTTGATTTAATGCCAATTTTAGAGCCGCACCAGTTCCTACAGAACCCACAAGGATTGGTTCAGGACCAAAATGTTTTAATAACTCAAAGTGACGTTGGTATTGTTCTTGGTGTGCGCCCACCATCACAATCAGTTTGCCTTCTTTTGCTTCTGGAATGCTGCCAAGAACAGGTGCTTCTAGATACTCGCCACCTGCGGCAACTACTGCATCTCTAATTTCTCTACTTTCTGTGGGCGTAATAGTCCCCATTTGAATCACGCTACGCCCCGCCACAGCTTGTGAAGACCGATCCGAAAGCAACACACTATATATAGCTGCGGCATTAGTAAGCATGAGAATTACACAGTCAGCAGCACGAATTGCACCAGATGGCTGTGTGACAACTTCAGCACCAGCTGCTTTTAAGGGTTCCAACTTTTCTGGGGTACGGTTGTAAGCAATTAACTCCACTTTCGCTTCTAACAACCTCTGCGCCATCGGCAGTCCCATTAATCCAGTCCCCAGAAATGCTACCTTCATTTTCTACGTACCTCTGGTCGAGCGATCGCTTTTCGTCTTAAATTTTGGAGAGGGGCTAGGGCGTCTTTTCAAACTAATCTTTACGCGATGAGTTGAGGTTGCGATCCCCCTAAATCCCCCGCGCTTCTTGGGGGACTTTGAGAAGATTTCCCCCCCTTTTTAAGGGGGGTAGGGGGGGATCTCACAGTTTGAAAACACGCCCTAGGGGCTAGAAATTTTGGATTTTGGATTTTAGATTTTAGATTAATCCAAAATCCAAAATCTAAAATCTAAAATCCCCCCTAATTTGTGGCCTTTAGCCTCCTGCGGCAAAAGTAACCATGATCATCACTGACAGTAAAATGCCAGGAATAAGTAACACAATTAACATGAATAGGTCATGAGTGGACATAATGTTTACCTTCTGAGTGTCTTGTTTTTTCGTAACCAGTGTTATGGTAAATTAATTATCATCAAACTGAGATTAATTGAGTTTTAAATTTTTAGATTTACGCTGGCTCTGGCATAGTCAATCCCTTTAGCGGCTGAGAAATTTCTGCCTCCTTTAGTCCTTTACTTTGGAGTAGAACACCAAACCCGCCAAGTCCCAACGGATCTATAAGCTGGTGTAATACATCCCGACGATGCAACAGTTGAGAAACGGATTGTTGTGTTTGTGAGAGGGTAGCAATGCGATCGCCTAAACCCAATGCCATCAAAAACAATCCCTGCTGCGTAAAACCAACTTGATTTAATCCTCTTAGCTCACCCCATCGTTCCAAAGCAGTAAAATCAACATGAGCCGTGATGTCTTGTCGCCCAATATTGATATAAGGATCATTATGGCGCTGATGACGCCAGTAGCATTGTAGCGTTCCTTGCGATCGCCGAGGATTGTAGTAACGACTTGCAGGATAGCCATAATCTATTGTTAACACATACCCCCGCTGCAAACGGTCTGCTACTACACCTAACCAATCCAACGCCGCTAAGTTTACCTCACTGCGGTAGCCATCTGGATAATCTTTTTCTGTAAGCTGAATCCCAATTAAATCAAAATATTCAGCCAGCTTTGGGGTGGAAAGTTCGCCCGTTACTTCTATAAATGATGGGGAGAGTGACGATAACTCTTGTCTATTGACTATTGACTCTCCCTGTGTTGTGACGTAAATTTCTCGTAGTTGTCCCTTCTCGAAAATAAATTGATGTACTGGCAATGCATCAACCAATTCGTTAGAAAAAAAGCAGCCAATAATCGAGTTAGCAGGAATTTCCTCTAAATTGCACCAGCGGACTTGAAAATCTTGCAATCTTTGCTGTTGTTCTTGCCTTAAAGCGGATGATTTTTCAACTATGACATACTTTAATGCGGTAAAAAAATCTGGGTAGTACTGCTGGAGATATTTTAAAATATCAGCTGCTAAATGTCCTTGACCTGCACCCATTTCTACTAAAGAAAATGGCATAGGTCGTCCTAAAATATCCCACATCTGAACAAATTGCTCAGCTAACAACTCGCCATAGTCAGCACCAAGGTGAACAGATGTAAAAAAATCACCCTGCTTGCCCAAATTCAGCGCCTGAGTGGAATAGTAACCGCACTCAGGGTAATATAACACCATGTCCATATATTCAGCGAAAGTAATTCGCTTTTGGGGACTGCTAGCAATGCGATCGCTGATGACCATAGACAGCGCTGAATTAGAATCCATAAACTTTATGATTTATAATTTCAGTTTTTACTAATATTAATGCTATAGCAGTCCACGCATGATTCGTGAACACAGAGAAACCGGGTTTGGTGGAGGTTTAAATTTTCACAACCTATCTTGAATTGCAGTAGGTGATTACATTAAAACATTTGACGAAAACATAATAGATGATTTCAGCAGGAAACTGGCTGATTTACGCACTATTATCCCTATTTTTATACGGTTTATGGGGGTTATTCAGTAAGTTAGCTACTAATTACATTGACGCCAAAAGTGTATTAGTTTATGACGTATGTGGTGCTGTTGTTGTATGTTTAATATTGTTGGGTACTAACAGCTTTCAATGGCAGGGGGACATACGCGGAATTATCTACGCAATTCTTGTTGGTATTGCTGGCACCACAGCCACTCTATTTTTTTTAATAGCTATTAGTCAAACTTCAGTTTCAACAGTATTAATTATAACATCTTTGTATCCGGCTGTAACTGTTGTATTAGCATTTTTGATTCTGAAAGAACCGATTACCTTGAGACAAGGTATTGGTATTTTCTTCGCTATATTAGCCCTAATATTTTTTGCAGCAGGTTAGCTAATATCTTGCACCAATTGTATACATTTTATGGAGCAGGTAGGCTGATGCAAGACGAAAATCTGAAAAACCTACAGACCAAAAACAAAGGTAAATCTCTTCCTTCTGGGATTATCATCCGGTTAGGAAAATTTGTCTGGACAACTCTCTGGCATATTATGATGTCTAATCTTGCTCCTCGCAGCAAGTCAGGAGAGTACATCCGTCCCGCCAGTCAATTTCGGAATTTTATCGGCACAGAGGAAAATAACACATACAAACCGCAGGCTGGACGTTACCGCCTCTTTGTCGGTTTGGGATGTCCTTGGGCGCATCGAACCTTGGTTGTGCGATCGCTCAAAAATCTTGAAAATGTCATTCCAGTATCTATCGTTTCTCCTTCCCCAAACGAAGGAATCTGGGTTCTCAACCAAGAGGAAGAAGGTTGTCGCACTCTTCCGGAAATATACAATCTCGCACAACCGGGTTACAAGGGACGTTGTACAGTTCCGGTGCTGTGGGACATGCAAACCAAAACGATAGTTAACAACGAAAGTGCGGAGATTATCGTTATATTAAACTCTCAATTCAACGAGTTCGCCAAAAATCCCACACTTGACCTTTACCCAGAACAATTGCGCGATGTAATTGACCGTTGGAACGAAAAAATTTACCACACAGTCAACAACGGCGTGTATCGCTGCGGCTTTGCTCAAACTCAAGCAGCATACGAAAAAGCCTGTAACGAACTGTTCGCCACCCTCGACGAAATTGACGCAACCCTAGAAACGAGTCGATACTTATGCGGGGATAAAGTCACGCTGGCGGATGTGCGTTTATTCACCACGCTATTCCGCTTTGATATAGTCTACTATGGACTGTTCAAATGCAATCGCCGTAGAATTCAGGATTATAAAAATCTAGGGGCTTACTTACGTGATTTGTACCAACTTCCAGGAGTTGCTGACACCTGCGACTTAGAAAGCGTGAAGCGGGACTACTACGGAAACCTTTTCCCAATCAATCCAGGCGGAATTATCCCTAGTGGCCCTGATATAACGAGTTTGTTGGAACCACATCATCGCGAAAGTGTTGGTAACAAGTCAGTTGTGCCAAATTGAACAAACTTATCTAGTATAAATTCGTAGCTACAACCTCTGCGTCCCTCTGCGCAAAACTCTGCGTACCTTTGCGTTTCAATTTTAACTCTTTTTAAACGCAGAGGAACGCAGAGTTTTTTGGTTTTTGCATGTTGTACTTGGCTATTTTTCAAACGGCAAAGACAGTGATGAACTTCTAGGAAATATCGCTTGTTCTGTTTCTGGATCAAAAAAGTGAATTTTTTCTGGTGTTAAGGATAACCATAATTGTTCACCAATACGTACAATTCGGTCTGGCGGTATTCGTACTTGGAAAGAATTGCTTAAGGTGGTAGATTTATGAGAATTAGGCTGAATGAGTTTTGTAGAAAGGTAAGTATCGTTACCGAGGTTTTCTACTAATTCTACTTGTACTGGTAGATTTCTAGTTGCAGCACCACTCACAATCAAGTGTTCTGGACGAATGCCTAAAATTAGCTTACGTCCGTCGTATTTTTGTAGGGCATTTGCCCATGATTCTGGTAAGGTGAGACGAAAATCACCGTTGGTAATTATTAGAGGAGCATGAAACTCTACTGGGATAAAATTCATTGGCGGGGAACCGATGAATTCAGCCACAAAGAGGTTAGCAGGACGGTTGTAAAGTTCCAATGGTTGAGCAACTTGCTGGAGTTGTCCTTGATTGAGGATAGCAATGCGATCGCCCATTGTCATTGCTTCGGTTTGGTCGTGGGTAACGTAAATTGTTGTTGTTCCCAATTGGCGCTGCAATTTGACAATTTGAGCGCGGGTTTCTGCACGCAATTTGGCGTCTAGGTTAGAAAGCGGTTCGTCCATTAAAAATACTTGCGGATTACGGGCGATCGCTCTTCCTAAAGCTACTCGTTGTCTTTGTCCACCTGATAATTGTTTTGGTAAGCGATTTAACAGGGCTTCAATTTGCAATAATTGGGCAACATACCTTACCTGTTCATGCACTGCTCGTTCTTTCTCGGAAAGATAACGCAGTCCTTTAGGTAATTTTCTTGTCACCCCTACTAGTAAATTTTCCGCAATGTGAGCAAAAGAGTTTTGAGTATTTCCCCCACGACCGACGCGCCAGGTTGCGTCTCTACAATCCCCACTCCCCATATGTCGGCGACGCAACCCAAAAGCAATATTGTCATACACGGACATATGCGGATAGAGGGCGTAATTTTGGAACACCATGGCGATGTCTCGTTCCTTGGGGGGAAGGTCGTTGATGAGGCGATCGCCTACCCAAATATTACCGCCAGTAATTTGCTCCAATCCAGCGATTAACCGCAGCAAGGTGCTTTTGCCACAACCAGAAGGACCTACCAGCACCATAAACTCACCATCTGCCACTGTCAGGTTAATTCGCCGTAAGACATTAACGCTATCTGCTGCACGATGGCCAGTTGCTTCAGCCACATTCCCAGCCGGAAGTGTCAGGGGGGTTTGTGAAGCAACACCTTCCCCTCTCCGAGGAGGAAAACTTTTGTAAACGTTTTCTAAAACTACCTGCGCCACGAGTTTTTCAGATAACTGTAATAGTCAATAGTCATTGGTCATTGGTCATTGGTCATTGGTTAATGGTTAATGGTTAATGGTTAATGGTTAATGGTTAATGGTTAATGGTTAATAGCCATGAGCCATGAACTATGAACAATCAACTATTAACTCTTGACTAATGACAAATGACAAAGGACAAATGACACTTAGGGTTTAGCGCTCATGATACACGTTTGTAGTCAATAGGAAAAGTAAAAAACAGTCGTTACTACAATACAGCATTTGCGTCAACTACTTCTAATGGTCTGTTGCTCCTGCTGTCACATACTGCGTTGCGATCGCCGTCATGGCAGCAACCATACTGGGAATATCGTAATTCAAGCCCAACTATCAGCACAGTTCTTTTTTTCACCAGTTTGAACCCTAAGTTGGCAGATATGATGGTACAATTGTACTTATTTTAGCAAAATTAAATTATCATCTTATAGTCAGGCGCAGTCTCTGAACGGTTAACTACACTGTTCACCGTACTCGCTTGGCTTTTATGCTAGAACAGTCTCAAAGCCAAGAGTATAAATATGGAATTATTTAATAAATTATTAGAAATGAAAAAGCGACATTTGTGCTATGTATATTGAGCTTACTGTACCAGCAAGCATGAAAATTGTTTGTTAACCACTCGGTAATTATACCAAGCAAGAAACCTGTGTAAAGCACTCAGTACTTTTATTAAGCTAGGAGGAATTCATGAACAACTGTATTTTGATGGCGGAAATTATTAAAGAACCACAACTCCGCTATACAGCAGATAACCTAGAAATAACTGAAATGTTGGTACAGTTTCCAGCAGTGCGAGAAGGAGAACCACCAGCAACATTAAAAGTGGTAGGCTGGGGCAAGCTGGCAACAGACATTCAGCAGAACTACCATGAAGGCGATCGCGTACTTTTGGAAGGACGCTTAGGTATGCATACAATTGAGCGTCCAGAAGGTTTTAAAGAAAAACGTGCGGAATTGACAGTGCAAAAGATTCACAATCTTGGAGGAGGTACTGTTAGTACCAGTGCTTCTGTACCAGCAGCGGTAAGAACTCCATCTACATCTGTTGCAACTACTACTCACAAACCAACTCCCAGTTACGAACCGCCACAGCCTACACCAACTCCAGCGACAAGTAACGTTAACGTCATGCCCCAGGATGATTTTACCGAACCCGTTCCTCAAACCCCAAATTACGAGCGCCGGTCTTATCCAACGGCAGTACCCAATGAAGAAACAGATGTAGACGACATCCCATTTTAGTAGTGCTAACGGATGTTATTGTCCACAAGAACCCCACCCCCACTTTGGCGTTAGCCAAAGTATCCCCTCCCCGCTTGCGGGGAGGGGTAAGGGGTGGGGTTCTTTATTTTTGCTTGCAAGCGCAAATAGTAAGCAAAGACAAAGTATCCCCTCCTCGCAAGCGGGGAGGGGTAAGGGGTGGGGTTCTTTATTTTTGCTTGCAAGCGCAAATAG
>JBHYDF010000106.1:7529-28124 GCA_051861145.1 Nostocaceae cyanobacterium
TTGCTTGCAAGCGCAAATAGCATAGCAAGCAAAGACAAAGTATCCCCTCACCGCAGGCGGGGAGGGGTAAGGGGTGGGGTTCTTTATTTTTGCTTGCAAGCGCAAATAGCATAGCAAGCAAAGACAAAGTATCCCCTCACCGCAGGCGGGGAGGGGTAAGGGGTGGGGTCTTTATTATGTTAGTAATTTGTAACACAAACTTTTGCGTTATAAATGTAAGAATCAAAAAAAATTACTTTCACATCAACAAAAGCTAAAAATTACCAAAATCAAACAAAGCAACTGTTAAAATCCTATTAATTTTAAATCGATATAAATACCCGATTCCTATGAAAGAAACTGTCCTAGATGTTCGTAACTTGCAAGTGGAATTTTCTGGTGATGGCAGAATCGTCAAAGCCGTAGATGGTATATCTTTTGAATTGCACCGAGGTGAGACTCTAGGAATAGTGGGAGAGTCGGGGAGTGGAAAATCGGTAACATCATTAGCGGTGATGGGTTTATTGCAATCTCCAGGTATAGTAAGTGGCGGCGAAATTTGGTTTCGTCCCCAGGAGAACGGTAAACCGATAAATTTATTAGAGTTGCCACCCCAGGAAATGCAGTTATACCGAGGTGGCGATATCGCAATGATTTTTCAGGAACCGATGAGTTCTTTGAATCCGGTTTATACCATCGGTTTTCAGTTGACAGAAGCAATTTTACGACATCAAAAGATTTCTCATGCCGAAGCACGACAACAAGCGATCGCTCGCCTGCAAGAAGTAAAATTGCTACCCAGTGATGAGCTAATTCGCCAACAGTATCTAGAAACCATCCAAGATGAGCAAAAGCTGCTCAAGTTGGTACACGAACACAAAGAAGCAATTCTGGAACGCTACCCCCATGAACTTTCTGGCGGTCAGTTGCAACGGGTAATGATTGCGATGGCAATTTCCTGCAACCCTTTGGTATTAATTGCTGACGAACCAACCACCGCCTTAGATGTGACGGTACAAGCAACAATTATTGATTTGCTGCGAGAATTACAATCCACGCGCGAGATGGCGTTGATTTTTATTACCCATGATTTAGGATTAATTGCGGAAATTGCGGATAAAGTTGCAGTAATGTATAGAGGTAAAATTGTCGAATTTGAGGAAGCAGCGAAAATTTTTGCTAACCCTCAACATCCTTATACTAAAGGCTTGGTAGCTTGCCGTCCCAACCTCAACCACCATCCTCACAAGTTACTGACGGTTTCTGATTACATGAGTGTGGAGGAATTGCCTACAGGACAAGTAGTAATTCAGGAGAAGGAACCCACAGAACCACCGGATGTGACGCCAGAGGAAATTACTCAAAGATTGGCAAACTTGGAAAAAGAAGAACCTTTACTAAAAGTCCATGACTTGAAGGTTGGTTTTCCCGTGAAGGGGTTGTTTGGTGGGACAAAACGTTACAATATGGCGGTGAATGGTGTTTCCTTTGATGTCAAACGTGGGGAAACGCTGGGATTGGTAGGAGAATCTGGTTGCGGTAAAACTACTCTTGGCAGAACCTTACTACGGTTAATTGAACCGATGGCGGGTCAGATCACATTTGAAGGACGAGACATTACAACCCTCAAAGGAGAACCGTTGCAAAAACTGCGGCGGGAAATGCAAATTATCTTCCAAAATCCCTTTAGTTCCTTAGATCCGCGCATGAAGGTGGGAAACGCCGTCATGGAACCGTTGGTTATTCACTCTATTGGTAAGAATAAGCAACAACAGCGAGAACGCGCCGCTTACTTATTAGAAAGGGTGGGATTAAGTGCAGACGCGATGAACCTCTATCCTCATCAGTTTTCCGGCGGTCAACGCCAGCGGATTTGTGTTGCTCGTTCTTTGGCGTTGAATCCTAAGTTTATCATTTGTGATGAATCTGTGTCGGCGTTGGATGTGTCGGTACAGGCGCAGGTGCTGAATTTACTCAAAGAATTGCAAAGTGAGTTTGGTTTGACTTATATTTTCATTTCCCACGATTTGAGTGTGGTGAAATTTATGAGCGATCGCATTTTAGTGATGAATCGCGGTCAAATTGTCGAACAAGGTATAGCAGAGAATATTTACCGCGAACCCAAGGAGGAATACACGCAGAAGTTGATCGCTTCTATTCCTACTGGTAGTCGCGAAAGGATACAAAAGCGCCAATTACGGGCTTCTTAAGCTTCTTTTGTCACTCTCCGAATATTTAATTTTATGCTTGGTTATCAAAATACAACCCAGGCGTTTGGTTGGGGTGGGTTTTATTGATGATTTGTCGGCTTTTTCAAGCTCCTAAATTTATTTATGGGGTTCTTTATTTTGAATTTTGAATTTTGAATTAAGCGAAGGGGGTTGACTCCCAGTTCGCCCATTTGAAATTGAGTTAGAAAAAGCTGAAGAATTTAATAATACACCCATATCTATATTTACATCTTGCACCTGAAAAACATCACATCACAAAAATCACTACGTATTTATATATTTTTCGCCTTCGTTTAGATCCGCCTGGGACTTATAGTCCCAGTCTCATAGCGCGCATTCCTCTCTAAGAGGACTGATTAAACAAGTTTTAAGCTGGTAATATTTATCATGCTTTATCTATTGTTTACCGGATTATACTTAAAGGTGCAAGATATGTGTATACCAATGGAATTATCAATGGTTGGCGCTTCATCTGGTATTACTGAATCTGGTACGTTTTTATCTTCTAGTGATAAAGTTACATAAATACCATCAGCTTTTTTAGTGACAAAAAAAACAGGTTTAAGTCTGAAATTTTTATGGCTAGATAATTTCAGGCTTAACCTGTTATGCAAGATTAGTCAATTGGAACGCGTGCGTTATAGAGATTATTTTTAGTGTGACAGGTAAAAATGACACGAAAATGTCAAGTCCGCTAAAATAAATTTAATTTGCATTCTCGAAAAAAAAGCAAACTCCTGTGCAATGGTCATCTCGTACGCTAGTTACACAAATTAAATTCACATCAGCTAATTATCAGGATTTCTTATTTTACTCCTGCAAGAGTGATAAAAGAGTATTATATCAAGTTGCGTTTGTACGTCTTAGGCATTAGACTTCTTGCAGAAGTCGGCTCAATAAGTGGAACTCGTGATATTTCACGTCAATACTGAATACAAAAAGTAAATAATTTGATAACCTTCTGAATGACGGATTTTGTTTTTGTGACATGAGAAAAAAGAGCAAAAATCAATTCGTGTAGGAAATTTTTTTCAGAATTGATGAGCTATGGTGCGCTACTAAGCCAACTGTTTTGTAGAGGAAATTTTCATGGATTGTACCTATCAAACATCCCTTGATTCTCAAGTTCGCAACTTAAAAAGTGTAATAGCCTTTATAGATTGTGCGATTGAGAATTATCAAGCAATTGCTAATGGGATTAAGGCAGGTGTTGATATTTATCTGCTTAATTCTAAAAGGGATGGAATTGAGCAAATTATGAGTGTATTGGCTGAAAAATCAGATGTTAAAGCAATACACATTTTTTCTCACGGTTCACCTGGACAGTTGTCTTTAGGCAATACTCAGTTAAATTCTGACACGCTGGAACGCCATTTCAATAAGACCCGATCGCCATTTTTCGGAGTTATTGACCTTTTCCTTTATGGTTGTAATGTAGCGAAAGGAATAGAGGGAACAGCTTTTCTGAGAAAACTCCAAGCTGTAACTAAAGCAAATATCGCTGCTTCCAGAACACAAACCGGAAATAATGCTTTAGATGGAAATTGGGATTTAGAAGTAAGATTGGGTGATATTGAATACACACCAATTTTGCATCCAGAGGTGATGGAAACCTATGCTGGTGTTCTGGGTATGATCGCAGTTACCAATACAAATGATAGTGGTGAAGGCTCCCTCAGAGATGCGATCACCAAGGCACAATCTGGTGACACAATTAAATTTGACCAGAGTCTGGCAAATAAGACCATTAGTCTGAACAAGCAAATTGAGATTGATGTCAACAAAAATCTGACTATCGATGGTGCGGGAGCTAGTAATTTAAGTATCAGTGGTAACAATAAAAATCGGATCTTTTTACTCAACTCCACATCCGCGCAACCTACTAGCCTTACAGTCAAAAATCTAACTTTGGAAAATGGGTATACTAACGAGCGCGGTGGAGCGATTAGCACTACCCACCAAGGTAAATTAACGATTGAGAACGTTAACTTTAACAATAACGTAGCAGATCAAGGCGGTGGTGCTATCTTCAGCGCCTATGAAGGAACGTTGAGTGTTACTGACAGTAAATTTGATAAAAACATAGCAACCGCAGGAAATGACGAACGGGGAGCAGGAGCGATCGCTTTCTGGGGGCCACGAGATTTAACCGTCCGAAACAGTGAATTTACCAACAACAAAGGTATAAACGGCGGTGCTATCAACAGCCTCAATGGCAAACTCACCATCGAAAACAGTAAATTTCTTAACAACGATACTACTAGCGCCTCCTACGACCAAGGAAAAGCCAATCCATCCTTGAGAGGATACGGTGGTGCTATTTTTACAGACCGTGCTAGCGCTACCAATGAAGCCTCTGGTCAGATTCGCATTGCTGACAGCATCTTTGAAGGCAACCGGGGACGAGGTGAAGGCGGCGCTGCCTACCTCTACACTGGCAAGCAAGATAAAGTTGATATTCAGTCCTCTTTGTTCAAAGACAACCAAGTTAGTGACCTTCCCAACGGTGGTAACAAAGGGAATGGCGGCGGCCTTGTGCTAATGAGTAACGAACAGAACAAGGGCTTAACAATTAGCGATACATCTTTTATCAATAACAAAGCTTCTCATCAGGGTGGTGGCTTCTGGATGATGGGTGCCCCAACCACAATTGACAATAGCACCTTCTCTGGCAACAAGGTATCGGGTACTGGGCCTAGTAATGTGGGTGGTGGCATGGCATTATACAGCTCCACCAACATCACCAACACGACAATTGCTAACAACTATGCCGGATGGGTTGGGGGTGGTATTTCTGCTATTAAGGATGCCTCTGTCGGCGTGAAAAATAGTATCTTTTACAATAACACCGCAGATAATGGCACAAATGATTGGGATATTCAACAACATACCAACCGCCAGCTAACAGACAATGGCGGCAATATTCAATATTCCCCCAAAGGTGCGGAGTTTGAGGAAAATAACAAGGCTACCGCAAATATCAAGATTGCCGATCCCAAATTAGGGGAGTTGCAAAATATTGGTGGATATTGGGTGCATCCACTGCAATCAGGAAGTGCTGCAATTAATGCTGGCACTAGTAGCGGGGCTACAACCACTGACCAACTAGGCAATAAACGCGACTCAAAACCGGATATTGGTGCTTTTGAGTATGCCGGAAACACTTCACCGACTGCTCAAGTTAAAGGTGTTACTTTAATCAGAGGTACCAATGGTAACGACACCCTAACTGGTGATACAGGTAATGATAGTATCTACGGCGGTTCGGGTAATGATGTAATCAAAGGAAAACGCGGTGATGACAGTTTATATGGTGATGATGGTATAGATACTCTCACCGGTGGTAAAGGTAACGATAATCTCATCGGTGGTTTAGGAAAAGATAGGCTGATTGGCGGTGCAGGACGCGATCACTTTATCTATAACAGTATGCAAGACAAAGGAGACAGAATCGCTGATTTTAACCTCAAGCAAGATACGATTGACTTGCGCCCCATCTTCAGTCAATCAAGCGATCGCAGTTCATACAAATTTTCTGATGTTATTAAATTGCAGCAAGTGGGGGCTAATACTGCTGTTCGCTTAAACGTTGATGGCAATGGAAAATCTGGAGGATCAGAGAATTTTATTCTGTTGGAAAAAGTTGATGCATCTAGTTTGAATGCTAAACACTTTTTACTTTAGAGCAACTTAATACCCTAACAGGATTTTAGATTTTAGATTTTGGATTACGAAAGCCATGTGAATAGGCATTTCTCCAATTTAATCACAAGCAATCATTTTTCAAATTGGTATAACTCAGAACTTGCACCAATAACCGTCTAGGGTTGAAAACCTCAGGCTAATAGCTCAAGTCATCTAAAAGATGACTTAAGCTATTAGCCCTGCACTTGCAGTGCAGGGCGGGCTAATTGAGAATGGTGTTTTATTTATGCCTATCTAAGTTATTAGGTGATAGGATATTTCGCGATCGCTCCGCCATTCACCCCGCCCTTTACAGGGACGGGAAAGGGCGGTTTTGATAGAGCTACCCAGGAACATATAATGGTAACGCACTTTCGGCTGTTATCTTTTTGTCTCGTTTATGCCTTAGTATACTTATCAATCACCTTGGCTAAATCTGGTACTGCTTCTTCTACGTGTTGCTTGGCTGAGCCGCGCAGCTTTTCATAGGTTCCTCGCACGATTGGGCGACTGATGTTTTTGGCTTTTTCATCGGTGACACTAAGCAATGCATCTGCTGTGTCAGAGCGACTTGCAACCAAGTGTCCAACGGGATCACCTTTCTGTACGCCTTCACTCCAGATGGGATCAAGTGCTGTAAAGCACTGTGGCAAGAGTATCTCGACGACATAAGGAATATACCCTGGCTTAACCCCCTTAAGGGCGGCGAAGGCAGTTTTCAGGGCCATGCCGCCCAAACCTGACTTAGAAGCTAGCTGCGCTTCTATCATATTGCAGCAGTCATCCACAACCATAGCTTTTTTGTCCGGGTTCAATAGTCCGTCACTAAGTCCCATGTCACTCCTCTTTACTGTCAAAGTACTTTATTTTCATCTATATTCCCCTGTGAGCAGGAAATCATAAAAAATGATATCAGAGCTAGAGGATTTTCATAAACTTGATTGCATGTCTTAAAGAACACTTTAAATATTATGTCCTAGACATTACCGAACACTGTTGATTGAGGCTGATATCTTGCACGCTTATGCAACAGTAGAGAGGTGGAGCATCCAAAACCTCGTTACCAGGTTGAACCTGGCAGTTGAGAATAAGAGCCTCTGGCTCTTATTGAAAATGGTGCAAGATGTTATTTGAAGCAAACTTTCTACCGTAGCGAATGGAAATAAAGCCTGTAACATTCATAAACAAGCTGTAAACAGCGGCAGGAACTGCCATATCAGGGTTATTGAGTAGTCCGGCGGTAATTGCGATCGCAAGTGTACCATTTTGAATACCAACTTCAATGGCAATGCAGATTTGCTGAGCAGGATCGAGTTTGAACAGATTCAATAGCACAGCCCCGACTCCAACCTGAAGAATAAAGCCAGGGAGGCGGTTCCACTCGCGAATGATGAGGGCGATAATAATTATCACGAGTAATGCGATCGCCAGGCGACTAGTAACTTTTTCGAGGCGGAGGGCAAATTCTGCAAATATTTGCTGCAAATACATCCCCAACCCAATCGCAAGGAGAGTAATTAAAAAAGCCCGTGACGAGGATTGAACTCGTGACCTCACCCTTACCAAGGGTGTGCTCTACCACTGAGCTACACGGGCAAACTTGAGTTAACAATTAGGAGTTAAGAGTTAGGAGTTTAGAATTATTATATTATAACTCATCACTCATAACTCATAACTTTGATCGAGGTGGGCCGGGCTGGATTTGAACCAGCGTAGGCGCTAGCCAACGGATTTACAGTCCGTCTCCATTAACCACTCGGACACCGACCCGTGAGACCCACGATTAATAATAGTAGCACAATTTTTTGGAAATACAAGCTTTTTTGAAAAAAAGATGGTGAATAGGGAGTAGGGAGTGGGGAATGGGGCATTGGGCAAGGGGCATCGGGCATCGGGCAAGGGGCATCGGGCAATGGTAAGAAAACCAATGCCCAATTCCCAATGCCCAATTCCCAATTCCCAATGCCCAATGCCCAATGCCCAATGCTCAATGCCCAATGCTCAATGCCCAATGCCCAATACCCCTTCCTTATGCTTGCTTGAGCTTACTTAACTTATTAATTCACCTGTTTCTTGCAGCGAGTGCAAGCGACGGTAAATTCCTTCACGGCGCAAAAGTTCATCGTGGCTACCAACTTCTACAATTCTGCCTTGATCCAGAACCACAATTTTATCTGCTTCCCGTACTGTACTCAGACGGTGAGCGATAACAATTGTAGTGCGGGTTCCTTGGAGCGATCGCATTGCCAGTTGAATTGAACGTTCAGACTCATAGTCTAAACTCGATGTGGCTTCGTCAAACACCAGCACATCTGGTTCTACTAACAACGCCCTGGCTATTCCCAAGCGTTGTCTTTGTCCACCAGACAACCTTACACCCCTTTCACCTACTACCGTGTAGTAACCTTTGGGTAGGTGTTGGATGACTTCATCAAGTCTAGATATTCTACAAGCTTCCTCAACTTGCTCGAAGGTTGCATCTGGTCTGCCATACTTAAGGTTATCCAAAACAGTGCCGTTAAAAACGTCTACTTCTTGGTGAACGATCGCCAGTCTGCGCCGATAATTTCCCACATCTAAAGTACGAATATCTTGACCATCAATGAGAATTTGACCTTGACTGGGTTCAAAATACCGCAACAGCAGTTTCACTAATGTAGATTTACCCGAACCTGATCGCCCTACCAATGCCACTGTTTGATATGGTTCAATCAAAAGATTGATATCCTCTAAAACTAAGCGATTGGAATTATAGCCAAAACTCAGGTGTGAAAATTCTATTTTTCCAGTAAAGTTATAAGATGATCCTGGTTGTTCGCGCCGTTCTTCTAAAAGACCAACTGTATCAACTCCAGATGGTTCTTTAAGAAAATCGTGAAACCGCACCATAGAAGTGTAACGACGGGCAAAAATCTCCGCGAGGATGGCGATAGGTTCCAACTCAGCATAAGCCATGCTGGCAATAGTTAATGTCATGATAAAGTGACCGAGAGAAATTCTCCCATTTATAGTTTCAGCTAGCGTCAAACCCAGAATTACAAACACACAAATCTGAACAATAGACTTTTGCCAGGTATTTAGTCTGACGTAACCTATATGAATGCGATAATCGACTACTGTTAACTCCCTTGCTAAACGCACTTTTTGCCGTTTTAATTCTTTTGCTTCCGTTGCAAATGCTTTTACTGTTTTGATGTTGCTGATAATTTCGGAAGTACGGCTCTCAGTATTTTCTATGTATTTATCCAAACGGTTATCATGCCAAATTAGCCGCTTTAACTTCTTTAAAGTAAAGCCCAAGATAAACACAAATGATATCAGATATAAAATTGCAATTCGCCATTCTACAAACCAGATAAACACAAAAATTGCCAACACCCGGAACAATTTCGGTATTAACTGTCCGGCTATTTCGGGATAAGTCCAAGTGTGGTTAGCAACACCTCTTGCTATTCGTCCGGCAATACGTCCGGGGTTATTTTCATCATAAAATTCTATGGGTAGAGTGAGAATTTTTTCGATAGCTTTTTGATGCTGATCCCGACGCGCTCTTAAGGCAATATCCCAGTGAAACCAACTGGTTAACCAAGGCTGTGTCGGCGCTCTCAATACGGTAGCTATAAAAATTAAACCCAGCAATACTCCTAATGATAGAGGTCTACTAACTGGGTAATTGATGAAATCTGCAATTGTGGCGATCGCTCCTTCAAGTGGTTTGTCTAAAGCTTGACCAGACAATATATTCAAAATCTGTCCGATCGCATACGGTACGACTAAATCAATAATCTCGTAAACACTAGTTGCTGCAATACTGAAAATACTGAACTTCCAGTAGGGACGAAAGTAATTGAGAATATCTCTAAAGTTTGCCATGATGCACACTGTCTGTGAGCGTGAGCTTATTGCTCCAGAAGACTTATACTACAATTGTATTACAGTGTAGTCAATAGGCAAACGAATAAATCATCCTTTCGGAGTAGGGAATAGAGGGCAGGGAGTTTGTATTCTTTTATATCTTGCACTTCTACCGCATAAACCACGAATCTTTTTATAAACAGTAACAAATTTGATGGTAATAACAATTTTGCTTCAGTCCTCTAAAAGACGATTTGTGGTATAATAATTGGACTTTTAGTCTCGGCAGATATATCAAAATTATTAAATACTTAGTTATTTTTTATGATGCGCTATCTGGCGCTTTGCAAGATATAAGTATTGCTAAGCACCTAAAATTTTAACATTAAATTCCTACTTTCGACATAGGTAGACAAAAATATCGAAAGAGTAATTTCTTAAAAGAACAATATTCACATCACAAGTAAAAACTTTTTACTGCGACTGGAAAAAACAAACCAGCCTTTTTAGGGTACGACTAAATCTTGCAAAGTCAAGAATTTTTCGTTGAAACGGTGACATCTTTAAAAAGATGTCTCTCAGGTTGGTTTTTATGTCTTTATGTACCAACTCAAAGCTAGAAATTCTTTCAAAAAAGGACTAACAAAGATGAATAGAAAATGGGCAATTAAGCGAATCACCTTAAATTTGGCATCAAGTGAAGCTCAAAAGCTTGAAGAGTATTGTGATCAAACTGGAAGACCAGCAACAGATGTGATTCGAGAACTGATTAGAGCATTGCCCATAAAATCGTAAGAACTTAATAACTGCTAAGTTTCTCGTTATAATCCAAACTATCTCCAGCCAACTTCTTATAAGAAAAATGCTGAAAACCCCGTGCGTTTACGCCGGGGATGAAAGCTCTTGAAAGCGTTTATCTTCTTAAGTTGACACCAATGGGCATTGCCGTGCCCCGAAGCGCGTACCTCATGCCAACACCTCCGGTTTCGGGTAGGTGTGGGGCTTGTGTCGGTTCAAGCTAAGCTGGTAAATAGCGCTTTAAAACTCTGCTGGCTAACTATCTGTAACCAAATTAATTATTATGTTTGATGCACTTGCTGACCGTTTAGAAGCTGCCTGGAAGAAACTCCGGGGACAAGACAAAATTTCCCAATCTAACATTCAAGATGCTTTGCGGGAAGTTCGTCGTGCCCTGTTGGAAGCAGATGTTAACCTTCAGGTAGTCAAAGAATTTATTAACGAAGTTGAAACCAAGGCACAGGGAGCCGAGGTAATCGCCGGCGTGCGACCCGATCAACAGTTCATCAAAATTGTTTACGATGAGCTAGTGCAAGTGATGGGGGAAACCAACGAACCCCTAGCACAAGCACAGGAGAAACCCACCATTGTGCTGATGGCTGGATTGCAGGGTACTGGTAAAACCACTGCTACCGCGAAGTTAGCCTTACACCTACGAAAATTAGAGCGTAGTTGCTTGATGGTAGCAACAGACGTGTATCGTCCAGCAGCTATTGACCAGTTGATAACACTGGGTAAGCAAATCGAAGTACCAGTATTTGAAATGGGAAGCGATGCAAACCCTGTGGAAATTGCACGACAGGGTGTAGAGCGTGGCAGAGCAGAAGGTGTAGATACGGTAATCATTGATACTGCCGGTCGTCTGCAAATCGACGCCGATATGATGGCAGAGTTAGCTCGCATCAAAGAAGCCGTCCAACCCGATGAAACCCTGTTGGTGGTGGACGCCATGACTGGTCAAGAAGCTGCCAATCTAACTCGCACTTTCCATGAACAGATTGGTATTACTGGTGCAATTCTCACCAAATTGGATGGTGATAGCCGTGGCGGGGCTGCGCTATCAGTGCGGCGAATTTCGGGAGCGCCAATTAAATTTGTCGGTGTAGGTGAAAAAGTCGAAGCACTGCAACCGTTTTATCCCGATCGCATGGCTTCCCGGATTCTCGGTATGGGCGATGTCCTGACTTTAGTAGAAAAAGCTCAGGAAGAAATTGATTTAGCCGACGCCGAGAAAATGCAGGAGAAAATCTTGGCGGCAAAGTTCGACTTTACCGACTTTCTCAAGCAGTTGCGCTTGCTCAAAAATATGGGTTCCCTCGGAGGCATCCTGAAGATGATTCCGGGAATGAACAAGCTGACAGATGAGCAACTCCAAAAAGGGGAATCTCAGCTTAAGCGTTGCGAAGCGATGATTAATTCCATGACCCCAGAGGAACGCAAAAATCCGGATTTATTGGCTAGTTCCCCTAGTCGGCGGCGGCGGATTGCTTCTGGAAGTGGCTATAAAGAGTCAGATATCAGTAAGCTGGTAGGTGACTTCCAAAAAATGCGTAATCTCATGCAGCAAATGGGTCAAGGCAGCTTTCCTGGTATGCCTGGGCTTGGTGGTGGTATGGGTGATCCCTTTGCAGGGGCTGGCAATCGTCCCCCTGCCCCCGGATGGCGGGGTTATAGTGGTGGCGCTAGCACGAAAAAGAAGCCCAAGAAGGACAAAAAGAAGAAAGGTTTCGGTACTTTATAGTCATTGGTCATTGGTCATTAGTCATTGGTCATTAGTCATTGGTCATTGGTCATTAGTTAAGTGTAAAGACTTTTGACAAAGGACAAATGACAAAGGACAAATGACAAAGGACAAAGGACTTTTGACAAATGACAAATGACAAATGGCAGTTAAGCCTAGGCAAGTGCTAAAATTAGCATTTCAGCATTATAGTAGTTACACTCCTCCTAAAAGGAGTTTAACTTAAGGGGCTTGTGCCTCATGTAATGTCTGGGGAGAAAGTACCGCCGACGGTCTTCGTTGAACCAGTAATTGAGTAGGTGTTGTACTAAAATGTGCAACGTTGCTTAATGTCCCACATAGCCGGAACCAACAAAAATCTACGGACTGTTGTTTGATTTGGCATATTGCCCGTCGCTACAATTGTCCACAAGGAGCAACTAAAAAAAGGTAGCTTCCAAACCAACTAGCTGCAAACTCTTCGCTAACAATAGGAGAATCATCTCTCAACCATGATTAAACTGCGCTTGAAGCGATACGGAAAAAAGCGGGAAGCGAGTTATCGCATAGTCGCCATTAACAGCCTCGCTCGCCGCGATGGTCGTCCCCTAGAAGAACTGGGATTTTATAACCCCAGAACTGATGAAGTACGACTGGATGTCCCCGGCATCGTCAAGCGACTACAACAAGGTGCTCAACCGACTGACACCGTGCGTCGCATCTTAGAAAAAGCCAATGTCTTTGAACAGGTCAGTGCAAAAGCCGCTTCCTAAAGTTGCAACAAAATCCCCAATAGTAAGTCCTGACTACGTTGGGTTAATACGGTTTTTGATGCAGCCGTTTTTGGAATCGCCTAAGTCTTTAAGCGTCGATTGTGAAATATCTCACACCCGTAAGCGAGCTTGGATTCGTATCGCTTTTGAAAGCACCGATAAAGGAAAAGTGTTTGGTCGGGGAGGACGCAATATTCAGGCGATTCGTACAGTTATTGCCGCTGCCGCCCAAGCCGCTGGTTACTCAGTATATTTAGATATCTACGGCAGTAATGGTCTTGGTCGCGAGGGCGTTTCTTTTGAAGAAGAGGGAGAGGAGCGATTACCGCCGCCCAAATCAAAAGAACGACGTGGAAACGGAAGCCGCCCTGTTGCTAGACCCCGCTCTCGCTAGGTTTAAACTAGAAGACTGAGGGGTGAAAAACTGTAACTAAATTGTTGGACAAAGCTAGACAATGATGGATGTTTTGTCCAACATAAAATTTGTTATAGTTGTGAACACGCGAAAACCAAGCGAAAAAATTAAGGCTTGAGAACCTGTACAAAACTTTTAAGAGTAGCCCACCTGTCGCAAGGCGGTTGAGAAGTCCAGAAACCTTAATGGTGCTGAAAATAACGGATTAAAGTAGCAAAGTCTCTCAAATTCTCATGCACAGACAATTTACAACTAGGGTAAGCTTTATCCGAAGTTAAGCCTGTGGACTGGTTAGTGCCGACACTGCCAGAATGAAGCAGGAAGCAATCTGGGCAATGTCTAACAAGATTTAACTTTGTCTAGCTTTGTTCAAGTATTGTAGAGCGGAATAGCTAAAAACGACCAAGTTTGGTACGCTGGCATCAGTAGTGTTGGTGTTGCGTCACTAGCAAACATTATCGCTAAAATGAACGCTACGCCATCACCATTATTATTTCGGATTACAGCAAATTTCATTTATTTGAACCACAATTTTTTGTAGGGGTGGGTTTAGCTGAGATCCTTTCTGCTTTAATTCAAGATTGAAACAAAACCCGCCCTTACCATATAGTGTGGTCTATTTACCTGAAAATGGCTGTAAGAAAGATGGAAGATTGCCATTACTAAAAGCCAGCGATATACTACTTACGGATAGTAAGTAGAATACATGACTCTGAAAATCTCTGTAAGGAGGTGAAACCAGGGAGTGGCTGAAGTCCGTTTGGGTGAAAATGAGTCGATTGACTCGGCACTGAGACGTTTTAAAAAGAAAATTCAAAAAGCTGGGATTTTATCCGAAGTTAAGCGCCGGGAAAGATATGAAAAACCCAGTTTGCGCCGCAAGCGCAAAGCAGAAACCGCACGCAAAGGCGATCGCTACTAAATCCAAAAAATGTCTTTGGTTAAGCTAATTAAGCAAAGACAGTTCTAAAATTAACGGTTTGAAATTATTCAGTTGTAAATCAAACCTAGATAACGTAGAGACGCAAGCGTGTTGCTTCGTTAAAGAGGCTAGCTGCGCCTCTACTTTTTATGAACAACAAAACACCTCACCCAGAAAAATATTAATCTTCGTTAAGAAAAGGTCTTTAAAAATCAGTAAATACTATGGCAGATGCCTTAACTATTGAACTGCCGAATATCACAAGCGCGATCGCACTAGCGGGACAAGGAGAAGAAAATCTGAAAATCCTGGGACGACAAACGGGAGCCACGTTAGTATTGCGCGGACAAGAACTACATATTAGTGGGACTGAAAAGCAAATTGATCTGGCGAGTAAATTAGTGCGATCGCTTGAAGATATCTGGAGCAAAGGTAATATTGTTTCTAGCGCCGATATTCTCACAGCTCGCCAAGCCCTTGATACCCATCGAGAAGGTGAACTGCAAGACTTGCAGCGAGATGTCGTTGCCAAAACTCGCCGAGGCGAAGAAGTCCGTGCAAAAACTTTTCGACAACGGCAGTATATTCAATACCTACGCAAGCAAGACTTAATTTTTTGCAACGGGCCTGCTGGTACAGGCAAAACTTTTCTTGCAGTTGTCGTAGCCGTTCAAGCACTGCTGAATAACGAATTTGATAAGCTGATTTTAACTCGTCCTGCCGTGGAAGCAGGAGAAAGACTCGGCTTTTTGCCAGGCGACTTGCAACAGAAAGTAAATCCCTATCTGCGTCCACTCTATGATGCCATTAATGAATTTATCGACCCAGAAAAAGTTCCATCATTAATGGAAAGAGGCATCATTGAAGTTGCACCTTTAGCATATATGCGGGGACGCACGCTGAATAATGCTTTTGTAATTGTGGATGAAGCTCAAAACACCACACCATCTCAAATGAAAATGGTTTTGACTCGCTTGGGTTTCCGTTCTCGCATGGTAGTAACAGGTGATATGACACAAACCGATTTGGCATTACACCAAGAGTCTGGATTAGCAGTAGCATTAAAAATTTTAAAAAACGTTGAAGGAATTGCCTTTACTGAATTTACCCAAAAAGATGTCGTGCGCCATCCCCTTGTTCAACGCATTGTCAATGCTTACGAACAGTATGAAAAATAGTCATTAGTCATTAGTCATTAGTCATTATTCATTAGTTTTGTACAAATGACAAATGACAAATGACAAAGGACAAGTGACAAAGGACAAATGACAAATGACAAAGGACAAATGACAAATGACAAAAACTTTAAAAGAATTTTTGGAAGCTTGCGAAACTTTAGGAACCTTGCGCTTAATTGTTACTAGTAGCGCGGCAGTATTAGAAGCGCGTGGGAAAGTGGAAAAACTATTTTATGCAGAATTACCAAAAGGTAAGTATGCGAATATGCATACGGAGGGTTTTGAATTTCACTTGAATATGGACAAAATTACTCAAGTTAAATTTGAAACTGGTGAAGCGAAGCGGGGCAATTTTACTACTTATGCCATCCGCTTTTTGGATGATAAACAAGAATCAGCTTTGAGTATGTTTTTACAATGGGGTAAACCGGGAGAATATGAACCAGGACAAGTAGAGGCTTGGCACACTCTTCGAGATAAGTATGGAGAAGTTTGGCAGCCTGAACCATCAGAAAACGTTAGCAATTAACCATCAATTTAGAAACGCTCTTTTATAGTGGCGTAGGATACCAAAATGACAGATTTTTGATTGATGAACACGAGAAGTCTAATTGGTGTCCTACATCACTAACACGCCGTAACCTTTTTCGCCTTCAACAATAATCTTTTGTGAAAACAAGAAATCCGGTATCTGGGAAATACCGGGTTTCAACAGAAATCTGAATTTTTATAAATCAAATAGGATTGCTAAATTTCATTAAGAGACCATTTATAAAGTAAATATTAAGCCTCTAAACCTTAGTTTCATCCTAGATCCCCCCTTAATCCCCCCTTTTTAAGGGGGGAGAAATAATTACTAGCCCCCCTTTTTAAGGGGAGCCACTGCGTTGCGGGGGTTCCCCCCGTTGTAGCAAGTGGCGTGGGTTGGGGGGATCAGATTTTCTTTATAAATGACCTCTAAAAGCGATTGTTGGCAGTTATCGTGTTAATGAGCGATCGCCTTTAATCGAGTCAGTCTGAGATATAGTATAAATGTTTATCTAGGTAGTGCAGGATATGTAATACTATTTGGAAACATATTTACGACAGATGGGTTGCAAAAAGTACAACTTAGCAAGGTTTCTACAATCAAAAATCCAAAATCAAAAATAGTATAAGGTAATACACCCTGTCAACCCTTCGGGGAATTCAAAATTCAAAATTTACGCATTACAATCCCCATAAATAAATTTAGTTGCTCTGCATCCAATTTTTTTGACTTTTGACTTTTGACTTTGAGCGAAATGAGTGATGAGGCGGCAAGTTTTACATAGAACGTGCGCCAGTCGCAATTAAACGCTTAAACAAACCTTCTGTCCACCCAGTTTCTTCAAGAACAGCAGATGAAGATACCTCTACGTAAGCTTGCTCAATAAAAGCTAAATCAATCATACAGATGCGACCCAGAGCATCTTTAAGAGCTTGATTTTTACCATCAATTTGCAGGCGTTTTTCTACTTGATGAATTACTGTTGCCATTGCTGGAACAACGTGCTGAGGTCCGATACCAATACGAACGTGAACTAGACCAATTTTCCAACGGCGTTCCGCGTACGCACTACCCCAATCATCCATTCCTGTAAACATCTCATGAAACCATTCAATGAAGGTTTTATGCAGGCGATGCATACGTTCGTTTCCGTCATTGAGAATCCGATTCATTTCCTCATCCCGCCCTAGGTAGGCGTAAAAGTGGTCAGCCATCTCTGAGGCAATTTGTAACCCCCAGTCTGCTTCAGATTTAAGTATCGATTTGTCTTCATCTGTTAAGCCGACACGCTTTTCAAGCGTAGACAAAAAGCCATTCGGTTCTAAAGCCATTATTAAAGTTCTCCGATTACAAAAATAATTCAGATTTTGGTCAGGCAATTTTTGAGAATTCAGGTTTTTTTACGTAGGGTTTCTCTTATCATTACATTTATGAACTACGTAAAATTCCGGTTGAGTTCTAGTACTCTCGAACATGCTGAGGCTATGTCAGTAGTTATGAACTCCTTATTTTAAGCCTGAGTTAAATTTGCGTTTGAAGTTGGAAGCTAAGATGTAAAATCGGCAATCCAAATATCGGTGTAAGGACTATTTTGGTTCGCTAGTCAAGCTAACAAGGGTGCAATTCTAGAAACAGCACGTTTAATTTCCAAAAATAATAAGCCTTGCTTAACTTCGGCGCTAGCGAGTACCAATAAAACTGCATCAGCACCACAACTAACCAATACACCATAGCCTTTTTCACCCTCTACGACAATACGCTCTACACTACCACGAGCTAGTTCACGGCCAATGCGTTCGCTCAGTGATAGCATGGATGCAGACATGGCGGCGGTGCGTTCTTCATCCATACCGGCTGGTAGGACAGAAGCTAAAGCTAAGCCATCAGGGCTTGCCAGAGTTGCACCTTGAACATCAGTGCTGCCTGAAACAAACTTTTGCAGCTCATCTTGTAGCATGGAAACGCTAATCATAACTCTTTCCTAAAAAATTGTGAGTGAAGGTATTTGAGCTTTTTCACTAACGGCGTTGGTTCCTTTGCTGGAAACTCTGATTTATTTACAGGCTAAGGAAGTATTTTCTAAAATGCCCAAACAGTGGCTTCTGGTTTTGCTCAGATGCATAGCGGCTAAACTGTTTTCCTTATCACTATGCCCAGCATTCCATCTATACCTCTGCAATCTTAGCTGTCACCATAGCCACTACTCGGTGCTAGGTAAATTAAGTTACTGAACTCAAATAGAGTAAATGCAAGTTTAATTTTTAACATGAACCTGATAAGTGCGGATGAATTGTTCAAATACATCTTTTTATCTCCGTTTCAGGAATTTAATTGTAATTTATTTGTGTGTGTCAGTATGCAATCTAAATCACATTGCATACGGTATTCCGCACCCTAAAATGACACTGATTATAAACTACGTATGCACTGCATAAATCAACCTCAGTCAGACAAAGAGTTGTTCGTCCCAGAGCAAACAGTGCTATTAACTTGGAGGTTTGGATGTTCTGACTAGCTATTAAAGCCTTTCAGAACTGATGCATTCAAAAGATGAATCTAAATATACAACAAATTTATTTCCAAAGATAGATGTTTAAAAAAACTATACTTTGGATAGTGGCGCAGAGAAAAACTAGTGAAGCCGCAGCCGGAATCAGAATTGTTTGGCACTTAGTCATCTATTTACCCATTTATCTAAGTAGTCCTAAATCATTCGTAAAAAGTGAAAAACCCGGTATCTCTCAGATACCAGGTTTATTTATTGGGTTAAGTATTATATCACAAAGAAATTAGGGACTTCCAAATAAAAAAATATCCAACTACTTGGGGCTTGCTGAAGTGAGTAATTGTTAGATCATCTGTTGATAAAGCATTTCAATTTATTATTGACGCTGCTAATTTTTTCTTCGCTGAAAACCACATAATCCTTGGAAAAAAGACCACGTGGCACGCAGAAAACCAACTATCTTTTGGGTAAACGACTGACGGAGATTTATTTGGCTAGAAGAATCTACGGTTGGTTGTGGTAAATTTTCTTCTATAGGTTCTTCTATAGGGATAGTTTCTGCCACCACATGAGGTGACATTTGAGTGTTATCAGTTTGGCTAGAAGAATCTACAGTTGGCTGTGATAAGTTTTCTTCTATAGGCATAGTTTCTGCGACTACATGAGGTGACATCTGAGTGTTATCAGTTTGGCTAGAAGAATCTACGGTTGGTTGTGATAAATTTTCTTCTATAGGTTCTTCTATAGGGATAGTTTCTGCCACTACATGAGGTAATATCTCAGTGTCATCAGTTCGGCTAGAAGAATCTACGGTTGGCTGTGGTAAATTTTCTGTAATAGTATTCGCGTGAATTGGTGAAGCAGTCAGGAAAACTTCTTCTCCTGTATTTTCTGCTATATTACTCATGAGCAATCGGAAGGCAATTTGTTGGACTTTTTCTACAGCAAGTCCAAGTTGATCGGCGATTATCTGTAGAGAAATCGTACCGTTCGCCAATTGATAAACTTGCCATTCTAAGGAGTCTAACTGTAGCTGGGGTTGACTTGTGCTGTGACTGGACAAGACATAATTAGGGTCAGGAAGTTTTTCTGTCATAGCACTCCAATCTCGCAGCATCCGCAAACCAATAAGTGTTGCTTCAGTTGCTGGCAAACTCATGCCTGTCATTTCTGTTAACGGTAAAATGGCTTTATCATCAAATTCAAACTGACCATCTTTCAGTTCAAATAAGGCAGATATTTGCTCTACTACCTGGATACGAAATAATAGCTTCAGTTGTTCAGCTTGCAGCAGTCCTTGAAATTTGAGACATAGACCTATCGGTGTGTTAACCGGGCAAAGCTGAGCCATTCTCAAAGCAACATCTTCGCTCACCCAGCCCCGTTGAGCCATCATCGAAAGCAATGTTTTTTCATCTAGGCTATTGGCAGCAGCTACAATGCGACCTTGATGCAGCCATATGTAATGAAGTTGCACAACAGCAGTCAAATCAGCAGCGAAGGTACGAATTGTGAGTAATCCTGTCTTGTTTTCTTGCTCTAGGAATTGAAAGATTTTTGGCAAGAAAAACTCTGCTAAACTACCAGTAAACGCCATAAGCCATATTAGTTTTACTTAGTAGTGTGTTAGACTACCAGGCTGATATATAAGTCTGATACCAATTTTATCTGAGGCTGCGCTTTAGTCACCTACAGAAATGTCCGGTGCTACACAAACAAAGCCACAAGCCAAACCAGGCTAATTAGGCGCATCTTCATAAAGAAATGGTATGAGTTGGTAATGGTTTTACATATAGCACCTCTTGACCATTGAAAATTAATATTCTTCACCAATTAAGTTTATTTTTGCCAACAACCTGAAATATTTCTACCTTGAAATTGCTGCTTTGTTATTAAAAATTTAAAAAATTCTGAGAGGATGTCTGAGAAGTATGGTTTTAAACCAATTAATCTGAGAGGATGTCTGAGAAGTATGGTTTTAAACCAATTAATCTTAGATCCCCCT
>JBHYDF010000107.1:0-28073 GCA_051861145.1 Nostocaceae cyanobacterium
GCCGCTACATTAAAGAGGCTTTATCTGTAGCAGGATTTTAGAGAATTGGTATTATATTTGCCCTCAACGTCTTTAATGCATTTTTCACACCGACTTATCAAGCCACAATTCCTCTAGTTACTGGTCAGAATGATTACCCGCAAGCGATCGCCCTTTCCAGCGCCACCTACCAGTTACTAGGGGTACTTGGCCCTGGTATTGCTGGCAGCGTGGCGGCACTAATTGGAGCAAGACAAATTTTCTTTCTAGATGCTCTGAGTTTCCTGATTGCAGCAGTATTTATTTTTACGCTACCTGGCCAGTTAAGAGTAGAACATAGCCAACAACCGTCAACTGTCAGAGGTAGAACGTGGCGAGATATTAGAGACGGTACGACTCGTCTATTCACTGATGCATACATCCGCTATGCATTATTCATGCAGTTGGTAGCATCTATTGCCGGAGCGCAGATTTTGGTCAATACTGTCGGTTACGTTAAGGGAACGCTCAAACTGGGAGATGTGGAGTATGGTTGGGTAATGGGTGCTTTTGGAATAGGCGCAACGCTTTCAGCAGTGGCTTTTGGTGCAATAAGTCAACGCTTTAGACGGATAACCTTTGTACTGTTCGGTGCGATTTTGATAACTTTATCCCTCCTACCAGCAAACTATGCCTCTGTTATAGTATTAATGGTTTTATGGTTAGTGGCTGGTGTCGGACAAAACTTTGTGAATTTACCTACCCAAACTTTGATTGCAGACCGTATTCCTACTGATATGCAAGGGCGAGTTTACGGCGCACACTTTGCTTGGAGTCACTTGTGGTGGGGGATTTCCTATCCCCTGGCTGGATGGTTGGGAAGTAACTTTGCAGAAAGCGAATTTCTCTACGGCAGCTTGATTGGTTTAATTTTGCTAGGAGTGGTACAACTCATCCTCTCACCAAAAGCAGATGAAAATGAACACGTTCATGCAAACCTTTGGCATGAACACGAACACATCCATGATGAACATCATCAGCATGACCATCGCCCAGGAATACCACTAGGAGAACCTCACACCCATCCTCATCAACACAAACGTATCCGTCACTCACACCCTTATTGTATTGATATTCATCATCCTGCAAAAGAATAGCTATGAGTGAGACAGTAATTCGCTCTCAATATGACCAGATGGCAGATGTGTATGACCAGCGTTGGAATAATTACATTGCCAAAACATTATCTTTTGTAAAAAATTGGGCACAGATTTCACCAGAAGCGATAGTGCTTGATATTGGCTGTGGAACAGGAGAATTTGAGCGATTATTACTAACCGAAAATCCACAGCAGGTGATTACCGGAGTAGACATTTCAGAAGAAATGCTCCTCGTGGCTAAACAAAAATGTCGTACTTACCCCAACGTTTCATTTCAGAATGCAAGTGTGTCAGCTTTACCATTTGCAGATAATAGCTTTGATGTAGTTGTATCTGCCAGTGCATTTCATTATTTTGACGACCCAGATATTGCATTAAAAGAAATTAAACGAGTTTTAAAGCCAGACGGAAAAGTAGTTATTTTAGATTGGTGCAAAGATTATTTATTGTGTCGCATTTGCGATTTTTTCTTGAAGTTTGTCGATCCTGCTTATAAGCGGTGTTACACCCAAAAAGAATTTCATAGCTTATTTACATCTGCTCTATTTAATATAGAGCGTACAACTAAATTTCGTTTTGGTGTTGTATGGGGAATGATGATTGCTAGTGCTACACCACAAACTTAATCAATTGCAAAATGCTCTGTATCGCAAACTGGTTATGTGTAAGTCCAGGAATCTATGCAAGTTATTAGGTCTTTGTTCTACTTCATTTTGGCTGGGTTATGTGAAATTGGTGGAGGATACTTAATTTGGTTGTGGCTACGGGAGGGTAAAAATATTTGGTTTGCTTTAGCTGGAGCAAGCCTACTGACTTTGTATGGCATTATTCCCACGTTACAGCCAGCCAATTTCGGACGAGTCTATGCAGCTTATAGTGGCATCTTTATTCTGCTTTCAATTCTCTGGGGATGGCAAGTTGACAAAATAGCACCAGATAAGTTTGACTGGCTCGGTGTATGGATCGTGCTTTTGGGTGTGCTGGTGATAATGTATGCGCCTAGAGGTTGATATTCATTGCAGTTTTGCTCACTTCAGTTTTCCAAAGATACCAAACAAGTACCGTAAGCATAACTCCAGATACACAATGCACGGTGTACTCACTGCCATTCATTGTAAAGATTTTCATATTCCTTTCATTTTTATCTTCTTTGTAGTAAAGTGAGGAAAAATGAAAAGATTATGAAAAATGCATAAATGAAATTTAGTTTCAATAGTCGCCAGGTACGAAGACCACACTACGCACGGAAGTTGGTTGTAACATCTGGGGTATTATTTGGACTTTGGCTGAGTGGGTGTAACTCCACACCTCCTAATGCTGTACTGTCACAGGTGAGTCCAACCCCAGGAGAAACCAATACCACGAACCAAAAAACTCTAGATAAAAAGGTAATTCTGACAACATTTACAGTCATCGCCGATATGGCGCAGAATGTAGCAGGTGATAAGGCGATTGTAGAATCTCTTACCAAACCAAGTTTGGAGATTCACGGTTATGAACCAACACCCAGTGATTTGGTAAAGGCGCAAAAAGCTGACCTGATTTTAGATAATGGTTTGAATTTGGAACGGTGGGCGGAGAAATTTTACAACAGTGTCCCTAAAGTTCCCCATGTCACTATAAGTGCAGGTGTTCAACCTGTAGAGATTGCAGAGGATGCTTACAAAGGTAAACCCAATCCCCATGCTTGGATGTCGCCGCAAAACGCCTTGATTTATGTAGAGAATATTCGCAAGGCATTGGTTGATTTAGATTCAGCGAATGCAGACACCTACAATGCAAATGCCTTGGTATACAGCCAGAAAATTAAGGACATTGACCAGAAGCTGCAAAAAGAGGTGTCGGTAGTTCCAGAAGACAAGCGGTACATGGTCAGTTGTGAAGGGGCTTTTTCTTACATCACCCGCGATTATGGTTTAAAAGAAGTTTATCTGTGGGCGGTCAACTCTGAACAGCAAGCCACTCCCAAGCAGATTGAAAAGGTTATCAATACGGTCAAGGCAAATAAAGTACCCGCTGTTTTCTGTGAAAGTACGGTGAATAATGAAGCACAACGTCAAGTGGCTAAGGAAACGGGTGCAAAATTCGCTGGAGTTTTCTACGTTGATTCCCTCTCCCCTCCTGATGGACCTGCATCAACTTATCTCAAGTTGTTGGAACATAACGTCACAACTCTAATTAAGGGGTTACAGGGAAATTAGATATAGGGAACTCGGTGTCCCCTCTGGGGATTAGGGGGAGTGGGGGAGAGTGGGGAATAATTACCAACCACTAACTCTTGACTAATAACTAATGACTAATGACTAATGACTAAATTATGGAAACTCTCAGTATTGATGTAAAAAATATGACAGTTGCCTATCACGGCAAGGTTGCATTGCACGGTGCTTCTGTGCAACTCAAAACTGGCTCTATTTGTGGGTTGGTAGGGATGAATGGAGCCGGAAAATCCACCCTTTTCAAGGCAATTATGGGGTTTGTAAAGCCGACAACAGGGAGAGTTTTAATTAACGGCTTGCCTATGAAAATGGTGCAAAAAAATAACCTGGTGGCATATGTGCCGCAGTCGGAAGAGGTAGATTGGAATTTCCCTGTGAGTGTCCGCGATGTAGTGATGATGGGACGCTATGGGTATATGAATATACTGAGAATTCCCTCTGGCAAAGATAAAAGGGTGGTAAGGGAGAGTTTGGAGAGAGTGCAGATATGGTCAATGCGCGATCGCCAAATTGGAGAACTCTCTGGCGGACAAAAAAAACGTACTTTTTTTGCACGCGCTTTGGCGCAACAGGCAACAGTTTTACTGTTAGATGAACCATTCACAGGAGTGGATATCAAAACAGAAAAAACCATGATTGACCTATTACTAGAATTGCGAGAACAAGGTCATACAATTTTGATTTCTACCCATGACCTGGCATCAATCACCACCTTCTGTGACCAAGTAATTCTCATTAACCGCACCATCTTAGCTTACGGCAATACTTCAGAAGTCTTTACAGAAGAAAATCTCTCTCGTACCTTTGGCGGTTCGTTGGCTGATTTACCGTTTAGCAAAAGCCGTTTAAAGAGTGAAAATCAGGAGGCATTGTAATGGAATTGCTACAGTGGTTTATCGCTCCCTTGCAACATGAATTTATGGTAAAGGCAATTCTTATTAGTGCCTTAGTTGGGTTAGTTTGTTCAGTCCTATCTTGCTACATGACTCTTAAAGGTTGGGCATTAATGGGGGATGCAGTTTCCCATGCTGTCATGCCTGGGGTAGTCATTGCCTATGTTCTCAAGATACCCTTTGCCATTGGTGCGTTTGTGTTTGGGGTGGGTTCAGTCATTGCCATTGGTTTTATCAAAGCACAAACGAGAATTAAGGAAGACACAGTAATCGGACTAGTGTTTACAGGGTTCTTTGCCTTGGGGTTGGTGCTAGTTTCTAAAACGCCAAGCACTGTAGACTTGACGCATATCTTGTTTGGTAATGTTCTGGGTATTTCTCAAGCAGACATCATTCAGACAGTAATTATTAGCGTTATTACCATTACCTTAATTGCCATTCTACGCAAAGACCTACTGTTATTTTGTTTTGACCCTACCCATGCACGTTCAATTGGCTTAAATACAGGAGCGCTTTACTATATTTTGCTATCGTTACTGTCCTTAACTGCTGTTGCTGGACTACAAACAGTGGGGATTATTCTCGTTGTGGCGATGCTGGTGACACCCGGTGCAACGGCTTATTTGTTAACAGATCGCTTCGACCACATGATGCTTATTGCTATGGCTTCTGGGGTCTTTTCCAGCGTCATGGGGACTTACATCAGCTATCACATTGATGGTGCAACTGGAGGTTGTATTGTGGTGTTGCAAACTCTGTTGTTTGTGGCGGCGATGATATTTGCACCTAAACACGGTTTACTGATGAGAGCAAAGCGGCAGAAAGTTACCTCTAATACATAATGCATTTAATTAGCGGTCTTGTCGTAATCATAGCAGGCTTGATCACCATCGCTTTAACCTATTACAAACCAAGTCCCTATTGGAACAAAAGCAGTGTCAGATTTGTCAGAAATCTTATTGGTGACACAGGTGCGACTATTTTTTATTATGCGATTGGAATGCTACTGCTCATTCTGGGAATTGTCATCATTTTCAGTAAGTAATCTGAGGAATAAAAACATTTTTTTAATCGTTTTCTAATCGAAAATTAGTCCCTGTGAGTTCATAGCTAGAATAAACGTATGGAATTCCGCACCCACGGGGAGTAAAGCGATGAAGTACATCAAGCAAACAATCGCTATTCTGGGAATCACAAGCTTACTGGGTGGAACACCTGCTGCTGTTTATGCACAGCCACCACAAATTCGCTTCCAGCAGATGAATGTTCAGGAATACTATAATCAAGGGGTGCAAAAGCTAGCACAAGGCAACTTCAACGGAGCTATTGAAGATTTTAACTCTGTGGTCAAGCTCAATCCCAGATATTACGAAGGTTATTGTCTGCGGGGGTTAGCAAAATCTCAATTAGGAAACTTTCAAGCAGCTTTAGCAGATTATAACCTAGCCTTACGACTGAATCCCAGACACGCAGATGCTTACAATGGTCGGGGAACTGCTTACGCGGAACTAGGAGATAACCAAGCAGCCATTGCCGACTTTAACCAAACACTAAAAATAGATCCGCAGTTTGTAGATGGCTACTACAATCTTGGACTTGCCAATATTAGACAGGGAAATCACAAGCAAGCCATTTCAAACTTTAACCAGGCATTAAGTATTAATCCTAACCTGCCAGATGCTTACGGCAACAGAGGACTTGCTCGATATGCTCTAGGAGATAAGCGTAACGCTATTGCTGATTTGCAGCAAGCTGCAAGTCTGTTTCAACAGCAAGGAGATACTCTTAGGTATCAACAAACACAATCTCTCCTCAACCAGATTCAGCCTTAAGTAATTTAAATAATTGTCAAACCCAGCTTTCCAGCAAACTTTACGGAATTGTTGGGTTATTCTTTTGTGTGTTTATTGTTGAAAAGTTGAGGAAACGATTAGGATACTTTAGCTTAATGGTTTCCAGTTTTTCCCACCATTTTGCGATTGAAAGACAACGTTGTTCTCATTTACTGCATAAAGTATCTGTGGCTTTTTGGGGGCGATCGCTAGTTTCACAACCACTCCATTAGTTTCCGTCCAAAGCTTCTCCCAAGTCTTACCACCATCATTACTGCGATAAACACCAGGCGCTGATTTGAGAAAACGATACCCATACATGACAGTACTGTTGCCATTTTTGAGCAAAGCTAGACTAACAACAGGAGCTTCCTGTGTATTTGGCACTAGCATCCAGTCATTACCACCATTAGTACTCTCGTACAAACCCGTACGAGTAGCTGCAAACACATGGTCAGGGTTTTGTGGATCAATTGCAAGGTCAAAAGGAACACCGCTTAACCCATTCATGCGGGGTTTAGTCCAAGTTTTTCCACCATCAGTAGAAGTATGCAGCCCTTGCGCTCCCGAAGCAGGCCATCCATAGAAAACATTGGGGTTACTGGGAGATATTGCCAAAGCGTGAAAGTCTACCCCAGGCATAGAAATTTGTTTCCAATCTTGCCCTTGATTCTCACTTTTGATGAATCCTAAATTACCTCCTGTATGAGGGTGTCCACTAGCATAAAAACGATCGCTGTTAGTTGGATCAGCGGTGAAACCCATGTAGTCGGCTCGTTGTTTTCCTATCCAGAACCACTCCCCAGTTTCAGAACGTTGCAGCAGACCATTGTGGCTGGCAATATAGATAACTGTGGGATTCTCTCGATTTACCGCCAAACCATGAACATGATTGTTGGTTTGCCAATTGACCGCTTTTTCTAGAGATACATTTACAGCCGTTGGTTTAGACTGAAGCTGAGGTGTTTCTTGACTGCTTAACTGGTTGCTAGAGGGCTGTTGGTTATAACGACCAAACAAAAACCCCAAACCTCCACCTAGAAATAAGGAAACTGCTATGGGGATAGCGCAGACTACTATAGCAATTCCTATCCATTTCATAGATTGATTATTTGTATCTGGCTGACTCATAGGTAAGATCTATCTAAAAGTTTTTGAAATAGTTATGTATACAATTTTTAACTCTATAGCAAACTATAGAGTCAAGAACATTTGCATGGAAATAAAACTTTTACACACAAAATAAATAGGGATAGGGGAACATGATCGTACAGTCAAACGTTCTGTTGAAGAAGAAATGCCTATGATGGACAAGGTAATGAGATAGGCAACAGAGAGTCTTGACTCTACAGTAGACTTTAGAGTTTAAGCTGTAGTTGGTAGACAGCAAAAAATTTATAGTGACTACCATGAAAAATACTTGTGAACCATCATCCCACAATAAACTTCTAAAAATCGGAGAGTTGGCACAACAAACTGATGTTGCTGTGGGAACGATTCGTTATTACGAAACATTAGGGTTGCTAGAACCCGTCCACAGAAGTGAAAGTGGCTATCGCTATTACGATTCTGATGCCATCAAGCGTGTGAAGTTTATCAAAAAAGCTCAATCCTTACAGTTTTCTCTTTCTGAAATTCAGCAAGTGCTTGGTGTGCGCGATCGCGGTAATCCCGCTTGCCCACTTGTGCGAGATTTACTAAATCAGAAAATCGCTCATCTTGAGAACCAAATCTATCAGATGCAAACACTTAAAGCTGAACTAGAAGCCTATCGAGAGCAGTGGGAAGATAAACCTCTTGATGACCCCTATAGTCAGAAACTTTGTAGCCTAATTGAACAAGTTGCTGATAAGAATATATCTATTGAAAAATGATATTTTTTCACTTAAACAAAGCTCTCACCGTTACTATTAACGGTGAGAATATATCCCCTCCTATCTAGATGGGTTGTTTTGATTATTCATTATCTTCTGCATATTACTGTGATTCATTTGCTGCATATTGTTCATCATGGATTTGCAGCAGGCACATCCCTTCTCATTTGTCGGCTGTGGTGTTGGTGATGTTTGCGCTATTGTTTGATTTCTCTGCTCTTTAGCTAAATTTGTCTTGTTTGTAGATGTGGTTGCTTCTACAGTCTGGCTAGCAGTGTTTGCTAATGCAGGATGAGTTGCGAATGTTAGCAATACCGTTACAGTTACAATTCCGCCTAATAAGGTTTTTGTGGGTGTAGATATGCTCATTTCTGCTTCTTGATTATCTAGTTGGTCAAACAGTTCCTTAACAGTTAAAGCAATACTAAACTCTTTAGTTAACTAGAGAGTCAAGTAATTCGCTTAAAAATTTTACTCAGGTAGGGTTGACTCTATAGCAAACTATAGGGTTGAGAATATTAGTGAAGTAAAATTATTGATGAGCAAAATGTCAAAACGTCAAATAGAGATTTTTACGGCTGACTGTCCTCTGTGCAGTGAAACAGTGCAAATGGTGCAAGAACTTGCTTGTTCAAGTTGTGAAATATTGGTCTATAACCTGGGACAAGAGCGCTCAAAAGCCCAGCAGTATGGAGTAAATGCAGTTCCTGCGATCGCCGTCAATGGAACACTTGTCCTAACAGGTAAACCGAGTCGGGAGCAACTTCAAGCTGTCGGTGTTGGTCAGGGATAAAACGATTATAGCGGTTTCTAGTCTGCTGAGGTACGAATTTATCTGTGTTCATCTGTATTTATCTGTGGTTAACTACTTCTTCGGCGTACCTCACGCTTGTTGGGAAACGCTATATAGTTTAGTAAAACTGTAAATACACGCCGAAACCTACTTTCAAATATTTTGATATGTAGGCTCATTCCGACGACGCCGTAATATCAATCCTCCTGCTAGTCCCACAACAAAAATTCCGGTGAAATAACCTAAGCTAATAAAGCGTCTAGAAAGGGGAGGCTCAATTCCTTCAACTTCCACGAATTGTGCTACTTTAAATGGTTGAAATTGCCGTGCAGCGTCCGCCTGTGGTGAAACTTCCACAATTACTTGGTGCGGCGCACCATCAAAAAACTGTTCTTGCCAAGTGAACTTACCCTGCTCATTAGGAGTAGTCTTGTAAGCAAACATCAGTTCATTGTCTTCCAGGGCGATCGCCTGAATATTCAGCGTCACATCATTTACTGGCTTTCGGGTTGCAGCGTCAGTTACTTGCACTGTCTGGGTTGCAGTTTGTCCGACAGTTGCATTAGTATCACCAGACAAGCGAACTTCCAAACCTCCAGACTTCTGGATAGCTGGCGTGGTGGCGTGGCTGTGTGCGGAGTGAGCGTGAGTTGATGCTCTTTCTGCACTAATATTGACTACCAATAGGGCTGCAATGGCAACTATTGTTGCTCCACTCAGCAGCACGCGCACTCGTTACGGGGCAATTTCACCTGGTTCTATAGTCTGCTTGCCACCGATAACCCAACCACCACCGAATCCTGCTACTAGCAAAATAGCAGCTAGAATCGCTACATTCCGATATTTCACAGGTTTTTCTGGGACAGAAAATGTCAGGGTTTGCTCAAATGGCTTAAAAGCACCCGCAACAAATGGTGTCACCTTGGCTTGCAATTGATAGGTACCGCGAATAGGCATTACTTGCTCAAACTGCGACTTGCCAGAAGGCGCAGTAGCATTGAACTCCAGTAACTTTGTTCCTTCCACAATTGGGAAATCGGAAGTTAGCCAAGGAGTCGGTGCAGGTGTTAATAATTGTAATTGTAAGTTGGCATTGGACAAGAGTTGTCCTTGAGCATCAACTGCTTGAAGAGTCAGTTTAACAGGCTCAGATGATGGTAAAACTTTATCTAGTGATGGTTCGGTTTTTAGTTGTACTGTAGGTGAGGATGCAACTGACGGCGATGGCAATAACCAATTCGTCAAACTGACTACACTAATAGCTGCGAAAAGTAAGGCTGTATTCCGTTTTTTCATCAAATTCTTTTATTACGGAGTTTTTTCTCTCAGTAAATAGGGTGGGTATTGCCCACCACTATAGTATTTATGCGATCGCTGTTTTTAGTGACACGCTACTGATTCAGTGCCGTGGCGCAATTTATGGAATGTGTCATGTACTGGGGGATAGGGGCTAAAATAGACCGTCCAAAGGATGAGCATAACCAAGCCAGTCAGTAAGCTTGCTTGTCCAGGTACTGACAGGGTTACTTGTTTTGCCCGTTGCCCAACGATAGAGATAGTATTCATAGTTGCTCCTTAACGCCGCAGATTAAATGTTTACTGAAATATAAGCGAGTAGCCAGGCATCGAGTAGCTTTGTCTGCTTCACATTTGCAGATGGCGGGATTACACACCTTTTTCCCCTTACCTTCAGTGGCTGCCTTCACTAAAACCCAATCCAAAACTTTTTATCACGATATCTTAGTTTTTACCAGGTGGTAGTTATGTATATTTGCTAACTAAATTACTAAATAAATCTGAGCTAGATGATACATTTCATCCTAATTTCATATTCTCTTGGCACACTAGATAGTATCCCTGACCGCAAACATCACTATATTATCCTTAAAATCTAGCAGCTAATGAAATCATTTAAATCGAGTTTGATTGTTTTAGGAAGTGTGGGATTGCTTTTTTTAGGGGCTTGTAGTAATAGCAATCAAGCAGCTAATACAGAAAACAGTCCTGCTGCTTCTACCTCAAGTACTGAGTCTCCAGTAACTTCAGCTTCACCTACTGCCAAAACAGATAACGAACATGGTGCATCTAAAGGTGGTCAAGTTGTAGAGACAGGAGCCTATCACTTAGAGTTTGTACCTGAGAAAGAGGCTAATGGAACTCACATGGATTTATATTTGCAAAAAGGCGACAATCATGAAGCAGTTCCTAACGCTAAAGTGACGGCTGAAGTTCAGCTACCCGATGGCAAGCAGAAAACAATCCCTCTGACTTATGATGCCAGTGGCAAACACTACACGGCTGCACTTGCTGAAAAAGCTACTGGTCAGTATCAAGTAAAAGTTACTGCGGATGTGGTCGGTGAAAAGGTAAACGGTCGGTTTAGTTTTAATCAGTAACTGCTTCCTGTTAAAGAATGCCCTAAGAAGCTTTTAGCCGTTGCTGATTTTGGGCATGAAATAGTAGCTGTAAGCTCGAAATGTCGTTAGAAATTGTGTAAAATCATATCGCTATTATGCAACGCCAAATCTTTTGTGGGCTACTGGATACAACGTTGTGGCTATCCCCTTAGCTGCCGAAATCGCCTATACTTTTGGGTTTTTGCTTTCCTCAGCAGTCGGAGCTTTGTTGATGAGCCTTTCCACTGTGATTGTTTCAATTAATGCAGTGACTCTACACCGAGTGCGGCTAGCTTAGATTTGATTATCACAGATGTTTTTCTGGTGGTTTAGCGAGCCATGACATTGTAAACAAATTTAGCTCCAGAATGATATTTCATCTTGATTTCATTTCTAGATGAAAAGCTAAAAGAATAGGCTGCTGTTAAAGGAATAACTCATAACAGGTCAATTTTGATAAGTAAAGTTTTGTTGCTGTTCCTTGACTCTCCATCTGGGTAGAGAATTGAAAATTGAAGTTAAGAAGGAGTTGATTAATAACCAGAAAAAGGTAAAAGAAAACAAAAAGTAAACTTCAGCATTGAAGAGAATAATTAGTTAGATAAATAATGCTGAATCTGGCTGATTTTAAACATTACTTACTGGCATTATCTAGAAGGTAATAAATTGATGCAAAGTCTCGGTTTTAGACAAATAGTATTGGCATTAGTAACCTCTTTAATAATTAGCTAATACTTATTTATGCTTACATTTTGATTTGTCCCAATTCATCACATCTGAGCAAAAAGATGTGAATAATTCTTTTGTATAACTAGTTATAGCGACTGATATGAAAAGTTTTCTGGATTGATTCGGGAACCAATTTTATTATATACGATATCATTTTTCTACTATTTATAGCTGTGATGTTTAGAAATGCTTCAGCAGCAACAAATGGGAAAATTAAGGACAAAGATAGTTTGTGATTAGAACTAAATAATAATTTTGACCATCACAAAATCCTCACATTTTACAGTTAACTTCAATTATATAAACAAAATATTCAGCCTATAAAAGAGGTGAAATTATGAAAAGCAAAACTCTAATTTATGGTCTGACAGGTCTATTCACCAGTAGTGCTGTTGCCGGATTATTAATCACAAGTAATACGCAGGCTCAGTCCCCTAATGCACAACATAATCTTCATCACCCATTAGCCCAAACCACCCCTCAGCAAAGAGGGATGATGATGGGTGAAGTCGATCAACATTTCATCGAAATGATGATTCCCCACCATGAAGATGCAATAGAAATGGCTGAGTTGGCTTTAAGCCGTGCTAAACGTCCTGAAGTTAAAAAACTAGCTCAAGCTATTATCAAAGACCAAAACCGCGAAATTGAACAGATGCGTTCTTGGTACAAGAAGTGGTATGGCACAGAAGTGCCTGCTACCCCAATGGCTGGTATGGGGATGATGAGAATGCACCAAGGCAGGGGTCAGGGTATGAACCAAGGAATGATGAGAATGTCTATGCATCCAGATATGCAGATGCATTTGGATACTCTAAAGAATGCCTCTGACTTTGACCAAGAATTTATTCGTGAGATGATTCCGCATCACCAAATGGCGGTAATGATGTCGCGTATGGTTGTTAACAATGGTACACACCCCGAACTTCGCAACTTAGCTCAATCCATTATTAAGACTCAAACGGCTGAAATCGCACAGATGCAGCAATGGTATCAGGCTTGGTATAAGCCTACTCCTACACAAAGTCAACAATGAGTTTGAAAATTTGAACTTCTGATACAGAGCAAAACAGGGTGTACTCAGAAGCTCTAGAAAATTTGGAGCCACAATTGTGAACATCGAGCTTCGACACCTGCATTACTTTATAGCTGTGGCGGAAGAGCTGAACTTTGGGCGGGCAGCTGAACGGCTCCACATTGCTCAGCCTCCGCTGACTCGACAAATTCGCCATCTAGAAGAGGAGTTGGGAGTCAAACTCTTTCATCGCACCACGCGCCGGATTAAGTTAACGGAGCCAGGTCGAGTCTATCTAGGGGAAGCCCGCCGAGTGCTGGCGCAGATTCAAGAAGGAATTGTTCTGGCGCGGCTTGCCAGTCGGGGTGAGGTGGGTCGGCTTGCGATCGGATTTGAGGGTTCCTCTGCCTATGACATTGTGCCTGAGTCGGTGAAAGTCTTCAAACAAAGGTTTCCCAAAGTAAACCTAATTGTATACGAGATGACCACAGGCGATCAGATACAAGCTCTACATAATGCTCACATTGAAATCGTCAAAAAAAGTATTTGACAAATACTAAATTGTGAAATTATATCTGAGTTTATTCTCTCGAATTTACGTAAAATGTGTTTCTAAAAAGAATGTAAAAATGAATTCAATTTAATACATTCAAACTTATAATGAATAAAAAACGACTCAAATTAATCCAAGACAAAGAAAAGTTTAAAGAAGTTAAAAGTTGAATGTATTTGACAAATTAATAATTTCCCGCACAAAGGTTTATTAAAAAAATCTCTTCAAATTCACAATCTATTTAACCAAAAGGAGTTGAAATCATGTTTGAAAAACTTTTTAAATAGCGACGTATTAAATAGCGACGTAATCAAGTCGGTCAAGAAACGCAAGACAAAATGGCTGTAGATCCTATCTGCGGTATGACAGTGGAAAAAGCTACAGCACTAAAATCAGAACGAAACGGACAAACCTATTATTTTTGCAGTGCCGTTTGCCAGCGCACCTTTGAATCCTCACAAGCCGTGTGAACTTTAACTACAGAAATAAATAACAAATAAATTCGACCTAATGCCTTCAACAACGAAGGGTAAGGAAAGGTATCTGTAAAACTCAAAACTCAAAACAGGAGTTCGGGGAAAGATGGCTAGAACCAACAAGCATACACATCACGGACATGGACACGCAAGCACAGTAGTAACAAATCCGGGAGAGGTAGCTAAAGACCCCATTTGCGGTATGGTAGTACCGAAAGCCACATCGCTGAAGACAGAACGAAGCGGACGCACTTACTACTTTTGCAGCCAGACTTGCCTAAACACGTTTTTAGATCCTGAAAGAGAACTCAAATCTATGCGGAACCGCGTCACCCTTGCGTTGACGGGGGTGCTGCTTTTGGCTATTCTCAGGGCTGCGGCTTTTCTGGGACTAGCGGCAGGTGTTACCCTTGTAACTTGGGTTCCCATTCCAGCTCTACCCTGGTTCACGTGGGGCGTATGGCTATTCATTTTGACTACACCAATACAGTTCATTGGTGGGTGGTCATTTTATGTGGGTTCGTGGAATGCCATCCGCACCCGCCACATTAATATGGATTTCCTGATTGCCTTGGGAACCACTGTAGCTTACCTTTATAGCGTAGTAGTCGTCTTCTTTCCTAACTTGTTGCCTGTTCGAGTCGAAGAGCGTGATGTCTACTTTGAGGTATCCGCTATCATTATTGCCTTTGTCTTGCTGGGCAAGTACATGGAAGAAATCATCAAGAAAAACTCCTCCGCTGCTGTCCGCAAACTCTTGGATCTAAAACCTGCTACTGCTAGGGTAATCCGGGACGGAATGGAGATGGAAATTCCAGCAGAACTTGTGATGGTGGGTGAAACCGTTGTGGTGCGTCCAGGTGAGAAAGTGCCAACAGATGGAGTTGTCCTAGAAGGGTCTTCTTCTATAGACGAGTCAATGTTAACTGGAGAGTCTATACCCGTAGAAAAAAGACCAGGGGCGGAAGTGATTGGCGGAACCTTAAACAAAACAGGACTTTTTCGCTTTCAGGCTACCCGCGTGGGAGCAGAAACGGCACTGGCTCAAATTATCAAGTTTGTTGAAGAAGCTCAAGGTAGCAGCGCCCAAGTTCAACGACTTGCTGATAAAGTGACTGGTTATTTTGTCCCTGCTGTGGTGTTGATAGCAATTATTGCCTTTATTGGCTGGTTGCTGGCTGGTAATTTTCCCCAAGCGTTGCTGGCATTTATTGCGGTACTCATCATTTCCTGCCCTTGTGCCTTGGGAGTTGCTACACCAGCTGCTCTAATGGTGGGTGTAGGTAAAGGTGCAGAAAATGGCATTCTGATCCGAGGTGGTGAGGTTCTGGAACGGGCTGAAAAACTCTCCACAGTGATTTTTGATAAAACAGGAACATTAACACGCGGAGAACCCAGTGTTACGGATGTTGTTGCTTTGACAAACCGTCCAGAACATGAAATTCTTCGGCTAGCCGCTGCTGTAGAAGCGGGTTCGGAGCATCCCTTGGGTGAGGCAATTGTACGGGCAGCCAAACACCAAATGCTAGACATTCCCAAAGTCAATGATTTTGAAGCAATTCCCGGACATGGTATTCGGGGAGAGGTGAACGGCGATCACATCTTACTGGGAAATCGTCGGTTGTTCCAACAACAAGGCTATACCGTCAGTCCAAAAGTTGAAAGCTTCCTGACTCAGTTAGAATTAGATGGTAAGACGGCTATGCTGGTAGGTTGCAATGGTCTGTTGATGGGGATAGTTGCAGTAGCTGATACGTTGAAGCCAGAAGCTAAGGAAGCAATTGCAGCCTTACGTAAAGAGAAAGTTAAGGTAGTCTTGCTTACTGGGGATAACCAGCGTACTGCTGAAGCGATCGCTCGTCAAGTGGGAATTGATCGGGTAATTGCTGAAGTTTTGCCAGGTGATAAAGCCCAAGTTGTCAAAGAAATTCAGCAGCGCGGTCAAGCAGTCGCAATGGTGGGCGATGGAGTAAATGATGCACCCGCACTGGCAACTGCTGATATTGGTATCGCGATCGGCTCTGGTGCCGATGTCGCTAAAGAAACAGGAGGCATCATTTTGGTGAAAAATGATGTGCGCGACGTAGTAAAAGCTATCCGCTTGTCTCGCGCCACCATGCTCAAGATTAAACAAAATCTGTTCTGGGCTTTTATTTACAACACAATCGGGCTTCCCATTGCAGCTTTCGGTTACTTAAGTCCGATTATTGCCGCAGCTGCGATGGCTTTGAGTTCTCTATCAGTAATTGTCAATTCGTCCCTGTTAAAAGGATTTAAGTTATCCAGCACATAGTCCTAGAAAAGGAGGTTTTTTATGATTCATCCACATAGACATTATTCCTTCCAACTTAATAAAGAGTCTGCAAACCAGGCACTATTTATTGTCTTCACTGTTACTGCTTTTTTACTGGTAGTTGTTTATCGCTCACCTCTAGTTTCTATCTTTCTTTACGCCCTACCACTGGTCTTTATTTTGATGTTCCTTCCTATCTCAATTACGTTTTTTAGAAAAAAGCCAGTAGCAAACAATTCACCCCTAATGTTGCCGCCAGCTAAAAAGCTGACTTCGCTGTAGAGATAGACAAGTAGGGAATTTCAATTACTACAAATTAAGAAGACATGGCTCACCAACATAATCATCAATCTAGCACAAGAATATCAGTTGTAAAAATCGCATTGTTTGTCTTTCTAGCCATCATTGCCTTCTTTCTCATCGCAGAACATTGGGCGCATATACTTGGTCTTCCACCACTATTCTTACTTTTGGGAATTTGTATAGTTATGCACTTATTCATGCATGGGGGACATGGAGGGCATGGGGGAGGTGGTGGAGGCAATAACCAATCTCAATAAAGGCAATTGGCACAAAAGAACTAGATATATCACCACAAGAAAGGAAATTGAATTATGAAAGATATACCTGCCTATGGTCTTTGGTCTTTAGTAATTATCAATTCACTGATATTCATCATTTTTGCCTTCAGCTTCACAAAGCCAAAAAGCCCTCGTGATTGGCGTTCATTTGGTGCTTTCTCAGCCTTTATTGTCGCGTTATTTACAGAAATGTATGGGTTTCCATTGACCCTTTACTTACTATCAGGTTGGCTACAAACTCGCTTTCCCAAACTGGATATTTTCTCCCATGATACCGGACATCTCTGGTGGACATTGCTGGGTTGGAAAGGAGATCCCCACTTAAACCCAATTCACCTTTTAAGTAACGTGTTGATTTTTGGTGGACTCATCTATCTTGGCTCTGCCTGGGAAGTCCTTTACAAAGCCCAGCGCAGCCACACACTAGCTACCTCTGGACCTTATGCAACAATTCGTCATCCCCAATATGTAGCTTTTATTATCATCATGTTCGGATTCCTGCTTCAGTGGCCCACAATCTTGACGTTGTTGATGTTCCCGGTGCTGGTGTGGATGTATACACGGCTGGCACGCCAGGAGGAACGTCATGCACTTGCGGAATTTGGTGATGAGTACCGACGCTATGTCGAGAATACACCTGCCTTTTTCCCTCGTTGGGGGAGCGCCAAAAATCGCACAAATAAACATCCTGAAATCTAAACCTCCTGCTATGAAATTTAAATTTAGGCGATCGCGACTTCTGGTAGTAGCACTCATACTACTGGCTTTAGTACTCAGCCTCCTGATTGCAAGATTATACGGTGGCTTTACAACCAGCAGTAAGAATATGGACAACGACTCCATGCCTGGGATGAATATGGGCGACAATAAATCTCCTGTCCCAGTGTCATTGCTACCATCTACACCCATAAGTAGTGTTACTCAAATGCATGGTTTTGTCATGCCGCCAGGAATGATCATGACTTCTGATATGAGCATGGAGGCGATGGAAGACATGGCAGCAGTAGACTTGACAAAGATTTCCTACACGGCTCCTGTCGATGCACGGGGCGACCAGGTTCTAACACCCAAAATAGAGAACGATGTTAAAGTCTTTAATCTGGATATTTCTCTGATTAAGTGGAATATCCTACCGGATGTTCAAGTGGCTGCCTACGCCTTCAACCATCAAGTTCCAGGCCCCCGTATTCAGGTAACTGAGGGCGATCGCGTGCGGATTGTCGTCAAGAACAACTTACCAGAACTAACGAGTGTCCATTGGCACGGGATGATTTTGCCCAATGCGATGGACGGTGCAGCAGATGTTACCCAGAAGCCAATCGCACCAGGCGCAAGTTTTACTTACGAGTTCACAGTTAAGCAACCAGGTACTTACTTTTATCACTCTCATCAGGACGTTGACCGTCAGCAAACCCTAGGAATGTATGGTGCGCTGATCGTAGCTCCCAAGGATAAATCCAATACCCCAGCCTATGACCAAGATGTTGTCATACAACTGCAAGAGTGGACATTCAAGCAAGGCTATACCTTCCCGGCAATGCCAATGGAAGGGCTAATGCCAAACTTCTTCACAATTAACGGCAAGGCTTTTCCCGCTACCGAAACAATCAACGCCAAGGTTGGTGAGAAGATCCGCTTCCACTTTATCGGCTCAAATAATGCCTTCATCCACCCAATGCATATTCATGGTGGTCCGTTCAAAATCATTGAAACAGATAGCAATCTACTACCCGCCGCTGCCCAAATTGAGAAGGATACTATCAATGTGGGTCCTGGTGAACGCTACAATGTGGTTTGGACAGCCCGCGAGAAGGGTAAGTGGTTACTGCATTGTCACATTCCTCACCATACAACAAATGACAACGCTGAAGTAGAAGGAGCAGGCGGTTTAACCATGATTATTAATGTTACCTAAGCTAAAACAGACTTCTCAACATAGGCAAGCCATTGATTTTTTACATCAGCTAATAATGCTCAATTTGTTATGGCAATGATTCAAGTTTTAAAAACATTAAATTAATAGGAGGTTCATTATGGTATCGCACACTCACGATCGGGAAAATCATCACCTTAGCAGGAACTCTTTTACTAAATTAAGAACGCAATCACTCTCTCTTGCCACAGCTATAATCACAGGCTTCGTCTACTCAATTTGTATCCTATTTATTGCCTTAGCACCAAAAGCAGCAATGGCTTTTTTCAGCTACATCTTCCATGCGGACTTGAGCAATATTGCCCGAACAGTTACCTGGGGAAGTTTCATTGTTGGTCTTCTATTTTGGTCTGTAGGAACGGCTCTATACGCTGCCCTGATAGCTCGGCTCTACAACAGTCTTACAACCAGGTAAGAAGTCAAATATACATGAAAAACCTTCGTAAATTTATGGCAGTGATGCATTACGGCTACCTTGTGGGAAGCCATTGCACATCTACATCTAGTACATCCTACAAAATTAGCAAACGTAGAGTAACAGTATAAACACTAGGTATATTTTTTGCAAAACAACCAAATTGAACGATTAAAGCCCAATTTACACAGGAGGAAACTATGAGCGATTTAATTGTTATTGGCTTCAAAGATGAGTTTAAGGCAGATGAGGTTCTGATTGATCTAAGAAAACTGGAACTAGAGTATCTTATCGACCTAGAAGATGCTGCCATTGTTGTCAGAAATAAAGAAGGCAAAGTCAAGATTAAGCAAACCCAAGAACTCGTGACTTCTGGTGCATTAACTGGAGGCTTTTGGGGACTGCTTCTTGGTTTGATATTCTTCCACCCAATGTTGGCTCTCTTTGGTGCGGCTGCTGGCGCAATTTCGGGAGCGCTCACAGATATTGGCATTGACGATAACTTTATCCGAGAACTTGGTAACACAATAGAACCGGGAACATCTGCTCTATTTATACTGGTGAAAAAGTCTACTCCAGACAAAGTTTTAGACGATTTGAGGAAATTTGAGGGTAAAGTTTTACGAACTTCACTATCAAAAGAAGATGAGGCAAAACTACAGGCAGCTTTAACAAAAGTTGAAGCCCAAGAAGAGTTTTTTGACAAGATTTAATTTCCACAACTTACTGCAAAAATTTTCATCCTACCCTACATTTGATGCTACCGCCGATGCCAGTAGGAGAGGGAGAAATTACAGGAATATTACGTTTACGACTATGTGGCTTCAGACTCGAAAAAAATCAAAGAGTGGGCGAGCGGTGGGTGGATGTAATGCGACATGCGATCGCACTGAATGCCTCATTTTTCAATACCCACCGTATGGTACAGCAGTATGTCACGAATGCCTATCTGCCCTGAAGGTTTTTCTAAAACTCAGGAGATGTTTATGTTTCGCAAGATTCTGGTTGCAATAGATTGTTCTAAATTTAGCAAGCGTGTTTTTGAAGAAGCACTTGCCCAAGCGAAAGCTGCTCGAGCTAGCCTCATGGTGTTACACGTTCTGTCTCCAGATGAAGAGGATTGTCCAGATACCTCTGGACTTTTAAACACCTATTATTACGCTGGAACGGATAGGGAAGCCGCCGAACACTGCCAAAAAATGTGGGAGGAATTTTCCCAGAAGGGTTTGGAGATGGTAAAGGCGCACGCCGCCGAAGCAACAGCCGGTGGAGTGAACACAGAATTTACTCACAAACCCGGCAGTCCTGGTCGAACTATCTGTGATGTCGCCCGTACTTGGGAGGCTGACTTAATTGTAATTGGGCGACGGGGCCATTCAGGTTTGAGTGAGTTATTTCTGGGGAGTGTCAGTAATTACGTACTCCACTATGCTCCTTGTTCGGTGCTGACTGTGCAATCTCCAATAAAAATTATTTCTCAAGCAGCTTAGATGTAGGGGTTTGATCGTAAGCTTTTCACTTTTGTTTACAGCCAGGAATCCAGGCACATCCTGGCTACGATATTTTTCTACACAGGTAAAATTTTATGCAAAAAGAAGTGACTGAGACTCCAATTAATTTCGACCCTCAATCAGCTATTAGAAACATTTACAAGCTCGTCAATAGCATGATTGGGATGGTGATAATGTTTGCAGTTTGTTTAGGAATCTGCCATTCTCCTGGTTTAATTCATACAGCTTTAGGATATTTCTCTCACTAACTTAGATGCTAGTTTTTGACATGCATATCAATTTAATTTCGGAGGTATGCCATGTTAACTCAACACAAAGAGCTGTTGTTCATAGGTCAGATAGCTGCTAAAAGTGGTATTCCGATCAAGACGATTCGCTATTACGAAGAACTTGGTTTACTGAGATGCTCAGGGCGGACTAAGGGAGGATTCCGCCTATTTTCACCTGAAGTACTCGACCGTTTGGCTTTCATCAAACGCGCTCAAAAATTTGGTCTCAGTCTTCAGGAAATCGGAGAGTTTCTCCAGATATGCGACGAAGGATATTCTTCTAGTGAAGAAATCAAAAAGAAACTGAAAGATACAATTTGGAAAATTGACCCTCACATTAAACAATTGCAGTGCTTAAAAACTGAGTTGAAAGAGTTACTTCCTGGAGCGCAGATTGTAAATCGCGATCGCGTGAATTTGAAGCTGATGCAGGTGGAGTCATAATCTCTGGGAATCCGTTGGCGCTGACAAATGCCCTCCGCAAACTCGAAGCAGGCGCACGGGCAATACCAATGGATAATGCTACTCCCGCCACAGCACACCTGTTTCAGGTCAGTCCTTTTAGCGGTAGAGATGGTCTGAGCAATCTTTTCTCTACCCATCCCTCGACTGAAGAGCGCATCCGCCGACTAGAGGCGATGGCAGGAAATTTCTAGCAGGATGAAGCAGTAATTATGGCAAGCAAGTCTGTCTCTAAGTGGGTGGTTCGCATTTTGGCTGCACCAGAAACAAACTTATTTCTCTTCGCTTTTCTCCTCAATTTTGTTTACGAAGTTTGGCAAGCTCCGTATTACGAATTCTATGGGATGCCCTCTTTATCAGACAAAATTAATGACCTCACTCATTGTACTTTCGGTGATGGTGTGATTACCCTTATCAGTGGTTGGGTTGTGAGCGCTTTGGCTCGTTCTCGTTACTGGGTACTTAACCCAGGCTGGCAGTTAACTTTGAGTTTTACTTGCATAGGCTGGTTTATTACTTTAGTTACAGAAACTTATCGAGTTAATATTGCCAAGACCTATGGCGTTCCGGTATTAGCTGTGCCTGTTCTTGGTATAAGTTGGCTAGCTGTATTTCAGTGGATAATTTTGCCGCCGTTGGTGCTTTATTTAGCTCGCCGTCATCTACTGGGTTGGGGAATGGATGGGAGAGGATGAGCCAGATTGCCGTTAATTTTCATGTTGTATTCCTTGACACAGTTATCATCTCATTTTGAAGAAGTTACCACTCAATTACTTAATGGAGGTTATTTATGACTATGGCAACGCAAGCAATGACTGATGTCCAGTGGCATCTGAAAGGTGAATGGTTCGATGTCTGTAGCTGCAAACTACCGTGTCCCTGCACATTTGCTCAAGAACCGACGTATGGTGACTGCTTGTTCACGCTCGTATGGCAAGTACATGAAGGACATTATAACGATGTCAAACTCAACGGTCTAAGCGTCGTTGCGCTGGGAGAGGTTGAGAGTAATCAGTGGACAGAGGATGTCAAAGCATCGATGAAACTGATGTTTTACATCGACGAGCGTGCTGATGAACGCCAGCGATACGCCCTTGAGCAAATCTTCACAGGCAAAGCTGGGGGTTGGCCGAGTGAATTTAGCAAGCTATTCAGTGAAATCCGGGGGATCGAGTACGCACCTATCGAGGTTGAAATTCCAGAGGACTTGAGGTATTGGCGGGCTGAGATCCCTGAGAAAGTTATAGCAGTAGTTGAGGCACTGACCGGGCCGACGGCAGATCCAAACCGTCGTGTTCAGTTGTACAATCCACCGGGTTCTGAGACAGGTCCCGGACAAATAGCTACTTGGGGTGTTGTGAAGAACACTTACGCCATCGGCTTCGATTATTCTCACCCCTTCGAGGGACAGTCAAGCAAGCATATCCCGTTTGATTGGAAAGTGCCCTCATAGACACACGTAAAAAAGACTCCCCGATTGCCTGCTCCTTCCTTCCGTGTGGGGACAATCGGGGGGACTCTCAACACCATACCCACCATTACGCTTTAACCTAGTTAACCCCAATTGCAACACCATATCATTTTTGTTTGCGAAAATTGAGTGATAATCTAGCAGACTGAATTTATAACTGGATGACTGAATTATTATGAACAGGGAGTACTTTCTCAAATCAACTAAACTTCTATCTTTCCAAAACTTCAAAAACTTTAAGTGGCAAGCGACAATATTTGGGATATTGACTCTAGCTTTGTTAATTCTCCTTTGGCAAGGATTTGGCACTCGCCAAACCTCTACTATTTCTGAATACACTCCACCTTTAGCAATGAAAGGAGGCGACCCGGTACTTGGACAAGCTTAGGATACGGCACGGAAAATAATCAAATTACGCCTTTGCGATCACAAATCTATCAAAAAGTGCTAGCGGAGGAATTGACTGCGGCTAATTCCTCCTCTCCACAACAGAAGCACTCTGACTAGCTTAGTGACCTACAAACTGAGTGACGATCGCACCAACTGTTGGCGAATCTTAATAATAATGATGTAGAGTATTGGCACTACAAACAAGCTCAAGAACGTAGAAACAAACATCCCACCAAAAACCGCCGTCCCCAATGACAGTCGGCTGGCAGATCCAGCTCCTGTTGCAACAAGCAGTGGATAGCTGCCAATCAAAGTTGAAACCGTTGTCATGAGGATAGGACGCAATCGTGCCTGTGCAGCTTGCACCACTGCCTTAGTAATTGAAAGTCCCTGCTCTCGTAGCTGGTTAGCAAATTCTACAATCAAAATCGAATTCTTGCTAGCTAACCCAATCAGCATGACTAAGCCAACTTGACAGTAAATATCGTTGTACAAACCCCGTAGAGATTGAGCCGATAAAGCTCCCAAGACCGCCAAAGGAACTGCCAGCATAATGATTAAAGGATCGACAAAATTGTTGTATTGTGCTGCCAACACAAGGAAAACAAAAAAGACCCCCAAACTGAAAATAATTGGAGCTTGACCGCCAGATTCTACTTCTTCTAAGGAGATACCCGACCATTCAAAACCGAAATTTGCGGGTAAAACCTCAGCCGCTAGCTTTTCCATAGCCGCAATTGCTTGCCCAGAACTAAACCCAGGAGCAGCTGCTCCGTTGATTTCAATGGAGCGGTAAAGGTTGTAGTGATTAATTGTTTGTGCCCCAGTTGTTGATTTAATTGTTACAACGTTACTAAGGGGTATCATGTTGCCAACTCTTGAGCGCACATATAAGCGACCAACATCTTTTGGGTTAGAGCGAAATTGTGAGTCTGCTTGAACATAAACGCGGTATGTTCGCCCAAATTCGTTAAAATCATTTACATAGCGTGAACCGATGAAAGTTTGTAGGGTGCTGAAAATTTCATCAATCGGAATCTGTAGAGCTTCTGCTTTGCTTCGATCTACTTCAACCATCAACTGGGGCGCATTGGCAGTATAGGTACTAAAGACTCCTTGCAATCCTGGAGTTTGATTGGCGCGGCTAATTAGCTCGTTCTTGACTTGATCGAGTGCATTAATGTCTCGATTGCTTTGGTCGCCTCGGTCTTGCAATTGAAACACAAAACCACCTACACTGCCCAGACTTTGGATAGTTGGAGGATTGACGGCTAGAACAGGTGCTTCTGGAATGCCCATCAGCGGTGCGCGTACCCGATTGAGAATTGCTGATACCGATTGTTCTGGCTTTTGCCGCTCTGACCACGATTTGAGGGGAGTCATAATCAATCCGCGATTGGGAGTGTTTCCGCTAAAACTAACACCACCCATTGCAAACACACCCTCAATCTCAGGGACGTTGAGCAATTCTTTTTCGGCTTTCATGACGACTGAGCGAGTGTAATTTAACGAAACCCCATCTGGTCCCTGAATCAGGTTGACAAAATAGCCTTGGTCTTCCTCTGGCAGAAATGCTTGAGGAACGCGCAGATACAACCAGCCTGTTAATACCAACGACACGGTAAATAACAGCAACACAACCATCTGAAAGCGAGTGACAGTGCTGAGAATCCGTTGATAGCCTCTGCGCATCCAGTCGAGAAGGTCATTTACCCTTGCAAAAAACCAGCCAAGCCAGCCGCGTGGTTGTTGTCCTCTACGTAGCAACATGGCGGACACGGCAGGAGTAAATGTAATAGCATTAAAGGTGGAAAGCGTAGTCGAAAATGCGATCGTTAGTGCAAATTGTTTGTAGAGTTGTCCTGTTGTTCCTGGAAAGAAGCCAACCGGAACGAAGACCGCCATCAGAACTAGCGAGGTGGCAATTACGGCTCCAAACAGTTCGCGCATGGCTTCTGAAGCCGCCTGACGCGGACTGATACTTTTTTCCTCAAGCAAACGAACCACATCTTCAACAATAATGATTGCATCATCGACAACCATTCCGGTCGCCAGGGTTAAACCAAATAAAGTCAGACTATTAAGTGAAAAATTAAACACTTTGACAAATGCAAAAGTGCCAATTAAGGAAACCGGAATCACGATCGCTGGAACAATGGTAGTCCGCCAATCTTGCAAGAAAATGAAAATTACTCCAACAACTAGTACAATCGATTCAATCAGTGTTTTGACCACTTCCCAGAAAGATGCTTCAACAAATCGAGAGGAATCATAGGGGATTTCATAGGTTAACCCTGGTGGAAAATTCTTTGCCAGTCGTGCCATCTCTGCCTTAGCCGCCTTAGCAATTTCCAAGGCGTTACTGCCAGGAATTTGGATGATCTGATACCCTACAGAGATGTGACCGTTATAGCGAGCAAATGTGCTGTAACTTTCTGCCCCCAGTTCCGCCCGCCCAACATCTTTGAGTTTGACCAGCGTTCCGTCATTTCCTGCTTTGAGGATGATATTCTCAAACTCCTTGGCTTCTCGCAGTCGTCCAACAGCTTGCAAATCGATCTGAAACTTTTGCCCATCAGGGGCTGGTGGTTGTCCGATCGCACCGATGCCTAATTGCAAATTTTGTTGATTGAGGGCATTCACCACATCTTGAGCTGTCAAATTGCGAGCAGCAAGGCGATTGGGATCGAGCCAAATTCGCATGGCATAGCGACGTTCTCCAAAGGATAGGACATTTCCCACACCATTGATACGTCTGAGCGGGTCTAACACATACAAATCTGCATAGTTACTAATAAACGTATCATCGTAGCGATCGTCTTCGCTGTATAGCGCCATCGCTAAAACAATCCCGCTTGATTGTTTTGTAACCGCGACTCCTGTCTTTTGTACCACTTCTGGTAGTTTGGGTTGTGCCAACAAGACACGATTCTGTACATCAGAGGCTGCAACATTAATGTCATAGCCCTGCTCAAAAGTAATGGTAATTGTGCTATTACCGTCATTGCTGCTGGTCGAATTCATATATCTCATGCCTTCGACCCCATTGATCTGTCGCTCTAAAACCGATGTCACGGTTTCTTCGACAATTTGGGCACTGGCTCCAACATAGTTAGCTGTGACGCTAATTTGAACGGGGCTAATGTCTGGATACTGCTCTACAGGCAGCGTTGGAATGCTAATTAGCCCCAACACCAAAACTATCAGGGAGCAGACGATCGCAAAGACGGGTCGCTTGATGAAGAAATCCGCGAACATAGGTCAATCGATTTTGGATTTTAGATTTTAGATTTTGGAGCCACTGCGTTGCGCGGGTCTCCGAGGCAGTGCGTTGCGGTGAACCAGTCCTGAAGGCGGGTTTCCCGCGCCCTGGGAACTGGTGAACCCGAAGGGGGGTTCCCCCCGTTGTAGCAACTGCCGTCGCGTTGTAGCAAGTGGCGTGATTTTGAATGCATTCCACGGATAAATGCAGAGGCTTGTACACCAAAGAACTATCGGTCAATGAAACTATAAACAAATAGGACTTGCTTTTACTGCAAAAATATGCTATTTGAATTAGGGATTAATTATTTTTATCAGATTCGGGAATAATCGGCGCACCATCCCTTAAACCGACCAAACCAGAGATGATAATTCGTTCTCCGGGCTGCAATCCTTTCAAAACCTGGTATTGATTGTCTTCAATATTGCCTAGTTCAACAGGTTTTTGCCGAGCCACAAACTGAGATTGGCCAGACTGCGATGAGCGCGATTCCTCAACTACAAACACAAACGTCTCTTTGGCTAAACGAGTGACAACGGTTGTGGGAATGCGGACTCCAGGACGCCGATCCAAAATCACCCGCGCTCGAACAAATTGGTCGGTTCGCACTCGAGCTTGAGAATTATCCAACAGCGCTTTAACGAGTACCGATTGTGTCTGATTCGCCGTATTGGGTGCAATAAAAAATACCCGACTGGTACCGAGCTTTCGCCCAGAACCGTCTACCAATTCTACTAAACTTCCTAACCGGAATTGAGCGACCTGTTCCGCCGGAACCGAAATGTTAACCTCCAATGAACCGTTTTCAGAAACGGTGATTAACTGGGTAGACGTATCGACAAAATCACCCACCTTAACGGGAATATCACCCACAATACCCGCAAACGGCGCGGCAATTGTATAAAATTGAAGTTCTGCTGCTTGCTCCTTTACATTCGCCCGAGCTTGGTTGACTAACCTCTGATTCTTAACAATTGTTGCCTTTGCCTTCGCGATCGCTGCCTGCGCTCTAGTAATCATAGCTTCTTGGGCTGCAATGTCAGCATCCGTCTGAGCAAGCTTAGCTTTGGCTGCTTCCAAGCTGTTTCGCCTTTGCTCTAGGATTTGCAAACTGGTAGCTCCTTCTCGATATAGCTGGTTGAACCGCTCGTACTCCTGTTGATTGAGTTTTAGGTCAGACTGTTCAGAAACTCGACGAGCTTTTAATGCTCTGAGTGCCGCTGTTGCATTTTTAGCTTCGGCTTGGGCGCTTTTTGCTTCTGCTTGGGCTGTTGACAAATCAGCTTGAGTGGACTCATAAGCTGCAATTCGGCTGTCAACAGAAGCTTGTTGCTGCTTTGCATCAACCTTCAACATTGGAGTACCTTTTTTAACCCGCTCCCCTGCCCGAACAAATATCTGAGAAACCTGACCTTGAATTCTGGGTCGCAGAGTGACAGAACGACGAGACTGAAGATTTGCAACAAACTCTGCACTTTCTTCTATAGTGGCAGTTTGCACCGTCGCAACTTGTACCTTTGTTGCTGGGGGTTGGCTAGCTGCTGTTGGAGGTGATTCCTTGTCCGGAGCGAGAAACTGCCAAAACCCA
>JBHYDF010000108.1:0-27887 GCA_051861145.1 Nostocaceae cyanobacterium
TGACTAATGACTAATGACTAATGACTAATGACTAATGACTAATGACTAATGACTCCAATCAAAGTTTTGTTGGTTGAAGACAATCCCGGTGATGTCCGATTGTTACGAGAGTTTTTATCGGATATCACTTCAGCACAGTTTCATATCAAACCCGTTGAGCGAATAGATGAAGCGTTAACGTTTCTAAAACAAGAAAGTTTTGATGTAATTTTACTAGACCTCTCACTGCCAGATAGTCAGGGGTTGGACACTTTTATCAGAATACATCATCAAGCACTAGCCATTCCCATCATTGTACTGACTGGTTTAGACGATGAAACTCTTGCAATTAGGGCAATGCAGGAAGGGGCGCAGGATTATTTAGTTAAAGGGCAGGTGAGTGGTGATTTGCTGGTGCGCTGTATGCGCTATGCTATTGAACGACAACGGGCAGAAGTCGCACTGCGTCACAGTGAAGAACGCTTTCGGGTAGCGCTGAAAAACTCTCCTATAGTTGTTTCTACTCAAGATAAAGATTTACATTATACATGGGTTTATAACTCCTCTCCTGGCTTGAGGGATGAGGAAGTTTTGGGCAAAACCGACTCGGATATCCTCAGTTCAAGTGATGCCCAACGTATTATGGATATCAAACAGCGCGTACTCTCTACCGGAGTTGGAACGAGAGAAGAAGTATCAATAAATACTAATCAAGGCATAAGATATTACGATTTGACCGTAGAACCACTGCGAAATGAATCACAAGAAGTAGTAGGAATTACTTGTGCGAGTATTGATATTAGCGATCGCAAATCAGCGGAAGAGAAAATTCGCGAACAAGCTGCATTGCTAGATGTCACCGCAGATGCAATTCTCGTCCGAGATTTAGAAAACCGCGTTATATTTTGGAATAAAGGTGCAGAAAATATTTATGGTTGGCGGACAGAAGAAGCTTACGGTAAGAATGCTAGCGAGCTTTTATATGATGATGAACCTCCACCAGAAGTAGAAACAGCATATTTAACAGTTATTAGCAAAGGTAAATGGCAGGGAGAGTTGAATAAAGTCACAAAATCTGGTAAACAGATTTTGGTTGCTAGCCGGTGGACTTTGGTTTATAACGAAGATGGTACGCCGAAATATATTCTCACTGTTGATACAGATATTACCGAGAAAAAACAGCTAGAATCACAGTTATTTCGTGCCCAACGTCTGGAAAGTATTGGCACTCTAGCAAGCGGTATTGCTCACGACCTAAATAATATCTTGACGCCTATTTTAGCTGTAGCGCAACTACTACCACTGAAATTTCCCGATATTTACTCCGAACATCAGCACCTGTTGGAAATACTAGAAGATAGTGCCAGACGTGGGGCCGATTTAGTTAAACAGGTATTGTCATTTGCGCGAGGAGTAGAAGGCAAAAGGATTAATCTGCAAATAAAGCACTTGATTCGGGAAGTTGTCAAGATTATCAGAGAAACTTTTCCCAAATCCATAGAAGTTTGCATGGATGTACCGCAAAACCTGTGGACGGTGTATGGAGATAGTACCCAATTGCATCAAGTGTTGATGAATCTATGCGTAAACGCCCGCGACGCCATGCCCGATGGTGGTAATTTAACTATTGCTGCGGAAAATCGGTTTATTGATGAAAATTATGCTCGCATGAACTTGGAAGCCAAAGTCGGGTCTTACACTGTTATTACAGTCACCGATACTGGTGTTGGTATGCCTCGGGAAGTTGTGGATAGAATTTTTGAGCCATTTTTTACAACAAAAGAATTAGGTAAAGGTACGGGGTTAGGACTTTCCACGGTGATTGGCATTGTTAAAAGCCACGGTGGTTTTATCAACGTATATAGTGAAATAGGGCGTGGTAGCAGCTTTAAAGTATACTTGCCAGCAGTGCAGGCTTCAGAAACAGAATCAATACAAGAGTTAGAACCCCTTGTAGGTAAGGGAGAATTAATTTTGGTTGTGGATGATGAACCAGCTATTCAGGAGATTACTAGGGCATCATTGGAGACTAATAACTACAAGACACTAGTTGCTAGTGATGGAATAGAAGCGATCGCGCTCTACGCTCAAAATCGAGATAAAATTAATGCCGTACTGATGGATATGATGTTACCATCGCTTGATGGTTTAACCGCCATCCGTACCTTGCAAAAAATCAATCCAAAAGTCAAAGTTGTTGCTACTAGTGGACTGATGTCTAGGAGTAAGCAAACGGAAATATCTACTACTGGTGTGAAAACATTTTTATCTAAACCTTACACTGTTAAAGAATTATTGCTGACTTTACAAAAGGTTCTGAATTAATTCGTAGCATTTTTAAACGCAACGCTTTTACGCAAAACTATACTTAGTCAAAAAAGAGCATTTTATCGTTATGATGAATCAAATCAAGCGGGTTGCGATTTTTGGAGGAACTCACGGAAATGAGTTAACAGGAGTTTACTTAGCCAAAAAATTTCAGCAGTATCCAGAATTAATAAATAGACCAAGTTTTGATACTATGGTATTATTTGGCAATCCCAAAGCCATAGAAGAAGGTAGACGATACATAGACAAGGATTTAAATCGTTGCTTTACTAATGAAAACTTGCAAAATACAGCACTCTCTACCTACGAAGATATCCGGTCAAAAGAAATTTATATGATGCTGCAACAACAATCTCCTGTGGAAGCAATTGTTGATTTGCACAGCACAACGGCAAATATGGGGTTAACTATTATTCTTGGTAACAAGCATCCAAAATTACTTCAGCTAGCCGCTTATTTAAGTTCGATAAATCCTTTGGTGAAAGTCTGTTGTTCTGAACAAGCTCAACAAAGTAGTTATCTACGTTCTCTATGTGAATTGGGCATTGTTATAGAAGTTGGTGCTGTGGCTCAAGGTGTTTTAGACGCAGAATTGTTTCAAAAAACGGAACAGCTTGTTTATGCAACTTTAGATTATTTTGAAGGGTATAATCAAGGTAAAACTTTCCAGACAAATAACACGCTTACACTCTATCAATTCATTGGGGTTATAGATTATCCCAGAAATGAGCGTGGGGAAATTCAAGCCATGATTCATCCTCAAATTCAGTTTCGAGATTATGAACCCCTTAATCCTGGTGAGCCAATATTTCTAACTTTTGAAGGTAAAGATATTCTCTATGAAGGAACTTCCACTGTTTATCCTATCTTTATTAACGAAGCAGCTTATTACGAGAAAGGAATTGCGATGTGCATAACCCAAAAGCAACTAGAGATATTTTAAAAGTAAATTTTAGATTTTAGATTTTGGATTTTGGATTAATTAATTGGGGAAGAGATAATTGGTAGTTATTTTTAGTCATTAGAGGATGTTTGAAAAGTATCGTTATTAATATCAAAACCCTCGAAACCTAACCCCCCTACCCCCCTTCCCTATGAGGGAATGGGGGTTTCAAAGCCTCTCTCCTTGCAGGAGAGAGGTTTGGAGAGAGGTTTCGAGTATACTTGTTGACTTTTCAAACATCCTCTTAAACCTCTTGCATAAGTTGATGTTTTTTTAGATGGAACCACAGATAGACAAAAAATAAAATTATTTCCTTATCTTCCCCCCTCTTTGAGGGGGGAGTGAGGGGGGTGGACACAGATAAATTATCTGTGTTCACCCCCCTCTATCCCACGCCACTTGCTACAACGCGGGAAACCCGCGCAACGCAGTGGCTCCCCGAAACGGGACGCCAGTCGCCTCAAGTCGGGAGACCCGCCCACGGTGAACCAGTCCTGAAGGCGGGTTTCCCGCGCCCTGGGAACTGGTGAACCCGAAGGGCGCTGGCTTGGGAAGGCAAAGGAAAAACTTTTATTTATTGTCCATCTGTGGTTAATTATCCTCAATCATGAATGCGTGCAAGAAGTCTATTACTCAATCTAAAATCTAAAATCCAAAATGCAAAATCCAAAATTGACAAGCTACAAATTCACCATTTGCATGAGTGCTAGAGGATAGCGATCGCCTGCCGCAGCGCCTTGAGGTATTATCGTATCAATCCGCGCTAGTTCATCCTGTGTTAGCTCTACTGCCAATGCTCCCATATTCTCTAAAAGATAGGAAATCCGCTTTGTACCAGGGATAGGAACGATAGAATCGCCTTGTGCAAGAAGCCACGCTAGCGCCAGTTGTGCAGGTGTGCAGTTTTTCTCGTGTGCAATTTGCTCAACTTCCCTAACCAAATCTAAATTTCTGTGAAAATTTTCCCCTTGAAATCTAGGAGAATTGCGTCGCCAGTCATCAGGCGCTAAATCCTCAAATTTTTTAATTTGTCCTGTGAGAAAACCTCTACCTAAAGGACTCCAAGGAACAAAGCCAATACCAAGTTCTTTACAAGTTGGTAAAATCTCCTCCTCAACATCACGACTCCATAGCGAATATTCGCTTTGCAATGCGCTAATTGGATGTATTGCATTAGCACGTCTAAGGGTTTTTGCAGAGGCTTCCGATAATCCTAAGTATCTAACTTTGCCTTCTCGCACGAGTTCCGCCATCGTACCCACCGTTTCTTCAATTGGCGTATTGGGATCAACCCGATGCTGATAGTACAAATCGATAACATCGACTCCCAGTCGTTGTAAACTAGCTTCGCAAGCAGCACGCACGTATTCAGGACGACCATTAACAGGCATAGCTTTACCATCTTTGCCTATATTCGCAAGACCAAACTTAGTAGCAATTACTACCTGTTCACGGCGTCCTCGCATCGCTTTACCCACGAGTTCTTCGTTGTGACCAATACCGTAAGCATCAGCCGTATCAAGAAATGTTACACCATTATCGATGGCTTGATGAATAGTTGCGATCGCTTCTTGTTCCGAAGCATTACCGTAGATACCAGACATACCCATGCAGCCTAAGCCGATGGCAGAAACAACTAATCCTTCTTTTCCCAGTGTTCGAGTTTGCATTGTGTTTGCTCCAATTTACAACCATTTTCAGGCAAATAGACGACACGATATTGTAGGGGCGGGTTTAGCAGACATCCTCTCGGTTTTATTGAAAAATTGAAACAAAACCCGCCCCTACCAAAATTTGTGGTTCAAACAAATGAAATTTGCTGCTTTGTTTGTCTGCGTGAATGGCTATTAGACATCTCCGGAAATTAATTATGCGTTACCCAAAATCCTTGTAGAGACCGTAAATTTACGGTCTCTACATTCTTTTTCACCAGATGTCTATTCTGTTGACACGCAACTCAAAGAGTAATTACCACTTTCCCAAAGTGCATACCTTTTTCTAGATACTCAAACGCTTCTTGAGTTTGTTCAAACGAAAAGGTTTTATCAATAACGGGATGAATATCCCCCGCTTCAATCGCTCGATTCATAGCCTCGAAATCATCTGTCCCACCAACTTCCAAGCCCTTGATAGTAGCTTGTTGATGTAACAACGCCAGCGTATTGATACTCGTATCAAAACCATCGAGTAATCCGACAATTGAGATATGTCCTCCCATGCGCAGGGCGTTGAGCGATCGCTGTAAATTTTTACCGCCCACCGTTTCTACAATCAAATCAACTCCATTACCATCTGTGAATTCACGAACTACCGCTTCCCAATCAGGTATTAATTTATAGTTAATCGTTCGCTCAACCCCTAACTTTTGCGCTCGTTGGAGTTTTTCATCACTGCTGGATGTGATGATTATGCGTGCGCCCTGGGCTAATGCAAATTGCAAAGCAAAAATTGACACGCCACCTGTACCGTGTAACAATACCGTTTCGTCAGGGTGTAAGTTACCGTAACGCAAAGCATTCCAGGCAGTTAAACCGGCAATTGGTAACGTTGACGCTTCCACTGCGGAAAGGTTGGCTGGACTTTTTACCAGTTGATTGATTTGGAAGATTTTATACTCAGTTAATTGCCCTGAAACTCTACCCAAACCTGGACGAGTGGAATAATCTGTTGTTTGACTGGTGGGTTTGCCACTCAACCAATAAGGAATAAATGTTGTTGCGACTTTATCACCTTTTTTGAATGCAATAACATCTTCACCAACACTTTCAACTACGCCAGCACCATCACATACAGGTGTGTAAGGAAGTGACAGGTTAGGATTTAAAATTCCTTTGACAACGAGCAAATCAACATAGTTGAGCGAAACAGCCTCTATTTTTACTAGCACTTCTCCACGTGCTGGACTTGGCTTGGGCTGTTCGTTCATCTTCAGGTTACTAATACCAAAACCGTGATGTAACTCAATTGTTTTCATACAACCACCATCAGCCTGTAAGCTCGATTATGCAATAGCTTTACTGGTGCTGTCCAAGACCTATTTTGAGGTAAACTGATACTCAAAAGGTATCAAGCATTAGTTCATGGAACTGCGACAACTCAAGTATTTTGTCACCGTTGCAGAAGAGTTGAACTTTCGGCGGGCGGCGGAACGTCTTTACATGGAACAACCGCCATTAAGTCGCCAAATTCGTCAACTTGAGGAAGAGTTGGGAGTTGAATTATTTCATCGCAGCAAACGCGGTGTTACCCTAACTGAAGCAGGAGGAGCGTTTTTAGACGAAGCACGGCTGACGCTAGCCCAGGCTGAACGCGCAGCCAAAGCAGCACGACAAGCAATCGAATTGCGATCGCAGCAATTAACAATCGGTTTCTCGATTTGTGCGTTTAATCGCGTTTTACCGGAAATCATTCAAACTTTCCGCCAAGAGTTTCCAGATGTCAAGGTGATACTGACGGAAATGACAACTCATTTGCAAATTCAGGCACTTCTAGACGAAAAGATTGATATTGGGTTTATTCACGCACCTATCGAACAACCAGACATCGAAACAATAACGCTATTGCGCGAACCACTGGTTGTTGCATTACCACCCAATCATCCTTTAGCAAAACAGGAAATAATTGATTTGGTTTCTTTGAAAAATGAACCTTTTGTACTGTGTCCGCAACCTGTCAAACCAGATTTGTACGCGCAGATAATGCAATTGTGTCAGCAAGCAGGATTTGAACCGAACGTAGTCCAGCAAGCCAGTCCCCCAGAAGTCCAACTAGCATTAGTCGAATCTGGAATGGGAATTTCCCTGGTTGCTGCTGGTGCTGAAACCCGACACAAAATAGGTGTTGTTTATCGTCCACTAGCAGAAACTACCCCAATTTTAGAAATTGCTGCTGCTTGGCAAAAAGGGCACATATCTCCTGTTTTGCAACAATTTCTGCTCGTCGTAAAAAAATCCTACTCTTATTTGCAGGAAAATCAAGTATAAGAAAACGAAAAATATAGTTCATGCGTACTACAATATAATTAATTTAGTACATATGAACTATGCAAAACGGATTTTACGTTGGGCAGAAAGTGTACGTTAGTGAACCCAGAATGCCACAATACGGCAAACGGGTAACAATTCGTGGTGTTAGAGATGGACACAGCTTAGGCATGTTTTTGGTTTGTAGAGATGAGCAAGGAAATCAGTTGCTGCTACGAACAGAGGAACTTTCTGCATCCAAGCCTCAATCAAATCGAATCAATGACAGAGAGACTACAAAGCAGGCTGGGTAAAAGTTGATAGGTAAATCAAGACCCAAGAAATTTGGTTAAATATTTTTTACAAAAACACTTAGGTATTTTTCGGAATTTTGATGATGAGTAGTGTATTCATCATTAAAATTGCTTTACGCACAGATACCTATGCATGAATGTACTGACCGAAAGTTTTCAACTCCAAAATATTTGCGAGTATTTACTAAGATATCGATAAGTTTATTGTGTATCTCATCACCTTTATTGTTGACTAGTGCTAGTTGGGCGCAGTTGCCATATCAACCAGACGCAGAGCAGAATATCAGCTTGTCTGCAACCGAAAGTGATTTGTATACTTTAGCATTACCAGCCTTAATTCAGGTATTACAAGGCAAAGAACCACAGGTAAACTTAGATACTACCTCTGCAATACCCATCTTAATTCGAGCTTTACAAGGTAAAGATCCGCAGGTACGCCAAGACGCGATTTCTGCAATACCCGGTATCATTCGAGCGTTACAAGGTAAAGATCCACAAGCTAGCTGTATCAGTACAGATCCCGCATCTGCAATACCCGGATTAATTCAGGCGTTGCAGGATAAAGATTCAGTAGTTCGCTTTTTTGCTGCTTCTGCTCTTGGCTGTATGGGAGAACAAGCTAAAGCTGCTATTCCTGCCTTAGTTAATACTTTAAAAGACCCAGATAAATCTGTGCGCTTAGTTGCTGTCTACGCTTTAGATAAAATTGGTTTCAGTCTTCAGCAAGCAGCAAAGAATTTATCTACGGAGGAATTAAATCAATTAGTATCCAATTTTGACTCTGCTTTCAAAATTGTTACTGATCCATTACTTAAATTCCCACAGGATGCGATCGGTTCTTTGATGAAGCCTCAGCAAGTACTTCAGCAAGAAGCACAAAATCGATGAAGATGAATTGATGAGGGTGTATAGATTAGATTTCTTGCAAGAATCGGGTTTTAGGATATTACAACCACAGATGGACAATAAATAAAAGTTTTTCCTCTGTCTTCCCCCCTAAAAAGGGGGGAATGAGGGGGGTGAACACAGATAATTTATTGATGTCCACGCTTCAACCGACATGATTATTTACCTCTCCTTTTGATACCATACCGGCGATCGAGCTTATCCATCTGCACGGCGTAGACAAAAATCAGCACAACGAAGACAAAAATTGAGCCTTGCTGCGCCATCCAGAAGCCGAGACTTTCCACTCTATATTTTTATTAACTGTTGACACTTTTATAAATAAACGTAAAATACAGAAACCCGGTTTCTCGAAGAAACCGGGTTTCTAATCACGTGGAGAATGCGGATTTCTAAATGTTTCGGATTAATTCCCGAACTACATCTATTGCAGTCCTTCCTGTATAAGCACAATATTTCTCAAGTTTTTCCGCTTCCGTCGCTGTCAGGCTTACCGTCATCCGCTTTACCGACCATTTGCTGTAATCAGTTTTCATCAGAACTCGGCTTGGTGAAAAATTAGATACTAGTGGCAAGGTTCTAATCTGTTCTCGAATTACATCTGTTGCCGGTCTACCAGTGTATGAACAATACGTTTTAAGTTTTTCTGCTTCCTTGATACTTAAGTTAACCGTTATACGTTTTACCACCCATTTTCGGTAATTGCCCATAGATACCTCTCCCTGATGCAAATGGGATTAACTCAGCAAAATTTCAAAGTCAGCGTGCAAAAACTCAATCGCGATCGCGATTCATCCTACAAGAAACAAAATACCTCCCAGGCTGACATTTTGCCGCCAGTCGGCTGCGGAGGGAAACCCTCCTGCATAGCGCGCTTACTCACCAATCTCAATTATCCTAAAATTCAACCCTGAATTATAAAAATTTGAGCGTTCAAGCTGAAGGAGCGCTCTTTGCTAACTGGAACAAAGGTTTTAACCCATTTCATCTGACATCTTGCACCATTATCAACAAGCCTAAAACTAGCCCAGAAATAAATTTCGGGCTGTGACCAGACGTGCCATGGCACGTCTGGTCATTGGTTAAAAACCGACTCGGTAAGAGTTTTAATCCATTTTGAATGGGTTTGTCCCAGACGCGAAATTTCGCGTCTCTACACGACCGGAAATTTATTTCCAGGCTTTTCGCAATTGATGCAAGATACCTCCCAGACGCATATTACATTATTTGTAGAGACACGCCATAGCACATTTCTACAACTCCTAATGACTATTGACTATTGACTATTGACTACTGACTAATGACCAATGACTAACTCTGAATTTCTTTGATATTCTGCATCACTTGCTGATGTAATCGATTATTATTTTGTTTCTGAAAAATACTTGCGGCTCTTTGTAAATCAGTAACTGCTCCTTGTTTATCTCCCAAGGCGGCGCGAGTATTTCCCCGATTATTGTAGGCTGCGGCAAAGTTAGGAGCAAGGCGAATGGCTTGGTCGAAATCGGCTATTGCACCCTGTCTATCTCCTAAAGCGGCGCGGGCGTTTCCTCGGTTATTGTAAGCTACAGCATACTTGGGATTGAGGCGAATAGCTTGGTCATAATCGGCGATCGCTCCGTTTCTATCTCCGATAGCAGCGCGAGCGTTACCCCGGTTATTATACGCTTCGGCATAGTTGGGAGTAAGGCGAATAGCTTCACTGTAATCTGTTATTGCTCCCTGTTTGTCTCCCAAGTCGGCGCGAGCGTTTCCCCGATTATTGTAGGCTTGAGCATCATTGGGATTGAGGCTAATAGCCTGATTATAATCTGCTATTGCCTGTTGCTTTTGTCCCATATCAAAGTGAACAAGTCCCCGACTATTGTAAGCTGCGGCATATTTGGGATTAAGTTTTATTGCTTGAGAAAAAGCGGCGATCGCGCCTTTTGAATCTCCTTGAATATGCCTATACTGACCTTGAACGTAAAAATCCTGAGCGCTTGTTGGTTTTGATACTGGACGTCTGGGAGGACTGACTCCAATTTCCGTTACCACTAATACATCATTTCTATTAGTACAAGAAACGATTGCTGTGGCAACAATTGCGGTAAGCGCAGCTATGCCAAAGGTTTTCCCTACCCCTGTCAATTTTTGCTTCAATAACCGCAGTTTCATAAGCAAGAAGGAATAAATAAGGAAGAAGGAATTAATTGTGAAATTTTTATCTGAACAGATATTCTGATATTATTTATACAGATTATTTTATTCATTTTCTACCTCAGTTTCTTGATTTGTGGTAGCTAGTCGCCAAGCAGTAGTTTTTTCTAAATCTACAGATAATTGTTCCAGATTTTCTCCTAAATCTTTTTTAAGTTTTTGAGTTAGCGTGATGGGAAAATCTAAATTAATACTTTGAGTTTGCATGAGCCTGGCTAATTCGGCAAAATTCACTTTTACTGTTGTTCGCTCGTAACTGGTTAGCTTGAAATTTGAAGTTTCAGATACATTTTGAGCTTGCATGGCTTTTTTAATTCGCTCTTGTAGATGCTCAAATTCTGAGTTTAACAGTTTCCAGTTTTGTTCGATTTCCTGGTATCTTGCTGCGAGTGCTGTTAAATCTTCAGTTACGGGTTCCGGGTTAATTTGTTGATTTAATTCTACCAAACGCTTATGTACTTGAGCAAGATAAATGCAGTCGAGGTAAGCATAGTCTATTTGTTCTTCTGTAAGTGGTCTTTGTCCCCAATTACTAGTTTGTTCGTGTTTATCTACATATCTAAAATTGCAAAGGTATGTAGCAAGAGTTTTAAGTTGATAGTTGGGTAATGGCAAAATGTAGTAAGGAATTTTCTTCGCCATTTCCAAGGTACAAGTAACGTTTTTGGCTTTTTTATTACCTAAAAATTTCAAATCATAGCTAGCGTTATGAAATACTTTTTCAATAGTTGGATTTAACATTATTTTGTCAATAAAGTCTGCAACGACTTCGGGTAACTCCAGGACATCTAAAAGATGAATGCGATCGCCACTCATATCTTCAGGATCATCGGATACCTGAATCAGTGATAGTCTAGGACTGCGACTTTTAAAGTCAGCAATTTCTGTATCTATCCATAAGATTGGACTTTTAGTATATTCCGACACAAGAGAATGGATAGCGCTAGCTGATGATAAGTAGGGCATGGCATTGGGAATTGGGAATTGGGAATTGGGCATTGGGCCGAAGTGCATCGGCAAAAATCCAATGACTAATGACTAATGACTAATGACTAATGACTAACTTTCTTGAATGCAAGGTGCTGTTGCGAGAATTTGCGCCTCTGTTTGCATCAGTTCAATATCCAATGGCGACCAGGAGTGAGGCGCTTGACAATGATGCGCTATTAGCAGTCCCCATAATCCTTTAGGGGTCAATACTGGTACAACCAAGTTAGCGCGAACCTGCAAATTACGGAGAAAATCTCGGTGACAATCATGAATCGGTTCTATTTCTATATCAGTGATAGCACGTGTACGACCGGCTAAATACATAGCAGCGTACTCGCCGTTAAAACATTCATCAGGGCCAGTTGAACCCAAAATAGAGAATTCCTCAGAACTCAAAGATTCAAAAGTTACCTGTCCTTGCCATTGATTATAAAAATAATATAAAACTACACGATCAACTTGAAGTGACTCTCGTAGGCGGTTAGTTGTTTGCGTGACTAACTCATCTCGCTCCATAGTTGTAATTAAGCGTTCGAGTATTCTTTGCAAACCGCGATCGCGATACTTTGTGAGATTAGGGTTAAATTCAGAGTTGGAGTGACTTTGCACAGGTCTAAAATGACTACTGGGTAAAGATTTTCGCATCTTTATTATCGTATCTCTTGTTGTTAGTCATTGGTCATTAGTCATTAGTCATTAGTCATTAGTCATTAGTCTTTACCAATGCCCGATGACGCCAGTCGCCTCAACGGGGGAAACCCCCGCACGGCGCTGGCTCCCCGATGCCCGATGCCCGATGCCCAATGCCCACCTTCAGAATTAAAAATTAAAAATTAAAAATTAAAAATTTGATTGAATAAATTTTTAATTTTTAATTGAGCGAAGCGTTGTCCCCACTCCCTTAGATCCGTCTTGTGAACAAAATTTTTATCTCTCAAGCTGGATAACCAAAGCTGCTATCTCTAGCAATTCTATAAAGGAGCGATCCAGTGAAAGCAGCAAAGGACTAACATATTCATGCGCTATTTTGCATTAGCTACTGATTACGATGGAACCGTTGCCAAAGATGGTCATGTTAATGATAAGACTTTAGCTGCGCTAGAAGGCTTGCGAAAGTCTGGCAGAAAATTAATTTTGGTTACAGGTAGACAATTAGATGATTTGCAACAGTCATTTCCGCAACTCGATTGGTTTGATTGTATTGTGGCGGAAAATGGTGCTTTGCTGTACTTCCCTGCTTCACGTCAGGAGAAAACATTAGCTTCTCAACCACCCGTAGAGTTTATCAAAGCTTTACAAGAACGTCATGTAGAGCCTTTCTCAGTAGGTAAGGTGATTGTTGCTACTTGGCATCCCAATGAAACGACAGTCCTAGAAGTTATCCGCGAGTTGGGATTGGAGTTGCAAGTTATCTTTAATAAAGGTGCGGTAATGGTGCTGCCAAGTGGTATTAATAAAGCAACTGGACTAATGGCGGCGTTGAATGAGTTGAAGTTATCGCCGCATAATGTTGTCGGTGTTGGTGATGCGGAAAATGACCACGCTTTCCTCAGTTTGTGCGAGTGTTCGGTTGCGGTTGCTAATGCTTTACCGATGGTGAAAGAACGGGTGGATCTTGTCACTAATGGTAGTCGCGGTGATGGTGTTATAGAATTAATTGACAAGCTTATTGCCTCAGATTTGTCTGAAATTGATTCCCAACAGCAACGACACAAAATCTTGTTGGGAACGGGGCATAGTCCTTTCAAGAAATACATTGCGTGGCAGAGGATTGAGCAACGAGGTCAAAGCCGCTCTTATGCCGTAACATCCGTTTGTTACTAGCGCTAAGAAGCCCAGTAGTATCAATGTATTTATTTTCATGCGAAAATCTCTGTAAAAAACTATTCAACTTGTTATTTCTTCCGGGGTAGCCGTGCCATCAATTACCTTTGGTGCGATCGCCATAACTTCTAGAGCCAGGTTTGTGGGAATTCCCCTTGCTTCTAAGCGCTTTAATTCCAAAATGTCAATACCTGCTGCTAATCCATCCAAATACTCTTCTACCGTCAGTGTTTCTAAAATTAGCCGGGGTACTTTAGAAAAGGCGATACCCCGTGATTGAGCGATATCGGGCTATACGGCAGGTGCAAGCTCTAGCAGGACTTGATGATACACACTTCTTAGTTGAAGCGTTTAACTCTCGGGTTAATCGACGGGTACAAGCTTTGTTTGGAGATACAGGGCTAGTACCTGTTCTCGAAGGATTTAAGTCTGTTTCAATTCACCGGCTGCGGGCTTTGTATGGGGCGATACGCCGGAGGCGTTAACAGAATGACGTTATCTCCCCCAAAAAAAATCAAAACAATTGACAATTAGAAACTTTATTTTTTTTGTGAAAACTTTATGATTTTCTCATTGAATTGTTCCAAGTTTGTCACTTTTTAATCATAATATTTTCATATGCCTATATAAACAAACTCTTTGATTCAACAAAAACTTTTTTCGTGTATGAATAACTTACAAATCTTAAACGGTTTGCAAGTGCTGGTAGTAGATAATGTTTTTATTTCTTTTCATGAATAAATTCAGCTTGCTTGCCAACCCTTGTTTTTCGGGGCTAATTGTTTCTCTGTTCCCCGTTAAGAGTTAAGAGTTCCCGCCCCGAAGGGGCTTGGTCATTTCAATCAGATTATTGAGAAAAAACGTCAAGGAAAACACTCAAACACCTTCACTGACATTTTTTTCGCAAAGAGTTATGATTAACGTTTCCATGCTAATTGATGAGCTGCAAAACTTCGTTTTAGGCAGCGCTGATGTTCAAGGTGCAACTCTGGCAAGCCCTGATGGCTTAGCTTTAGCTTCTATCCTACCAGCTGGTATAGATGAAGAACGCACCAACGCCATGTCTGCATCCATGCTATCACTGAGCGAACGCATTGGTTGTGAACTAGCTCGTGGTAGTGTAGAGCGTATTGTCGTAGAGGGTGAAAAAGGCTATGCCGTATTGGTTCGTTGTGGTGCTGATGCAGTTTTATTGGTACTCACTAGCGCCGAAGTTAAGCAAGGCTTATTATTTTTGCAAATTAAACGCGCTGTTTCTCGGATTGCACCCTTGTTAGCTTGATGCTTCGATTCAAAATAGTCCCGACACTGATATTTGCATTGCCGGTTTTACATCAATGCTTCCAACTTCACAGACAAATTTAACTCGGCACTTAGATTTTAGATTCCAATTCCAAATTTCAAATCCAGAATAATACGTAGTTTTTCACGCTCACATACAAAGGTTCGGGTATTAACATGGTGTCAACGACTACAAATGTTACTTTGCGCTCAGAACTTGGAGATTTCAGTAGCATTGTCTTTCTCAAAGCAATACTTACAGGTTTTGAAGAAGCCCTCGGTGAAAAAACTACTGAAATTGCACTCAATGCCTCGGGCCGCAAACTAGGTAAAAATTTAGCTCAACAGCTAAATTTAGTAAACAAGGGTGCAGCCTTATCTCTTGCAGAAATCACAGATTTGATGAATCAGGTTTTAGGAAAACAAGGAACTCGTCTGTGCATAATTGACAAGATAGAACTCAATAAAGACGTCTACAAAGTCTACACTAAAGAAACTTTTTGTTCTGCCGGAGAATCTCAAGGCTCCAACAGAAAGTGTAGCTATACTTTAGGCGTTATTCAAGGTTTTTTGGAAACTGTGTTGAATCAGCGCTTGCGGGGGCAACAAACCGAGTCCGTTTTGCGTGGCGCCCCTTATGACCTGCTTGAATATTCTCGAATCGCTTAACCTGACATCTTGCACCCAAGGGGAGAGCCCTTCGGGTTCGCCAGTTCCCAGGGCGCGGGAAACCCGCCGATGACTGACTGGTCTGGTCCAGTCGCCTGGGTCGGGAAACCCTCCGGAGAGCGCGCTTACTCACCAATCTCAACAAGCCTAAAATTAGCCCGGAAATAAATTTCGGGCTGTGACCAGACGTGCCATGGCACGTCTCTACATAGGTTAAAAACCGACTCGGCAAGAAGAGTTTTAACCCATTTTAATGGGTTTGTCCCAGACGCGAAATTTCGCGTCTCTACATAGCCGGAAATTTATTTCACGGCTTATTGCAACTGGTGCAAGATATCAGTTAACGCGAATGGCACTAAGTTAAGACACAGCCCTTGCCCTGACTGGTTAAGCGCCTGGAGGCTGGGAACCAATCCACCGGAGGCTCCGCCGACCGAGGCTTGACGAGAGGCAAAGCCTCTCGAAATACATTCCCAGCCTGGAGGCGCTTAACGAGGCAACACAAGACTTTGGGCTTAACAAGCGTGCCATTCCAGTTAACGCCATGTGCAACTTATTCTGTCAAAACAATTCAAAATTCAAAAAATGGTCAGATGCTGATTTAGTAGAGATGTTAAACAATGGAACCGACTGCACAATAATTTGAAAAATGTTGAAAACTTGTCGCCTGGCTGCAAGAAGAACGCATGTTTCAATGTGATTTAGTGTTGTCCAACCAAATACACCAGCCCTTCTAAACTTCCGCATCCGCGATCGCTTCTCATCCAACTCAATCATCACCCCTATTTGGCGTAAAGCTAGAGAGTCTGTCATGAAGTGCTATGCAGAGATACTCTCGTTCCCCTTTTATTTTTAGCTTAAACCGTTATTCATCCCACACTGAATTTGAAAAATCAGTGTGGGATGAATAACGGCGGTTATACGAAACGCCCTTCAGTTTATTCGATTCATAGAATCGAGAGACTGAAGGGCAGTTGAGTTTTTAGCAATCTCTGTGTGGGGTAGCGAGTCGATGAATTCTTCAATTATTTGTGTCATTGTTTTGTCCTTATTGACTGCGTAAGTCCGTAATTTATTCAACCTGCGTTCTGATAATCGTAAATTGAAATATTTTTTCTTCATTTGTCGTTATTTTGTCGTTACATCCGCTATTATGATTATAACAAAGGAGGTGATAAACAAGTGCGACTAGCTTACCAATATCGAATTCTGCCAACTACAGAACAAAAGCTAACTATTAATAAATGGTTGGATATGTTGCGATTGCAATATAATTATTTGTTGCAAGGAAAATTTGATTGGTACGAACAAAATCGTTGTCCTATAAATGCGTGCCCACTTGTTTGTCATTTACCTGAATTAAAAGACTATCCAGATTACTACGACCAAAAACGTAACCTTACAATTCTTAGAAAAGAACGTCCTTGGTATGGCAAAATTCATAGTCAAGTTTTACAAGACATGGTTAAACGTGTTGACTTGGCTATGCAACGTTATATCAAGGGTGATTGTAATGGTAATAGAAGTGGAAAACCTAGATTTAAAGGTAAAAGTCGTTATCGTTCTTTTACTTATACTCAAATTAAGAATAAGGATTTACAAGGGAACAGACTTTATTTATCAAAGATAGGTTGGGTCAAGATAATTCTTCATCGCCCTATCCCCGATGGGTTTGAAATCAAAACGGCTATTGTTTCTAAAAAGGCTGATGGATTTATGTAACTTTATCACTGGAAGATAAAAGTGTTCCTGATTCAATAACGCCCGATAATAAACCAACAGAAGAAAATTCTATTGGTGTTGATATGGGTGTATTGGTTATGTGGGCTAGTTCTGATGGTGATATTGAACATCCGAGAAAACATTTCAGAACAGCACAAAACCAACTCACAAAAGTACAACGTCGTAAAGATAAACGTCGTAAAGGTTCTCGTTCTAGAAGAAAACTAGCAGTCATAGAGTCACGGATTCACCAGAAGATTGCACGACAAAGAAAACAATTTCATAATGAATCCGCTAACCGCTTATTATCTAAAGATGTTAAACACATTTTTGTAGAAAATTTAAATACAAAAGGATTAACAAAAAGAAATAAGGCGAAACTTGATGAAGATGGTAAATATTTACCTAATGGTCAAAGTGCTAAATCAGGTTTGACTGTGGGAATTCTAGATAATGGCTGGGGTCAATTCGTTGACATTTTGGCATACAAAGCCGCAAATGCTGGTGTGTCAGTCGTCAAAGTAAATCCGAAAAATACTAGCCAGATTTGCTCTTGTTGTGATGCATATGTGCCTAAAGACTTGGAAGTTCGATTGCATCAATGCAATAGTTGCGGATATATAGAAGATAGAGACGTAAACGCAGCAATAAACATCAAGAGAGTTGGGCTGGGCGTCTTCCCAACTATAAAACGCCGAAAAGATGGTAGTGTCTCAGTGGTCTGTCATAGAAAGAGTACTACCATCTCCTAGGAAGCCTACACGCTCATACGAAGTATCAGTGTAGGAGTACGTCACTTTTGGAACTTATCCTTATCTCTCCTGATTTTGATGCCAAAAATGGCGTTGCTGAATCATGGGATGATTTCACCCAATTTGGAACGAATTTTCAATGGTTTCAACCACCAATTCATCCCGCATTTATGCAACGCCGATTTTTTTTAGTCATTGGATATCTACTTTCACCATTGTGTTGGTGGAACGATCTAATATTCAAGAGTATCAATTCTTCAAAAGCCTTACTATACATCAGTTTACAGTATTAAGTTTGATTGCAGACGCGTGTTAAGAAAGATCCGACTAATGCATAGATAAAGTTGGTTGCCCGTTTATCAAACCGGGTTGCAATCGCCCGGTACTGCTTGAGTTTGGCAAAGAAGTTTTCAATTATAGCCGTTTTCATTCGAGTGAGGTGCAGCCTGTCGTAGGGAATATTGTTCCCTACCCATGTACCTCACGCTTTCCGAAAAGTGCTATAAATGACGAGCTTTCGTCTTTTGTCACTACTTTATCACTTTTGATGCTTTATTCTTAGTACAAGATTGCACAAATCCATAACAATATCAATGTCATTCTGAATGTTCACCTCAGAATGACATATAACACTATGAATTTATAAAAAGCTATACATAGTGCATTTACCGATTCAATTGTCAACAGACTGGTCAATAACTACGGCAGGAGGTCTAAAGTACTTGTGGTTTAGTCACATAGCGGAGTCTATAGGGCTATAACCAGATTAAATAAGTTCAAATCCTGCGAAAATCGGGTAAAAGCCTATGAGTATAGTTGGTACAAGATGTGTGGAACAGTATCCCATTGGTTCGACAAGAGATATATCTTTTGCAAGTTCTAAACTAGACTTAAGAGCAGCTAAAGGAATAAGCATACAAAGAGGATTATATATAAGATTACTTCGAGTTGTAATACTTATATTTTTAGATGTAATCGCTCTCATTTTAGCATGGAAACTAGCTGAATTTTTTGGTACTCAATTTCACTCATTTTCGGCACAAACAACATCTTCTCTTATACTAACTCTTGCTTTGGAAATAGGCATTATTTCCACTACAGGACTATACAAGGCAGGGGTTGATCGCCGCAATTATCTTGGTTTGTTTAAAGCAGTTTCTCTATCACAAGTATTCCTCTTGCTCATCGCTTTTCTTTACGAACCAAATCAGTATTTATCTCGCTCACATTTTCTAAGTTTTTGGTTGTTGTCTGTTATCTTCATATGTACAGTTCGCTATATATTTGATGTCGCAACCAAACTGCTGCGGAAGAAAGGAGTCATTCGTCATCCTATCTTTTTGATAACTGATATGGAAGAGCAAGAGAATCACATTAGAATAATAGAACAAGAAAATAGTTACACCGTAGAAGGGATAGCTGACTCTAATTGCTTGGATCTATGTAACCGAGAGGCAACCTTTGAATATCTTCAAGAGCAGGGAATAGTAGAAGCTTTTGTTTCTTGGAATGCTATCAAAAATCGTTTATATGTTTGCTGGAATTTTCATACTGCTGGTATTACCCTGCGAATACTGCCAACAAAAAGTGAATTTCGTCACCCGAAGTCTATATTCTGGATGATTGGTGAAGTTCCCTGTATGACAATTTCACCAGCAATTATCACAGGCAGTGATTTTTGGGTAAAGCGGTGTTTTGACCTTTGCAGTTCAATTATTTTACTATTTTTGTTGTCTCCGGTCTATTTAGTAATTGCTCTATTAATTAAGTTAGATTCTCCAGGGTCAGTCTTCTTTAGGCAAGACAGAATTGGTCTGAAAGGTCAGAAGTTTAAGATTTGGAAATTTCGCACAATGGTTGCCAATGCAGAAAAAATGCAGGCAACCCTAGAAGCAAAGAATGAAATTAAGGATGGTGTCCTGTTCAAAATGAAGAACGACCCGCGCATCACGCGAGTTGGCAAATTTTTGCGCCGTTACAGCCTGGACGAATTACCGCAACTTTTTAATGTTTTTCTAGGAGAAATGAGCCTTGTTGGTCCCCGTCCTCTACCAACAAGAGATGTAGAAAAATTCAAGACAAAGCACTTTATCCGACAAGAAATTCTTCCCGGTATCACTGGATTGTGGCAGGTTTCCGGTCGCTCTAATATCGATAACTTTGAAGATGCTGTAAAACTAGATATCACTTACATTGAAAATTGGTCGCTCTGGTTAGATTTGAAAATTTTGTTGAAAACTGTGAGGGTTGTTCTGGAAAAAATAGGTGCTTACTAAAGGTAATTAACCAACCTCCAATTTCTTCTATACTGTATTTTTTTTGATCAGAATTTCATGAAATCAACAGAATACATAGATATAGATTTACAAAAGTACTGGTTGAGCCTAAAACGCCGTTGGCTTGCTGCTTTAGCTGTCTTTGGACCTGTTACTGCGGTTTCAGTTGTAATGGCGTTTATGCACAAACCTGAATATGAAGCACAAGGAAAGATTTTATTAAAGATAAATCGTACCCCTTCTCTAACAGGGGTAGGTGAAGAATTAGGAGAAGTGGATCGCCCCTTAGCTGATAAGGGAAACCCTTTGAATACAGAAGTAGAAATTATTCATTCCATCCCACTTGTAGAACAGACTATAACTGCACTGAATTTAAAAAATGAAAACGGTATTCCTCCCAAAGCTCAGACATTAATAAAAAAACAACTCGATGTCAAAAATATAGGCACAACAAATATACTGGAAGTTTCCTATAAAAGCAGCAACCCACAGGAAGCTGCGGCAGTGGTCAATAAATTGATGAGCCTTTATGTAGAAAGAAATGTGCTTAATAATCGAGCTGAAGCTGTTGCGGCGGGTAAGTTTATTGCCCAGCAATTGCCTACAGCTGAAGCCAGCGTTAGTCAAGCAGAAGCAGCACTGCGCCAATTTAAGGAAAAAAACCAGGTTGTAGCTTTGGACGAGGAAGCCAAATCGGCAGTAGAGATTATTAAAGATATAGATAGCCAAATTAACCAGACTCAAGCTGACCTCGCGGATGCCTCTACTCAGTCTGCAAGCCTTGAGCGAAAAGTGGGTATGACTTCACAGCAAGCTATAGCTATAAATACCCTCAACCAGTCTCCAGGGGTACAAAAACTGCTGGAAGAATTTCAACAGGTAGAAAGTCAGTTAGCAGTTCAGCAAAACCGTTTCCTGGATGAAAGTCCCACAATTATTGATTTGAAGGAAAAGAGAGCTACTCTCAAAGCCTTACTACAAGAACGCATAGAACAAACGCTTGGAGAAAATAGAACTGCTGTAAAAGCCTTACTACAAAACCGCATAGAAGAAAGGCTAAAAGAGGAAAAACAACTACCAAATAATTATTTGCAGATTGGAGAAAGCAAACAAAAACTGATTGATGATTTTGTCAAATCAGAAATAGAACGTTTAAGCTTAACTGGTCGCTTGCATGAATTATATAATGCTCGATTTATCTATAAACGACGGGTTAGTAATTTACCTAAATTAGAAAAAGAACAGCGAGAGCTACAAAGGAAACTTGAAGCTGCTCAATCTACTTATCAAACTCTTTTGAAAAAGCTACAAGAAATACGGGTTGCAGAAAACCAAAATGTGGGTAACGCCAGCATTATTGAAAACGCTTTAGTTCCCGAAGATGCTTCAATTCGTGAAAAAATTGTGACTGTAGTTTTGGGTGTTTTGCTAGGTATCTGTTTGGCTACAGCTGTGGTCGTCATTTTAGAAATTAGAGACGCATCCATTAAGACACTTAAAGAAGTAAAAGAACAATTTGGGTACACTCTGCTAGGAAGTATTCCTTACTTTGGGAAAAAAGTTACCCGGAATCGTAAGGAGCAAGAATGGACAATCCCAGAGGTTCCTATTAGAGATACTCCCCGCTTACCTCTGAGCGAAGCATACCGAATGCTTCAAGCTAATCTGAAATTTACCAGTTCAGATAAAGTACCCAAAGTGATTGTAGTCACAAGTTCTATTCCTAAAGAGGGCAAGTCTACAATCTCTGCTAATTTAGCCGCCGCTACTGCTGAACTAGGACGCAGAGTTTTGCTTGTAGATGCGGATATGCGTCATCCAATGCAGCACCACATCTGGAGATTAAACAATGTGGCGGGTTTAAGTAATGTCTTGGTTGGTCAGGCTGAATTTGAGGCAACTGTAGCGGGTGAAGTGATGGCTAACCTGGATATTTTGACCGCAGGAGTAATACCTCCTAACCCAATGGCTCTTTTAGACTCTAAGCGGATGGCTTCATTAATTGAATATTTTTCCGAAAACTACGATTTTGTAATTATCGATACGCCTCCTCTTATACATGCAGCTGATGCTCTTACTTTGGGTCAAATGAGCGATGGTGTTTTGTTCGTAGCGCAACCAGGGGTACTCAATTCTACCAACGCTGAAGCTTCTCGTGAGTTGTTGGAGCGTTCTAATCAAAAAGTTCTAGGTTTGGTTGTCAACGGTTTGATTTTAGAAAACGAACCTGACAGCTACTTTCACTTTACCAAGGGATATTCTACCCAGGAAGATTCCACTGTTCGCCAACAGCCTATATCTAACACTAGAAATTATGCTGACCGTTCTTAACAAGAATTGACAAAAATAGAGGAATGTATGAAAAAAATTTTAGGAATATTAGGGGGAATGGGACCACTCGCATCTGCGGAGTTTCTGAAAACACTTTATGAGTTTAATGTTGCAGACACAGAACAAGAAATGCCTGCATGTTTCCTCTACTCAGATCCAACAATTCCCGATCGCACAGAAGCGCTCGTCAGTGGCTCAGATGAGGTGTTAATAAGTTGCTTCATAGAAGCCCTAGAAAGGCTTTACTTTCTTGGTGTTAATAAGATAGTTATACCATGCATAACCATACATCATTTTTTACCAATGGTTCCGCTATTCTTGAGAGACAAGGTAATATCTTTGGTAGATTTAATTCTAGAAGAAGTCTTAAAGACTAAAGAGAACCATCTTTTATTATGTACTACCGGAACGCTGAAAGCAGGTATTTTTCAGCAACATAGTTTGTGGAGTTTGGCGGAAGAATATATAATACTTCCTCACGAGGAACAAAATAAAATTCATAACTTTATTTATCAAATAAAAAGGGAAGGTATTAAGGAATCCGCAATTCCTTTTCTTGATAGATTACTCAAAAAATATGAAGTAAATTCTTTCATTGCAGGGTGTACCGAAATTCACTTGCTAACAAAGCATCTCATCCAGCATGATGACCAATATTTGCGTGTAGTAGACCCGCTCTTAATCATGGCAAAAGAGCTTAGGAGGTTCATTGATTCACAGCCAAGGAACTCAGGCTTCACCACTAATAATCGAGAAGGCGATCGCGATCGCTTTTCTCTCTCGTCAACTAAAGTCGCTCCATTGGTTCTGTAGAAAGCACCAGCGTACAGCATTTTCTTGCTGAATGAGAGCGCCTTAATGCTCATTGTTAACCAACAATAGCCTTTAATTTGGAGGGTCGATATGCAACGGATACATATTGTCGGATGTGGACCGCGCACGGGGACAACGCTCATGGCTGAAATGATGAACGCCTGCTTTGAGATTGACCTGTATAACGAGCATGAAGACAGTATCTATGCTCAGCCAAGTCGCGATGCCAATATTTTTCTAACAAAGCGTCCCCGTGACATTCTCGTTGTCGGACCGATGCTGCGCGTCATGCCGAATCTGTATGTGATCTATATGCTGCGAGATCCGCGTGACATGATTACCAGCAAGCATGGGAAAGACCCGGAGCGGTATTGGGCAAGCCTCCGCTACTGGAAGACCTATACACCTTATGGACGCAAGCTCCAAAAGCATCCGCGATTCATCACCGTTCGCTACGAGGAGCTTGTAACGCAGCCTGATGAGGTACAGGCGTACCTGATGCAGCGGATGTGGTTTCTCAAGAAGTGTACCCGATTCAGTCGCTATCACAAGTTGGCACAGCCCTCGAAGGACTCTTTGGACGCGCTGCACGGCGTCCGGCCCGTCACTCCTGCAAGTGTAGGTAATTGGCGTAAACATCTTCCCCGTGTAGCGGGTCAGTTGCAAAAGCATGGAGCGATCGCGCAGGATCTGATCGAATACGGCTACGAATCGGACGATGCATGGCTAAAGGAGTTGAAGGATGTAACGCCCGACACCAGCGAGAGCCACTGGCCGGAATATTTCACCAAGGAAGACCTCAAGCAGCGGATGCAGGGTAAATACATAATGGCGGTCTTCGCGCTAATGCGTCTGTTCAGCTTCAACTCACTCCCGGCGATCTGCCGGAGGCAGCAGCGCTTCGCTATCGCCAAATTACTGCGAGAAAATCTGCCTTTTCCAATTCTTCATTTATACAGGATATACCATTGCAATGTTTCTACAGTGGTGAATCGTCAGCCATTGAACCTCTTACAAAATCAGGTAACAACAACCAAAAAGTTAATTAAAAATAGAAAAACAATCCTATTTTACCCCGAACTTCCTTCCTTAAGTTTCACAATCTATCATATTTGCCTTTTTCTCGGTTATAAAGTCACCAATAACCCAGAAGAAACTTTTGATATTTGCATCAAGTGGAAAGACGCAACATTTTCCCCAATGGACGGCGTATTGTCTCGCTTGTCAGCCCAAAATATTAACGTCGTAAACATCAACTGTGAAAACATTAGCAAGTCATATGTTGACAAAGTGTTTCACAGTGTTTTCGGTTATAGCATCGCCATAGATCCGCTGAAATACAATGGCAAATGCGTTATGAAATCCGATTTAAACGGTCAGCATGATGGCAAGATAATTTCTTGTCCTATCGACACAATAGAGCCGGGTGTTGTTTATAACAAGCTCATTGACAATGAAGTGGAAAGTGGTACGGTACTCCACTTTAGAGTGCCGATATTTAAGCATGTGATTCCCTGTGTATATTTGAAAAAACTCCCGCTCGAATACCGCTTTGGTACCTCTTCTACTCATCTGATTTCGTCTCAGCTAGCCCAGGTTCACGACGTTTTTTCTGAGGACGAGATTTGCAAAATCTTATGTTTCTGTCAAAAGATGGGACTGGACTATGGTGAGTTAGATGTACTCAGAGACAGAAATGATCAGCAATTGTACATTGTTGATGTTAACAACACTCCCTCTGCCACGATGATTTCTGATCCTCTGAAACGGTCTTTGGATAAACGTGAACGCTTTCTGTCTAACAATGACCGCTTCATTGCTCTGCAAAAATTGACTCAAACTTTTCAAGAGGTACTGTTAAGTTAACAAAATGAACATACGACAGAAGGCGGTAAAAGGTGTTTTTTGGTCTGTTATCCAGCATTGGGGTAGCCAGACAATTTCCTTTGTTGTTTTTTCTCTACTGGCTCGCCTGCTTAACCCGGAAGGATTTGGTTTAGTTGCTCTAGCTAGCGTTTTTATAGCTTTCATGGAGATTATTCTTGACCAAGGACTGTCCCAGGCAATTATCCAACGCCAAGAACTAGATCCGGAACATTTAGATACTGCTTTCTGGGCAAACCTCACAGTTGGCATATTGCTAACTACGTTCAGCATTACTTTTGCTGAACCAGTTGCTAATTTGTTCAATCATCCACAACTGACACCAATCTTACAATGGTTATCACTTAGCTTCTTATTTAATGCCTTCAGTTGCGTACAGCAGGCAATCTTTCATCGCCAGCTTGCTTTCAAGTTTGTAGCAATGCGATCGCTAGGAGCGACTTTAGGCGGTGGTACGGTCGGTGTAATCATGGCGCTTGCTGGCTTCGGTGTCTGGAGTCTCGTCGGTCAAAAGTTAACTGGTGCCGTGGTAGGAGCTTTGGTTTTATGGGGAGCTAGTGACTGGCGACCAAAATTTAATATTTCCGTCAAGCACTTCCGGGAGTTGTTCTCCTTCGGCATCAGTCAGATGGGGTTCAACATCGTCAACTTTTTTAACCGTCGAGCCGATGATTTTTTAATTGGTTACTTCCTTGGTCCTGTAGCGCTGGGATATTACACCATTGCCTACCGAGTGCTATGGGTGATGACGCAGCTGCTAATAACCGTATCCAGCCAAGTTGCGCTACCCACTTTCTCAAAGCTGCAAGCAGAACCCGAACGATTGCAACGTGCATTTTACACTGTTACACAACTAACAAGTCTCATTGCTTTCCCGACCTTTGTTGGCGTGGCTATGTTGGCACCTGAATTAGTACAGGTCTTGTTTGGAAGTAAGTGGCAACCGAGTATTCCAGTTATGCAAATCTTAGCATTCATCGGTATTCTCCACTCTATGTCCTACTTCAATTCAACTGTCATGATGGCTAAAGGCAAGCCGTCTTGGAGATTAGGAGTAAACTGTCTGAATGCTGTGGTCAATGTCATTGCTTTTGCGCTGGTAACTCGCTGGGGAATTGTAGCCGTCGCGTCAGCCTACGTTATTGGCGGTTACTTGACTTTTCCAATTTACATATATTTAGTCCGTAAATTAATTCCCCTTCAAGCAATTACTTATCTGCGTCAATATGGTATCCCAATTGCCGGAACATTGGTAATGGTAGTTGCTATTTTAGGAGCCAAACATTTTTTGAGTAGTTTCATGAATCTACCAGCCTCGTTAGCTGTCTATATAACAATCGGTGCCGTTACCTATGCGCTAACAATTTTCTTGATTGCCCCCAATATATTCCGGCAAATAATGGATTTTATTCAAGTAGCTGTACCTTGGTTGAAATGGAAGAGTAACTGAATGATAAGCAGCTATTAATTAGCCCAATTTTATTCAATTAACAAGAAATTTATATATCAAATTTATTTAATTTTAATTAAGGAAGCAATAAATGTTTTATAACCCTTTAGTCAGCATTATTATCAACAACTATAACTACGGGCGCTTCATCAGTGAAGCGATAGAAAGCGCCTTAAATCAGACTTATCCTCATCTTGAAGTTATTGTGGTGGATGACGGTTCTACCGACAACTCTCCTGAAATTATTACTAATTACAAAGATAAAATTATCCCAGTACTGAAGGAAAACGGTGGGCAAGCCTCAGCATTTAATGCAGGGTTTGCAGCAACTAAGGGGGATATTATCTGCTTGCTTGATGCCGATGATATTGCTCTACCAGAAAAAGTGGCAGAAGTTGTAAACGTATTTAGAGAACACCCGGATATTGATTGGTGTTTCCATAGCCTGAGAATAACAAACATCAAGACAGATACAGTGCTGAAGCGAGTACACCGTGACAATGCATATATACCTATTGCGGAGTCACAAAAGCAAGAAAATTTATCACAAAAGTGTGATTTTAGATTATCAATGCTCAAAAAAGGAAAAGCAGCGTTTGTTGCTCCTGCGTCTTCTGGTTTGTGCTTTACAAGTTCTTTTATCGAGCAGATTTTTCCACTACCTGTGTATAAAATTCATAAAACTTCAGCAGACCGCTGCTTGACATTTACAGCAATAGCATTAAGTAAAGGTTTTTTCTTAGATCAGGAGCTAACGATTCAAAGAATACATGGTAACAATGCGTATACAGCTATGGATGGAAGGCAACAATATATGGCTAGAGCAATTATCATCATGGCTAATTGGATGAGAGCTAAGTTTCCACAATTTACCAAGTTTACTAATAAATCTTTTGCCAAAGGATTAAGCATTTACTGGCGGACTGGGGGAATTGAGGCGTCAGCTAAAGAACTGGTTCAAAATTATCTGTCTTCTCTTTCACTTTTAGAAAGACTTGAGATTAGTTTAAGAGCATTTTACTACAACCTTAAGTTACTGATAAGTAGCCGTCATGAACTGCGTACACTAGGACGGATGAAAAATTTCTCTTAATCCCCCTCCTTGCTTGCGGGGAGGGGGTAGGGGGTGGGGTTTTTTCAAGTCAGGTGGGCGTCATTATATTAACCGTCATTTGTCCCTTGTACCTGACAAATGACTAATGCCAAATGACAAATGACAAATGACAAATGACAAATGACAAATGACAAATGACAAATGACAAAT
>JBHYDF010000109.1:0-27501 GCA_051861145.1 Nostocaceae cyanobacterium
ATGCCCCTTGCCCAATGCCCGATGCCCCTTGCCCAATGCCCGATGCCCCTTGCCCGATGCCCGATGCCCCTTGCCCAATGCCCAATTCCCTACTCCCTTCACAACCATGCGGCATCACCAACTGCCTGCTTAACTGCCAGTCTTCCTCTCCCCAAATCCATTTGGGAACTGGATTAATATCAAAACAGCGCAGCAACTCGTAACCCGTCGGATCTATCTGACCCCCACCCCAAAAATTTGTCCCCAATGCTAAAACCCGCTTTGGTAGTTCCAGGCTTGCTTCCAGATGCGAAAGCAGCAAAGTGCGCCCAGAAGGCGGGTTAGTAGCGGCAAACAACCACCCGTGATAAATGCGAGTGCGGACATCCGAAACCGTGCCGCTGGCGAAACTTCCCAAGCCATTTGTGAGCAACCATTCTCTCGTATCTAAATCCACCATTTGCTACTCAAAATCGTTATGAGTATGATATAGTCGTAACAGTTCGTAATTAAGCTGTCAGGGTGTGGACAGGAAATATAGCCTGTACACCTGTAGAAAGCGGGCAGCTAGACGCATGTTAAGTTCAAGGAGAATTAGTATATGTCTAACGAAGGATGCCTCCGTGTAGGTCAACCAGCTCCCGACTTTACAGCAACCGCTGTGGTAGATCAGGAGTTTAAGACTGTTAAACTTTCCGACTATCGCGGTAAGTATGTCATCCTGTTTTTCTATCCCCTAGACTTTACCTTTGTTTGTCCAACTGAAATTACAGCTTTTAGCGATCGCTACGAAGAATTTAAAAAAGTTAACACAGAAATCCTGGGTGTGTCCGTTGATAGCGAATTTTCTCACTTAGCATGGATTCAAACTGATCGCAAGTCTGGGGGTGTCGGGGATCTCAACTATCCGCTTGTATCCGACATTAAGAAAGAAATTAGTGCCGCATACAACGTCCTAGACCCAGCAGCAGGCATTGCCTTGCGTGGTCTATTCATCATCGACAAAGATGGTGTCATTCAACACGCTACCATCAATAACCTAGCTTTTGGTCGCAACGTTGATGAAACCCTGCGGACACTACAAGCCATTCAGTACGTGCAGTCTCACCCTGATGAAGTTTGCCCTGCTGGTTGGCAGCCAGGCGACAAAACCATGGTTCCAGACCCCGTTAAGTCCAAAGTTTACTTCTCAGCTGTCTAAACAGCAGTCAATAGAAGACTCTAACAGACTTTGTGGCGTTGCAGCCATTGCCAGATAATATCCAAATCGTAGGCAGGGCTATGCCCTACATGCATGGTCGGTGGGCAGTGCCCACCCTATTTAATTTATGTAACGCTGACTTGGTTGGAGTTAAGGGTTTTCTTAACTGACAACTATTGTACTATCAGTCATCTGTGTCTCTAAGTAAAGTTCCGGTTTAATATTGAAAGTTAGTTACAACCAACATAGCGGACTTTACATATTAACTAGGAATTTTTTTTCTCCAGCGGAAGGACGCAGTAAGTTGAGAGATTAAGTAAGAACCACAGATGAACAAAAATGTACATTGTCTATCTGTGGTTTTTTCATGTGATGATTTTTAAAATATTTATTAAGCGAGAATTATTAGGGATAAATATGCAAATATCAACTGATTTTAACGGCTTATTGAATGAACGCTTTTTCAGCAATTTGTTACCCATTCCCGCCACAAACCAACTACCATTGGGAGTGATAACACCAGATTTTCAACTACCAGATATAACCAATGGCAGCTTAGTAAAATTGTCTGATTATAGAGGCAAACAACCAGTAATATTAGCCTTTACTAGAATTTTTACAGAAAAACAATATTGCCCCTTTTGCTTTCCTCACATTAAAGAATTGAATGAAAAATACGAGGAATTTACAAATCGGGGAATAGAACTTTTAATGATTACTAGTACCGACGAACGGCAAAGCCAAATAGTTGTCAGAGACTTAGGCTTAAAAATGCCCTTACTGAGTGACCCTACCTGCCGAATATTCCGTGCTTATCAAGTAGGGCAAGCCTTGGGAGCGCCTTTGCCAGCGCAATTCGTGTTAGATAAAGAAGGTAAACTCCTTTACAGGCATTTATTCTCATTCTTGGATCATAATGCCAGCGTGGAAACATTATTAGATTCGTTAATGGTTAATAGTTAATAGTTAATAGTTAATAGTTAATGGTTAATAGCCATGAACCATTAACTATTAACCATGAACTATGAACCATGAACCATTAACTATGAACAATCCAAAATCGTCACAGTCTAATATTCTGTAAATGACTGCGGGGGTTAGAGGTACGGATATTACGGATTTTTTCATAATACTCCCGCTCTTGCGAACTAATATCTCTGGGAGTGACGATCGCAATCTTCACCAACTGATCACCACGTCCACTCTTTGGTTGCGGCCAGCCTTTACCGCGCAAACGCAGGGTTTGACCGGAACGCACGCCAGCGGGAAGTTTAACATTAACATTACCATCGGGTGTAGGTACTTCAATCGAAGCTCCTAAGACAGCCTCATCTGGTGCGATCGGTACTTCGCACACCAGGTTATCTCCCTCAAACTGGAAGAAGGAATGAGGCTGAAGTTCAACCTTTAAGTATAAATCACCGCGTTGTTGGTTAAAAGGACTGACAGGCCCTTTACCGCGTACGCGCAGACGAGTACCAGGTTTCGCACCAGGAGGAATACGAACATCTATAGTTTCGTTACCCAGATTAAAGCGCTTTTGTACACCATGAAAGGCTTCGGAAAAAGTTAGGGAGATAGCAGCTTCACTGTCTTGGGCAGTACCCGCAGCGACATCTTGAAAACCATAATCATTAAAGCCACCAAAACCACCAAAACCACCTGGTCCAGCTCCTGTGGAAGTGCGATAATTATAAGTTTGGCGTCCACCACCGCGAGGCGCACCACCACCAAAGCGCCCTAATAACTCATTGATAAATTCATCAAAACTGCCGTATTGACTGAAATCAAAGCCGCCCATATCGACGCCAACGCCGCCACCGGGGAAGCCTTCGCCAACCTGTTTCCAATATTGACCAAATTGGTCGTATTTTTTGCGTTTGTCTGGATCTGATAATACTTCGTAGGCTTCGTTAATTTCCTTGAAGCGTGCCTCCGCCTGTTTATTGTTAGGGTTGACATCGGGATGATATTTACGGGCTAATTTACGAAAGGCTTGTTTAATTTCGTCTGGACTGGCAGTTTTACTAACTCCCAAAATCGCATAATAGTCTTTAAAGTCAGTTGTAGCCATCTACCAGCCTCCTCTAGTAATTCCTTTTATGTTTTTTTGTAAATTTATAAAATTTTTACTGTCTACTTATGCCTGGTATAATTCCAAGCATATTAACTCTGATTTTAAATTAACAAAATCTAAATAAAATCAAGTTCGGTTCTTGCTTACGGCACAAGAGCAATTTCCGCACCTCTTTGCATGTTTTGGGAGTGGGGAGGAGCCAGCGCGTTGCGGAGAGAAGTCTGAGCGCCGGCTTCCGGCGATCAGAACTTCGGGAGGTTTCCTCCGTTGTAGCGACTGGCGTTGGGGACTAGGGAGTAGGGAGTGTAGAGACGCGCGCCTTTGTTGCGTCTGGAGTGGGGAAAGTGGCGAAAACTGGGACAAAGCCCCCATTAAACGTCGAGGACGTTAGTGGTGGGTAGTTTTCGCAGTGTTTGTGTGATCCAATCACATGGGTGTCTGTTTTGATAAACGAATCAGGCAGTCTAAACCTTCTTCTAAGCTGGGAGGAGCATCACGCAGCTGGCGATACATACGGAAAATGACATCCTCTGGCACTCGGCGTTCCCGCCTTTTATTGCGTGCCAAACACAGCCAAACTGGGGTATCTACCCAAATTGCGGTAATATCAGTAAAACCTGTGTCACGAGCTAGGGAAATTACTTCACGGCGATGGCGTCGCTGAGTATTGGTGGCATCGAAAATTACTGTAGTACCTGCGGTAATAGCATCTTTAAATTGCCGTTCTATTTCCCGCCAAATTAATAACCACGGCCCCTGAATAGCTTCATCACCAAATAGTTGCTCCCGGATGGCATCTGTAGAAACCAAATGCCTCTGGGAGCAATCTGCCAGCAATTTTGTTGCCAACGTGGACTTCCCGCTACCAGGAAGACCAATCAATAATATCAGTGAGGAGTTAAGAGTTAAGAGTGAAGAGTTAAAATCTTTACTCATAACTCCTAACTCCTAACTCCTAACTTAAATAATCGTTCCATCTGGAATGATGGCATTTTTCAACACTACAACAATGCCACTGCGGATGTAGAAACCTTGACTTTCGCGCTCGGCTTCCTGGACGTTATCTTTGTTTATAATTTGCACGTCACATCCGATGTGAGCATTTTTGTCAATGATGGCACGGCGAATAGTTGTATTAGCACCGATACCTACAGGTACGGAACGGCGATCGCAATCTGATTGACGTTCGGCAAAGCCTTGATAGAAGTCTGCCCCCATTATCAGCGAATCTTGGATGATACAACCCGCTTCAATACGCGATCGCACTCCCAAAACCGAATGTTCAATCCGGCAATTTTTCAAAATGCTACCTTCACTAATAATCGATTGCGTTACCTGACAATCTAACAGTTTGCTGGGAGGTAAGTAACGAGCGCGGGTGTAAATTGGTGCTTGTTCATCGTAGAAACTAAAGGGCGGACGAGGTTGCTTTGTTAGCGCCAAGTTGGAATTATAAAACGCCTCAATAGTTCCAATGTCTTCCCAGTAATCGTCAAATAAGTAAGCTTGAACATTGTAGTCTTTGGCAGAATCCGGAATAATTTCTTTGCCAAAATCAGTCCGATGTGAAGCCTCTTTCAACAACTTGAACAAAACATCTCTTTTAAAGACATAAATTCCCATTGAGGCAATATAGGGCTGTTGTTGTGCTTGTTCTTTTTCCAAGCCAAGCACAGTAGTATCAACCCACATTTGTTTTAAAGCATCGCCTTTGGGTTTTTCGCTAAAGTCTATTATTCTACCAGAATCATCAATTTTCATCAAGCCAAAATCCGAGGCGCGGCGCTCATCTATGGGTATAACCGAGAGGGTAATATCAGCCCCGGTTTCCCTGTGGCGTTCAATAAAGTGGCGGTAGTCCATACGATATAGGTGATCACCTGAAAGGATGAGATATTCATCTATATCCCATTCTTCAAACAACCACAGGTACTGACGAACCGCATCAGCTGTTCCTTGGAACCAGTTGGCATTTTCTGGTGTTTGCTGTGCTGCTAGAACTTCCACAAATCCCTCAGTAAAGCCAGCAAAGCTGTAGGTACGGGCAATATGGCGATTCAGGGAAGCCGAGTTGAATTGTGTCAGGACGTATATTTTGAATATTTCAGAATTTATACAATTACTGACAGGGATATCGATTAAACGATATTTACCTGCTAGGGGCACCGCTGGTTTTGCACGTAACTTGGTTAGCGGGTAAAGGCGAGTACCTGCACCGCCACCGAGAATGATTGCTAAAACTTTTTTCACAACTTTTCTCCCGACTGCCTTTCAACTCTCACCTACAGTTTATGATTGTCTGCGGCAGCTGGTAAGGGGGATCGGAGATTATAGTTAGTTAAGTTTGCATTAACTACCCTCTATGAATGCCATAGCGCGATAGGGCGAAGCCCTTAAGCCTTCGGCTTATCGCTATCTAAGAAAAGTGGGTGTATCATTTATTATTAAAATTTATGAAGCACCCATTCTCTTCATACCTAACCGCTTTTCCACCAACCGCAGTTTTTGCGACAGCTTTAGATACTGCACCCAAGGCTGTTCTGATAACTTGGAAATTTCATTAGGCGACAGCGTAGCTGAGAAAACATCTTTCATCTCAGGGATTCCACTGACACCCAAACTTTCCAAGACAGCAGTAGCGTTAGATGTATCTGCAACTGTTTCAGTGTGGATAAAGACCACCAAACTACGTTCTTCTGGATCTTGAACCTCATTTAGTGCGATCGCAAGGGCGGCGTCTAGTTTCTGATAATTCATCTCAAAATCCCCCATGAATACCCCGTTTATGCTTTTTGCCCAGACAGATGGGAAGTGGGGCGAGATATTACCACTTTCCATGTGAAGTTGTCCATACTTTAAGTATGGGCGGGGTCGTTCACAAGCCCAATATTTTGGACAAAAGCTAGGCTAATAACAGCCTGGCCTAATATTAAAATATCAAATTTATTAATTTTAATTACCTATCCTGATGTAGACCATTACTACGCTTGTCTACGACTAATTACAGATTTACGCAGCCATGTGAATTAAAACGGTAGGCAAAATCAGGTTTTGGAATCTACCACAGATGGACACCAAATAAAAGTTTTTCCTCTGTCTTCCCGAGCCAGTGCGGTGCGGGGGTTCCCCCCGCCCTTGCAACTGGCGTCCCTCAAGAGGGGGGAATGAGGGGGGTGGACACAGATAGATAATCATCTGTGTCTATCTGTGTCCATCTGTGGTTGCTTTCCCAAAAACAATTGGGATAAGCTCTACAAATTTTGGTCAAGTTATATTTATTTTGAATCCAGTTTACCAATATCAATTGTTTTGAGCGCAAAATTTTCTTTTCAATGTCTTGCTTGCTGTAACCAGACTAAGGCAAGGGCTGGCGTCTTTTTTACCCCTCACGGGCCGGTTGAAACTCCACGTTTTATGCCGGTGGGGACGCTGGCAAATGTCAAAACTCTCACCCCTGCCCAACTCCAAGATACTGGGGCACAAATGGTATTATCAAATACTTATCATTTGCACCTGCAACCCGGTGAAGCGATTGTTGCTGGTGGTGGAGGATTGCACAAGTTTATGGGATGGAATGGTCCGATTCTCACTGATTCGGGTGGGTTTCAGGTCTTTAGTTTAAGTGAAATGCGTAAAGTTACTGAAGAAGGCGTAACTTTTCGTTCGCCCCATGATGGACAAATTATTAAGTTAACACCAGAAAAGTCCATCGAGATTCAGAATACTTTGGGGGCTGATGTCATCATGGCGTTTGATGAATGTCCACCTGCTACAGCTAGTCGCCAAGAGGTAGAAGTAGCCACAGAACGTACTTATCGATGGCTTTTACGCTGTATGGAGGCGCATCAACGTCCTGAACAACAGGCGTTATTTGGGATTGTCCAGGGTGGTGTATATTCAGATTTGCGATCCGCTGCGGCTTTTGCTTTAACTAAGCTGGATCTACCAGGGTACGCTATTGGTGGCGTGAGTGTCGGAGAAGAACCAGAACTAATTCATAAAATCGTCCAAGAAACAGCGCCTTTACTCCCACATCACAAACCGCGTTATTTGATGGGCGTGGGTACTTATCGAGAAATGGTAATGGCGATCGCCTCCGGTATCGATTTATTCGACTGCGTAATACCTACTCGCTGGGCTAGACATGGTACGGCGATGGTGCAAGGCGATCGCTGGAATTTAAAAAATGCTAAGTTTCGTGAAGATTTTACGCCATTAGATGAAAATTGTCCTTGCTATACTTGTCAAAACTTTAGTCGTGCCTATATATCTCATTTAGTGCGATCGCAAGAAATTTTAGCGTATACCTTATTGAGTATTCACAATATCACTGAACTCATTCGCTTTACTCAAAAGATACGCTCTGCCATCTTGAACAACACCTTTGCTACAGAATTTGCCTATTGGTTAAGGAGTGGGGAGTAGTAGCGCTTCGCGGAAATCAAAAGTAGAGACGTGCCATGGCACGTCTCTACAGAGTTAAAAATCAAAAGTCTTTTATTTCAGGCTTTTGGGCTGTTTTGAATGGTTGCTTTATTTCCGCCGTGACGTAGTAGTAGGGGCAAAGTACCTTCGTAATTAAAAATTAAGAATTAAAAATTAAAAATTTAGGTATAATTTATTTTTTTAATTTTTTATTTTTAATTACGGGGGGAGTCTTTGCCCGGATCCAAATAGGAGTCTAATTGTGGGTTAATAGAGGTGTTATTGTGGGTTAGTTGTTGTTGGTTGTTTTAAATAACTAAACAATCAGCGACAATTAATTTTTTTAATAATACCAAATTTACCTAAATCGTAACTTTTCATACAAATTGGGGAACTATAAATTTACTACATCCTACATAACCCGCTTTTTCTGGTGATAAAGTGTTAATGAAGTGTAAATTTCAATACATTTTAAAGCGGAAAGTACTCATAGCAGCATTGGTGATTCCTGCTATTCACTTTTGTCTTTGCAAGGTATCCCTATCGCTGTCTTTCCAGAATGGTGCTTCAGCAATTTGGCCTTCAGCAGGTCTTTTTTTAGCTAGTTTTCTACTGCTGGGACCTAGTATTTGGCCTGGACTTTTGCTCGGCGACATAATTACTAAATATGTGCTTTTTTACCGTCATGACTTTTTGGCAAGCAGCATTATTAGCGTTTACAATATCATTGACCCAATAGTGGCGAGTTTACTCATCCATCGCTTAATCAAAAACCGCAATTTGCTAGAGCGGTCTGGGGATGTTTTCAAATTTTTAGTACTGTTTATACCAAGTCCAGCAATCAGTACGACCCTTGCTTTGACTACACTATGCATACGTGGCATTACCCCTTGGACACTCTATGGAGAAGTCTGGCGGAGTTGGTTTATATCACTGATTGTCGGCATACTCATTATCACGCCAACCCTACTAGCATGGTTTCAGAAACAGGAGCAACAGCCAAGACTTGATCGAGCAAAATTTATTGAGTTAATACTGTTGGTATTATCGGTAATTAGTATCAGTCGTATAGCTTTTTGGCAAGGCTATTCTCTGGAATATATGATGATTCCCCTTTTGATTTGGTCGGCATTTCGCTTCGGACTGCGGGAATCAACCTTACTGGTCACGATTATATCAGCGATCGCAGTTTTTGGTACTGCTCGTGGTTTTGGGATATTTGCCAAGCAAGGGTCAGTTAATCAGTCGTTGTTGCTACTGCAATCTTTTATTGGAGTTGTAGCCATAACTACCTTAGTTCTTTGTGCCATCATCAACGAAAATCGTAAGGCGCAAGCAAGATTGAAACGGGCAAATGATGAGTTAGAACAACGGGTAGAAGAACGCACTCAGCAGCTACAAGAATTTGTCGTCGCGGCGGACAGCGCCAACAAAGCTAAAAGCGAATTTCTTGCTAATATGACCCATGAATTGAGAACTCCGCTTAACGGCATCCTCGGCTATGCACAAATTCTTCAACGCACGGAACCTTTAACCGCAAGCGGACGCAAGAAAGTCGATATTATCCAAGATTGCGGTTCCCATCTATTGACGTTGATTAACGATGTTTTGGATCTTTCCAAAATCGAAGCCCGGAAAATGGAACTTCATCCAGTTGATTTTCATTTTCCCTCTTTTCTCCAAGGTGTTGCGGAAATTTGCCACATCCGCGCCGAACAAAAGAACATTTCTTTTATTTATCAACCAGATTCTCAATTACCTATAGGCGTTCACGCTGATGAAAAACGTCTGCGTCAGGTCTTAATTAATCTGCTTACCAATGCAATCAAATTTACAGACTCTGGAGGAGTAATTTTTAAGGTAAGTGTCATTAGTCATTCGTCATTAGTCATTGGTCATTCGTCATTGGATAAAGAACAAATGACAAATGACAAAGGACAAATGACAAAGGACAAAGGACAAATGACAAATGACAAAATTCGGTTCGAGGTGGAAGATACGGGAGTGGGGATGACACAACAACAGTTAGAAACTATCTTCCTCCCCTTTGAGCAAGTAGGAGATACTAAAAAACAAGCCGAAGGTACAGGTTTAGGTTTGGCAATTAGTTCAAAGATTATCTCGCTTATGGGTAGTCAAATCCAGGTACAAACTAACCCAGATAAAGGTAGCACCTTCTGGTTTGAGGTGGAGTTACCAGAGGCTTTAGATTGGACAGAAGCTTCAAGAGTAGTGCAGGAAGGCACGATTGTAGGATATCAAGGCAGGAAGCAGAAAATCCTAGTTGTAGATGATAAATGGGAAAACCGTTCTGTAATTGTTAATTTACTGGCACCGATTGGCTTTGAGATGTCTGAGGCAAGTAACGGTCAAGAAGGTATAGAAAAGGTGGCACAATGGCAGCCAGATTTAATTATTACCGATTTGTTGATGCCTGTGATGGATGGCTTGGAGTTTATCAAATATCTGCAACAGTCGCCCCACTGCAAAGATGTAGTTGTTATTGCTTCTTCTGCGAGTGTGTTTGAGACTGACCAGTATAACAGTTTGAATGCTGGAGCAAATGCATTTTTACCCAAACCAGTGCAAATGGAAAGTTTGCTAGAACTGCTTCGCAAACATCTGCAACTAGAGTGGGTGTATGAAAAAACACCAGAAAACGCGATTTGCACTGAAGCGATCGTCCCACCATCACTAGAAGTGTTGAGTCATCTGTACCAGTTGGCAAAAAAAGGCGATGTCTATGCAATTCTAGATGAAGCAAATCAAATTAAACAACGGGATAATATTTTGATGCCTTTTGCTCAGAAATTGATGCAATTAGCGGAGAATTTTCAGTTAAACCCACTGCGGGAATTTCTCAAAGAATATCTGAATCATGTCTAATGTGTTCCTATTCTTGCCCTTGTTTTGATTATTGCCAATGCTTTTTAATGATTGCAGACCCATGCCCACCTCCAATTTAGAACCTGGTTTTATCCTGATTGTCGATGATAGTCCAACTAACCTTTCAGTGTTAGCCCAAATCCTGAAAGCAGCAGGTATATCCATTCGGATTGAAACCGATGGTAAAAATGCCCTTGAACAACTTGAAGACAACAGCGATCGCCCCGAATTAATTCTCCTTGATATCCAGATGCCAGGGATTGATGGCTTTGAAACTTGTCGCCAACTCAAGGCAAATCCCACAACGCAAGATATTCCAGTTATTTTTATGACTGCTTTGACAGATACCAAAAGTAAGGTCAAAGGATTGTCGCTGGGGGCTGTAGATTACATTACCAAGCCGTTTGAGGGAGAGGAAGTCTTAGCCAGAGTCCGAGTTCATTTGCAAATGCGCCATCTCACTAAAACCCTCCAGCAATGGAATGAACAATTAGAACAAAAAGTGGTAGAACGTACTGCCCAGTTGCAAAAAACACAAATACAATTGATACAGCAGGAGAAGTTGGCTACATTGGGTCAACTAGTGGCGGGGGTAGCACACGAACTTAATAATCCGATTAGCTGTATCGTTGGCAATATGGCACCTGCTTACGAGTATCTAGCAGATATTGGTAAAATTCTGCATCTCTACCAAAAATATTGTCCGCCATCCATACCAGAAATCGAAGAAGCATTAGTAGACACTGACATCGATTTTGTCTTAGAAGACTTTCCTAAACTGCTTGATACGATGAAATTAAGTAGCGATCGCATTCAAGACATCTCGGTGTCATTGCGAAACTTTTCACGCTTAGATGCTGATACCAAAGTGCTAGCGAATTTGCATGATGGACTAGATAGCACCTTGGTCATTTTGCAACATCGCCTCAAAGCAATAGGTAGCCGTCCGGCAATTAAAGTTATTAAAGAATATGGCATTCTACCAGAAGTCGAATGCTATCCAGGTTTACTCAATCAGGTGTTCATGAATTTGCTTGCCAATGCCGTTGATGCATTGGAAGAACAATCTACACCAACTATCCGCGTCTCAACAACAATATCTGACGCAAAACGGGTAGTAATTCGCATTGCAGACAACGGTAAGGGAATAAGTGAAGAAATCAGGCGACGATTGTTTGAGCCGTTATTTACCACCAAACCGCCTGGTAAAGGTACTGGCTTAGGACTGTCAATAGCCAAGCAAATTGTAGAAGAAAAGCATGGGGGGTGGTTGAGTGTGGTATCGGAGTTGGGAAAGGGATGCGAGTTTGTAATTGAAATTCCGCTTTGGCAGTAAATCGCCTCAAAAGTGCCTACGCATTGTGTTATTGCGAATTATTTAATTTTGTCTATTGCAGCCAATCTTAGAACTAATTCTTAATTACTATAGACTAAGCCGTGTTAAGATATTTCTCAATTCTGAAAGCTGTGTTGGATAGGTGGATTTAAACAAATTATGGAAGCTGCACTTTTATTAGCAAAATTGCCTGAAGCTTTTCAAATCTTCGACCCTTTGGTAGATGTTCTGCCAATCATCCCTCTTTTCTTCTTATTGCTGGCTTTCGTTTGGCAAGCAGCCGTAGGTTTCAGGTAAGTTAATCTATTTACTTTTTCTTCGACAGGCATCTTGCCTGTCTTATTTTTTTCCAATTATCTTTTCAAAATTTTATATTTCTTAACTAATTGTTATAAATTAATATAAATTAATATAAGAGGATGTCTGAAAAGTTTTTAATTAGTCATATTTATTACCCAAAATCATTTAGATCCCCCCAACCCCCCTTAAAAAGGGGGGCAAAAAGCCTTTCAAAGTCCCCCTTTTTAAGGGGGATTTAGGGGGATCTAAGATTAATTGGTTTAAAACCATACTTCTCAGACATCCTCTAAGAGGTAAGACATTTCACTGAACTAGTGAAAATTTAGCCTTAGCTTAATCCGTCATTCATCCCACACTGTATTTGAAAAATCAGTGTGGGATGAATGACGGCGACATTACGAAACGCCCCTTGACCACATCAAACCGTAGGTTTGACTGGGAGAGGGGCAGTTGAGTTTTTGTCAACATCTATATTCGGAAGGCGGTCAATCCAATCCTCGACAATTTGAGTAACGGTCTTGTCCTTACTAGCTGCATATTGCCGCAACTTATGTAATCTACGGTCAGACATCCTTACATTTAATCTAGTAGTTTTCATATGTGTATACCCGTTGTTGTCACATACATGATATACTACTTTTGATAAATAGAGGTGAACAAGTGAGGACTGCCTACCAATACCGACTACGACCAACAAAACAACAAGCCATAGAAATAGACAGATGGTTGTCTATGCTTTGCGCTCAATATAATTATTTGTTGGCTGATAGGTTTAACTGGTATGAGCAAAATCTTTGTCCAATTGATGCTTGTCCTCTTGTTTGTCATTTACCCGAATTAAGAGATAACCCTGATTACTATAGCCAAAAGAAAACATTACCTGAACTCAAAAAGACTCATCCTCATTATGGTGAGATTTACTCACAGGTTTTACAAGATGTAGTTAAACGGGTTAAGGTAACGATGAGCCGTTTTCTTAAAGGCGATAGCAATGGTAAACGAAGTGGTAAACCAAGATTTAAACCGCGTAGCCGTTACCGGACTTTCACTTATCCCCAAATCAAGGATGGGTGCGTTCAAGGCAATCTAATTAATCTACCTATGCTGGGCAAGATTAAAATTATTTTGCATCGTCCGTTACCTACTGGGTTTAAAATCAAAACCGCATCTGTCACCAAAAAAGAGTCAAGTGGGTATTACCTAACTCTAAGCCTGGAAGATTCGACAGTTCCAGAGATTAAACCAGATATTAATCCTGAATCAATCACAGGTATCGATGTTGGGTTGAAGGAATTTTTGACAACTTCTACTGGTGAAACAGTTGCTATACCGCAGTATTATCGCAAAGCTCAAAAACGTTTAAGAGTTATCCAAAAACGTGTTTCTCGTCGTCAAAAAGGAGGACAGCGCAGACTTAAAGCGATTAAACAATTGGGCAAGCAACACAAAAAGGTTGCTGACAAACGCAAAGATTTTCACTTCAAAACAGCAAGACAATTGCTTTCCAAATATGACGTAATTGCTTGTGAAGAATTGAATGTTAAAGGACTTGCACGTACTCGACTGGCAAAATCTGTGTGCGATGCTGGATGGTCAAGCTTTCTGTCGATACTGACAAACAAAGCCGCAAAGCTCGCCGGGGGAAGCTTCCCCCGGCAGACTTTGCGAGAATGCTGGTTTGTTGGTAATCCCAGTCAAAGCGTCTGGTACAACGCAGGATTGTTCTAGCTGTGGCTTACAGGTTCCTAAAAAGTTGCATGAACGTTGGCACGACTGCCCTTACTGTGGGTGCAGTCTAGATCGTGACCATAATGCAGCGATAAATATAAAAAATAGAGCCGAGGGGCATCCGGTTCTTAAAGCCAAGAGTCTCCTAAGCAATAGCCGGATTGTCTTGGAAGCCTACACTGTACTCGAAGAGTCAGTGTAGGAGTATGTCACAAATCAGGCTAACAGTCAACAAGGTGTGAAGCATGGGTAACATCAAATTTGTCAAAGAAGATAAAGAAGTCGTAGCAGCCAATGGTGCTAATCTGAGGTTAAAAGCCCTAGAAAATGGCATTGACATCTATAAAATTTGGGGCAAGATGATGAATTGTGGGGGCTACGGTCAGTGTGGCACGTGTATTGTTGAGATAGTTGAAGGAATCGAGAACCTTTCAGATCCAACAGATGCAGAGAACCGTTTATTAAAGAAAAAGCCTGCAAATTACCGCCTTGCTTGTCAAACCGTAGTTAATGGTCCAGTTAGTGTAGTAACAAAGCCTTAATTTGTCATTGGTTAATGGTTAATGGTTAATGGTTAATGGTTAGTAGCCATGAACTATGAACAATGAACTATGAACCAATTACAAAGTAAAAATGACCCGGCAAAGCCGGGATGATGGTATCCTAAAGTTGTTGACTGGAATTTTAGAGAGGCTTTCTTGCCATGCAAGTTAATGACCTGGGGTTTGTAGCCAGCATTCTATTTGTGCTGGTTCCCGCTGTTTTTCTTATCATTCTTTACATCCAAACGGCTAGCCGGGGAAATACTTAATAGTTTGTGTATAATATAAAAACCCTTACACCATAAATGTAAGGGTTTTTGTTTATCAATCGCGAAATTGCAGCCTTAAGCAGCAGTTCGCGCTAATAAAACAGGGCAAGTAGCATTAATTCTGACATAATCAGACAAAGAAGAACCTAAAAGCCGGTCTAAATCGACGAAACTCTTGGCAATAGAAGGACGGCGATCGGGAGAACCAAGTAACAATAAGTCTACGTTCAACTCCTCTGCCAAGCGACAAATTTTTTCACCTGGCTTACCCATACTCAGTACACAACGAGGTTGAACGCCTTGTTTTCTTGCTTCCGCAGCCGCCGCAGCCAAAACGGGATGCTGTTCGGGATTCACCTGGGTTGATTCAGAAGATTCTCCGCGCAAATCTGTGATTATATGCGTTAGAATTAACTCTCCTCCCTTGATATCTCGAATCAAGAATAAAGCCAAATCTAAGCAGTGTTTTGACGGCTCAGAATTGTCCATTGCCACCATAATGCGGTTAATTTTTTTAACATAAATGTCATCTTTAACCAGCAACATGGGGCGAGAAGACAATTGAAAAACGTATTGACTGACTGAGTTCGCCAAAATCGATTGCAACCGTTTAAGTCCGCGAGAACCCATAATAATTAAGTCTGCATCCATTTCTTCTGCTACCTGGCAAACAACATCTTTAGGTTCGCCTTGGCGCAAAATTGAAGAGACTTGGTTGGGATTTAACTGCAAACTTTGAATTGCATTAGCCAGGATTTTACCACCTTCTTCCCACTTAGCTGTCATGGCTTCGGCGGTGCTTTGTGGCGGAACAACGTGCAAAACTGTAATTTTTGCCCGTTGAATTGATGGCACATCATTTAAAGTTTTCAGCATTTCTTCCGCGTGTCCCAATCCAGAGACAGCTAGCAAAATGTTTTGTATCATCGTTACGCCTTGTTGTTCACCTAGCTTAAGTTTTGCTCTGTTGTAATTGGTTGAGCTTTAGATTTTCACCGCCTTGCTCAACAATTTAGTCATTAGTCATTAGTCATTAGTCATTAGTCATTAGTCAATAGACTATGAAGTTTATACTTTTGACTATGGACTATTGACTCTCAACTAATGTTATTTTTTGTTACACCTAGTGACGGAATTTTTTCAACTAGGCTTTTATTATTCAGCTTACTCTCAATTTTGCACGATAAACTTAATGAATGATTATAAAATTTATCAGTTTTAATCTATGTTTACTCTTTTTAATTAATACCAAGTTAAGTCTTGCAAAGAAAGGCAAAAAAACCAGATAATTTAAATTTTGTTTATTGACAAATTTTAGGTATCTTCTTAGCAATCTTTCTAAGTAGCACTAAAAGTGGGGAGTGGGCATGGGGCAAGGGGCAATGGGCAAGGGGCATTGGGCATGGGGCAAGGGGCAATGGGCAAGGGGCATTGGGCATGGGGCAAGGGAAAAATCAGTACTTCAATTCCCAATTCCCAATTCCCAATTGCCAATGCCCAATGCCCAATGCCCAATTCCCAATTCCCAATTGCCAATGCCCAATGCCCAATGCCCAATGCCCAATTTTCATCAGGGGGTACATTGTAGGCGTAGAGGTTGTTGGGCTAATGCTTCTAATTCAACCTGTTGTAGCAAATTTACCCAAATATCTGACAATTTTGTGTCAGAGGGGTTGCAGGCGCGTAACTCGGCTACAGTTGAGAGTAAATCAAACCACAGTCCTTGCTTCGCGTATACAGAAATTCGCTCCCTCTGACTCAACCGCTGCAATTGATTAGCTAAATTGTTACTGAGAGCAAGCCGTTGCACCCAACCATTTACGATGATGATAGACTGAGGCGAAGTGTCTTGTATATCGCAAATCAGCGATACAGACCACTCATAGGTTTGATTGATTCCCAAAGGTGGAATCTTGCCATCATTGGGTAGAGCTAAACTGGTTACACCAGCTTCACTGCTGGGTTTGAAAGCCCTATTATACACCAAAATACGCTGCTGCGATTTATCATCAACCTTGTAGAGAGAAAACTGTGTTCTTTGGGCAGTATTTTCAGGTGTGTACCAGAAAAACCGAGGATAAGCAGCGGTTGTTAATCCCAGATTTGTTGATGGTAGTAGTAAAACCAGAAGTGCTGGATCTCCAGAAATACAACTTCCTCTGCGTGTACTTCCAGCTTCTCGGCGTCCTGGTAAAGTTTTAATCGGAACTTTAACTTGGACACCACTTTGCTTGTTGCGATTATTTGTTTGGTTTGGTTTCGCTGGAGTTGCTGGTTTTGAGGTAGTTTGCGCGATCGCTACCACAGGTAAACCACACAAAAGCGAATTCAAAAGCAAAGACAAACCGAGTTTCGGAAAATCCGGACGATACACAATTTTTTCAATTGAAAAGTTAAATTAAATTTAAAAATTTGGCGGAAATTGGGAATTGGGCATTGGTTTTCTTACCAATGCCCCATGCCCCTTGCCCAATGCGTGATGCCCCTTGCTCAATGCCCCTTGCCCCATGCCCCTTGCCCCTTGCCCCTTGCCCCTTCCAGTTAAGCCGCAGTGGCTAAACCATTATGCTTGAGCAATGGTTCTGTACTGGGTTCGCGTCCCCGGAAGGACTTAAACACTTCCATTGGATGTTTGCTACCACCGAGAGCTAAGACTGTATCGCGGTAACGTTTTCCTGTAGTTTTTACAGCTTCTTCGTCTTCTAAACCTGCTTCTTCAAAAGCTGCAAAAGCGTCTGCGCTCAATACTTCTGCCCATTTATAGCTGTAGTAACCTGCCGCATATCCACCAGAGAATATGTGCCCAAAAGCACACAAAAAAGAGTCTTCAGGTAGCGGTGGTAAAACAGTTGTGTTTTTGGCAATGCGATCGCGCACATTCTTGGGTGTTTCATTACCACCTGGACGATAGCGATAATGCAGTTCTAAATCCAGGATGCTAAAGTGCAACTGTCGTAGCATACCACTGCCACTCATATAATTCTTTGCCGCCAGCAGTTTTTGATAATAATGCTCAGGTAAAGGTTCGCCGGTTTCGTAATGCTTCGCCATACCAAACAAAGTTGGGCGGTCATAACACCAGTTTTCCATAAACTGGCTGGGTAATTCCACGGCATCCCATTCAACATTATTAATACCTGCTGCTCCAGTGTAATCTACCTTGGTCAGCATGTGGTGCAAACCGTGTCCGAACTCGTGGAATAAAGTTTCTACTTCCGCGAAAGTCATCAAGCTAGGTTTACCATCAACAGGTGGAGTTTGGTTACACACCAAATACGCTACAGGTAAGCGAGTTTGTGTAGCTCCATTTTCTGTGAATTTACCTCGGTTAATACAGATATCCATCCACGCGCCGCCGCGTTTTTCGGCGGGACGGCTGTAGGGATCTAGATAAAAGTAGGCGATCGCGCTACCTGCTTCATCTGCAATTTGAAAATAACGGACATCCTCATGCCAAACTGGTGCAGTACCATCAGCAGGAGTAACAGTTACACCAAACAGCCGCTTCACCAATCCAAACAAACCATCCAACACTTGGGGAAGGGGGAAGTAGGGACGTAGTTCTTCTTGAGTAAAGGCAAATTTTTCTTCCCGTTGACGTTCCGCCCAAAAAGTTATATCCCAGTGCTTCAAATCATTCGCTTCAGCTGCTCCCTTCGATGCTGCAAAAGCTTTCAAATCTTCCAATTCTTTAACAGCAGCATCGTAACTAGCGCTGCGTAGTTCTTCCAACAGCTTTTCTACAGCCTCTACGTTAGGAGCCATTTTACTCGCTAAGCTAACTTCCGCATAAGTCTTATAGTCAAGTAACTGCGCGAGTTCTTGACGCAACTGCAAAATACGTTCAATTAAGGGGTTATTGTCCAACTCTCCCGCAGAAGCACGGGTGATAAAAGCTTTGTAAAGCTTCTCCCGCAAGTCACGCCGGGTGCTGTACTGCATGAAAGGAGCGTAACTGGGAAAGTCTAAAGTGATGCGCCAAGGGCCATTTTCGGGAGTGGCGTTTTCTTCTTTTGCGTCTCGTGCCGCTTGTGCCGCTAAACTAAGTAAACTGGGGGGTAAACCGTCTACTTCTTCTTTTTTTGTTAGCGTCAAGCTAAAGGTTTTGGTCGCATCCAGCACATTATTAGAGAACTTCGTGGAAAGTTCTGCTAACTCCATCTGAATAGCGTTGAAACGTTCTCGCGCCTCACCTTGCAAACCAACGCCAGATAATTCCGCATCACGGATCGCAGCTTCGACAATACGCTTTTGGGCAAAGTCTAAACTATCCCAGGTATCACTTGCTCGCAGTGCTTTAAAAGCATTGTAAATAGGTTGACTTTGGCTGAGCTTATTGGAAAACTGCACTACCTGCGGTTGTACAGTTTCATAAGCTTCACGTAATTCTTGGCTATTTTTTACGCCCATTAAATGACTAACTACGCCCCAACTCCAGCTTAGGCGTTCTGTGATTTTTTCTAGAGGTTCTACTAAACCTCTCCAAGTTGGCTGTACCTCAGTTTCTAGCTTGGTAAGCTCTTGGTCTAATTCTGCCAGTAGCTGGTTAAATGCTGGCACCACTTGCTCTGGTTTAATATCTGCAAAGTTAGGCAAGCCAGAGCCTATTAATAGGGGATTATCTTTAATAATCACGTTTGCGCTCATAGTTTCGTGTAAGTACCCGCTCTTTTTGGGGCAACTGTGATTTTTCTTTCTCTATCTTCTAATCTAATTTAGCGAGTTTTGATTGTGTCTTTGGAGTCCTACACGTTAGATTTATTGCAAAAATTAGGATAATGGTTAATTACGACCACAGATGGACACAGATGGACACAGATAGACACTGATTTTATCTGTGTCCACCCCCCTCATTCCCCCCTCAAAAGGGACGCCAGTTGCAAGGGCGGGGGGAACCCCCCTTCGGGTTCGCCCAACGGGAGAGCCAGTTAAGCGGGCGCGGGAAACCCGCCTACAGGACTGGTCTCACCAGAGCCGGCACGAGGGAAACCCTCCGAAGAGCGCGCTTACTCACCGCACCGCACTGGCTCGGGAAGACAGAGGAAAAACTTTTATTTATTGTTCATCTGTGGTTTATGAAATATAGATTTGATTAGCTATTTGGAATCAACTCAGAAGCTGAAGCCGTTTCTTTTCTACTCTTGGGAATTAGCATTTCTAATCCACGAGCAATCCACGGTAGAAAACTAATCACCAAAACCACTCCCAGCAAGTTAAATATTACTTGAGCATTAGCGATTTAACGACCAACATCTCAAAAAATAAATTGATTTTAGAAAAATTTTAGAACGCCAAATAACATCACATTAGGCGGGTAGGGGCACGGCAATGCCGTGCCCCTACTTGTTATTCGACAGCATCTAAAATCTTGGTTGCGGAGTATACAGTCGGTGCAGTCCCAATAAAAGCAGTACGACTCCGATTTGCACAGCCGATGGAGCCAATACAAACCCCATTACCAAGAGTAATGCTCCACTCAACACTGCTGCAATGCGATAGACTTCCTCGCGTATTCTCAGTCCCAACCAAATAGCACTCAAACCGGCAATTAGTAAAACTAAATAGATTGCTAGCATGACTCTCTCCTCAAATACAGCATTGGCTGTCCGTCGCACCTACACCATAACAGCATTTTGAATATTAGAGATATCGAACAAATTCGATATAAGAAATACAAAAATATTTTAGCAATAATCATAAGTATTTATTTATAAATCAGTTGCAACATGAGCGGCAAACTGAGAAACCGCCTGTTCATTGCGACGATAATAAGTTGACTGTCCCAGGCGGGTTGACATAACTAGCCCTGTAGCTTCGAGCATAGACAAGTAATGGGACACTGTAGATTGAGCCAAGCCAGTTTTTTTTTGAATACTACCTACGCAAACTCCGATAGTGTAAGGGTCTACATCTTGACAAGAAAAATGAACTTCAGGTTCTTTCAGCCAATGCAGAATTTGCAGCCTTGTTTCATTAGCAAGGACTTTGAAGATGTCGATGTCTTTAGTATCCATTCCCCCATTATATCGAATAATTTCGATATATCATCAAAATTTTTGTAGCGAATGGACATAATCAGGCTAACGCATAGACTGTAACAATCTTTCACGCCGTTTGCGTGCAATTTCTTGCAGGTCGATACTTTTATCAGTCTCATCGACAATTTCACCAGTTATGACCTCAAGAACATCTTCCAAGGTTACTACACCAGAAACGTTTCCGTATTCATCTACTACTACTACGAGATGTTGACGACATTCTAGGAAACTTTTGAGCAATTTATCTGCTCGAATTGTTTCAGGAACAAAGTTAACTTTCCGTATTAAGGAAGAGATTTTTTCATTATTCCTTCCTTCAAGCATCGCTGTCAGCAAATCCTGTTTTAAAACAAACCCGATCACTTGATCGATAGATTCATCAACCACAATAATTCGTGTATGTTGTGAGGCAATAATATCTATTTTCGCCTCCTCCAGAGTCAAATCACCGCGTAAATATGTGAGCATGATTCGGGGTGTCATTAAATCAGAGGCTGTCACATCATTTAATTTAAACACCCGTTGGATCATTTCTGCTTCGTCGCGTTCGATAATTCCTTCCTGATGACCTATGTTTGCCAGCAGCTTGATTTCTGCTTCATTCGTTGTCGGTGGTTTTTTGCCTTTAGTGAAGGGTGCTGTAACTTTTTCTAAAATCCACACTAAGGGTGTGAACAAAAAGGTAAGTCCGGTAATTGGTAAAGCAGTTAGTAAAGCTATTTTTTCTGCATTGCGTTCACCAATTATTTTTGGGACTATTTCACCAAAAATTATAATCAGGAAGGTCAATATTCCTGAAAATACACCTAACCACTTATTTCCCAAAACTGTAGTAGCAACACTAGCAGTGAGAATACTACCAACTATATTGAAAATATTATTGAGGATAACAATAGTAGCAATTGGTCGATTTATGTTCTCACGAATTGCCAGAAGTAGCAGTGCTGAACGATGATTTGATTGCGCTAACTGTCGTACTCTGATTGTAGAGACTGATAAAATTGCTGTTTCTGTGCAAGAACACAGCGCTGAACCAAAAATGACAGCAAGCACAACAAAGATTAGCTGTAGCATGGTTAATGGTTAATGGTTAATGGTTAATGGTTAATGGCTATTAACCATTAACCATGAACTATGAACTATTGACTAATTCACAACTTGGCTACCATGACTGCGCGGATCGTCTTTGCTAACCGCTGGTGCTACTGGTGCTGCAAATTTGGAAACTTGTCCGCTAGCTTGAGCATAAGGTAAAGGTGAACCTGTTACCAAAGCTTCTAAATTACTTGCCATTATGGTACGGGGTTGGTCTCCTATTGCCTGGGCTAGAGGTTCGCCATTTTGGCTTAAAAATACAAAATGGGGAATTCCGTCCACCCGATATCTCAACATTTCTGGCAGCCATTTGGTATTATCTACATTCAGCATGACAAAATTCATTTTGTCTGCATATTGTTCCTCTAATTGAGCGATATCCGGTGCCATTTTCTGGCAAACTGTACACCAATTAGCGTAAAATTCTACTAACGATGGCTTGCCGTTTGTCAAAGCTACTTCTAAGGGTGTAGATTTTTCATCTAATTGAGTTAGAGAAACTGAGTTAGTCTCTGTTCTTAACCCTAAGACTAGGGCAACGCTGAGGGCGATCGCTACTATTGCAATTAAAAAGTTTCTAAACCGCACCCCAACTGTTGAGTTTGGCTTGGCTTTTGAATTAACAGGTGAATCCGTACTCATAACAAATTTATTAAAAATAATTAAGCGTCGTCATACTTAAGTTTAACCCGCTCCTCCTTTGTGTTGCGAATTCTGTTGCCGGTCGCGGCTTGTAAATATAGTCTGTCCACTACGCTACAACAGAAAGAGAATTGCGATCGCACTCCCCGTGAAAAAACGAGTTACCCTCACCTTCCCCAAACGCGCCATTCAAATGCCTGTCACTTATCGACTGGCAAAAGATTTCAACGTCGCTGCTAATATTATCCGTGCCCAGGTAGCACCAAACCAAATTGGCAAGCTGGTAGTCGAACTATCGGGGGATATAGATCAGCTAGATGCTGCGATTGAGTGGATGCGATCGCAAAATATCAATGTTTCCCTTTCTTTAGGGGAAATTGTCATAGATGAAGACTTATGCGTTCATTGCGGGTTGTGTACTGGGGTTTGTCCGACCGAAGCCTTAACCCTCAACCCCGAAAGCTATAAACTGACATTTACGCGATCGCGCTGCATAGTCTGTGAACAGTGTATTCCCACCTGTCCGGTGCAAGCAATTTCTACAAATCTTTGAAAGATAGTGGTTAGTGGTTGATTGTTCATAGTTAATGGTTCATGGTTCATGGTTCATGGTTTGCCTATTAACCATTAACTATTAACCATTAACTATTAACTCAGCTTAAAGACATCTGCAATCATACCACCATCACCCACGAGCCTAGCGTTTGCTGGAGAATCATAAACTACCAACAGCGAAGATACCCCAGCTACATCTTTAAATGGTGTTATACCCTCTGCATGGTCATCTCGATTTCCGTAGGGAATGTCTAGGACTAACTCTGGGTAATTTAAAACATTTTCTTGCAAGCGATCGCCACCAGTTAAACGATATACATGCACTGGACCATCTAAATCCATTGTTGGACCTGCCAAAATTAACAAATCCTCTCCAAACCGATGCAAGTCTCTAATTCCCAATCCATTCATGAATAGAAAATGCTTTTTGTAGCGCCTCCCCTCCTCTGCAATTGGTCGTAGTGTCAGCAGTCCTGTTTGAGAAGGTTCTAACTCTAGTTCCAGCATTACAGCCCAACCCCGTAATACGGGACCGCGTAAACCCAGAAAAATTCGGTTTTCGTGGACTGCTATTCCTTCTATATCAAAGCCATTATCTTTACCGGGAATTTCTGCTTTCACAAAAAATCCTAAATGCGGATCATCTGCTAAAGCTTCCATTAACAGGTTTCCCTGTTGAGTTACTTCTAATTTTGCAGCAGTTAACTGCACGTTTTGATTTTCGGGATGAGGACAAGATTTCCATAATTCACCGTTTACAAGGGGAATACGTCCTAGGATGTAACGGTTTGGTTCCGATTTAATTGTGGCTAATCTCTCAATGTTTTTTGCATCAGATTTTTCTGGTTTTGGTTTTTTGCGTTTCCAACTATGGGAACCAACAATCCAGAGATAGTGATTGCAATATTCAATACCTTCAATATCAATTTCTTCCTCTTCTGGTGCGGGTAAATCAATAAAATTTGATACATGAAATTGTTTATGTTCAGCAAAATTTTTATCATCAACTAAAGACAAACGCTCAATAGTAGATGTTTCATCTGAACCCAACCACAGATGCTTATCAGGTGTTAAAAAAATTGCCGATAGGTCTTCCCGGTGTTCTTTAAAATCATTAGAGAACGATAGTAAAACTTGATTTAATAAAGATGATGAGTTTTGCATTTGACATTACCTCTACGGAGATTTAATTTTAACACTATTTGTTTTGAAGTGTCATCTAATACCTATATCTTTTGATAGTACAAAAATCTTTCATTTGCTACTTGACAACGGGCAAGTTGAAATTAAAAAAATCCAATTTGAAATCATTATTACTCTTGTAGATAGAGTATCTATAACATTGTATTTATTTAAAATATTATAAACTGTGATTATCGAATTTTTGGTAATAGAAAGAAGTATGAGATAAATATAAACAAAAATCAGTGATAAAAAGTCCATACATATTTTAACTAATGCTATTATTCAATAACCCCTGACATCATAAATCGCTATCAAGGTGTATTAATAACTATGACGCTAGCCACTAAACCGGAAGTGAAAACTTTAGGCAACTACGCTTACTTGGCAATTGAAAAACACTTAAAAAAAACCTTAAAATGGGAAACAGCAGTCAAAAAAGATAAAGATCCAGAAGCGCTGCATCAAATGCGAGTAGGGACGCGTCGTTTGCGTACTGCTGTCACTAGGTTTGCTCAAGCTGTAAATTTGCCTAAGTTAGTAACTGATAAAAATATTGGCAAGATTGCGCGTCGTCTTGGCAATCTCCGAGATTTAGACGTGTTAAAAGAAACTTTAGAAAACCTTTATCAACCACATTTACCCAAAAAAGAACAACAATCTCTACAAACAGCTTTTGATGCTTTAAAGAAACAACGTGAAGATGCACTTGAAGATGTGCGAAAAACACTCAAAGATGAGCGCTACAAGTCTATAAAACAACAGATACAAGAGTGGTTGGAGGAACCACATTATCAACCAATGGCATCTATGCCTATGCAGGAAGTGTTACCAGATTTACTTTTACCAGAGGTGAGTAGTCTGTTGCTGCATCCAGGTTGGCTAGTCGGAACCTTGGTAGAAAATTCAGAGGTTATTGTCCGCCATGACTGGGAACCAGAGACGATAGAACAAGAATTGGCAACGAATGGGGAGATTCTTCATAGTTTGCGCAAACAAGCCAAACGCCTGCGTTACCAAATGGAGTTGTTTACTGATTTATACGGCGAATCTTACACTACTCACATTGCGAAAGTGAAAAGTATTCAAGATATTTTGGGATCTATGCAAGATAGCATAGTCTTAAATGAGTGGCTTGTGGATGTTTACAAATCAGACTTTCATAAACAGCTTCCCACTTTTGCTACTTTGTTAGGGGAAAATCGTTACAAGTTATGGCAACAGTGGCAACCTTTGCAGGAAGAATATTTGCAAGCTGAAACTAGAGAGAGATTACGTTTGACAATACTTCATCCTTTTTAAAGGTTTGAAGAATAAGGTGTATTGAGTTTTTTGCACTCATTCCAGATTTTGAAATTGAACCACAGATGGACAGTAAATAAAAGTTTTTCCTCTGTCTTCCCGAGCCAGTGCGGTGCGGTGAGTAAGCGCGCTCTCCGGAGGGTTTCCCTCGTGCCGGCTCTGGTGAGACCAGTCCTGTAGGCGGGTTTCCCGCGCCCGCTTAACTGGCTCTCCCGTTGGGCGAACCCGAAGGGGGGTTCCCCCCGCCCTTGCAACTGGCGTCCCTCTTGAGGGGGGAATGAGGGGGGTGGACACAGATGATTTATCTGTGTCTATCTGTGTTCATCTGTGGTTGTAAATACCCTCAAAACTGATTTTTGTAAGTTACCATTTCACAACACTGCAACATCTTCGTAACACTGAAGGATGGGCATACTTTCCAAGGTAAGGTTATGGGTAAAGATGAATTAACCGATGTAGCGGTTGTGAAGATTCAGGCTAATAATCTACCAATTTTACCTGTGGGAAATTCAGACCAACTACAACCAGGACAATGGGCGATCGCGATCGGTAATCCTCTTGGTTTGGATAATACCGTCACTACAGGTATTATCAGTACTACCGGACGCAATAGCAATTTCATTGGCGCTGCTGATAAACGAGTAGATTATATCCAAACAGACGCGGCTATTAATCCTGGTAACTCTGGCGGGTCTTTACTCAATCAACGTGTTGAAGTCGTTGGTATGAATACAGCTATCATCCAACGCATCGCTAATCAACTCATCGCTACAGGCAAAGTACAAAATCCTTATTTGGGTATTCATCTGCTACATACTGTTAAACCATGTAGAGTACAAAACTAAACGCAGAGATAGCAATAATTGCAGGAACTATAGTGCTAAATTCTAACTTCCGTGTCTTGATAACTCGTACAAAAGACATAGGAATAAGCAAAGGCCACAAGATAGTTGAAATAACAAATATTATGAAAGATAAAAAATTATCTTCTGGAGAAGAAGTGGGATGACGGAGAGAAAATCTTAACCAGTTGATGAAAAAATAACAGGTCATCAACAAATAACTAACACATAAAGCCAATTCAACCTTATTCACTGTCAGCGCTCCTTAAATTATTTGAGATTCAGCAAAATAAATTGCATAAAGTTACTACATACTTAATTTAGTGATAATTAAAAGCTTGATAAAAGTTATAAAAAATACTGTCACAATTGTAACTTTATTTCCAAGATGAATCTCTTAGAGATAAATGTTAATAGAATTATAAAGGCTCAGAAATCAGTACTTACACTTAATTTCTACTTTCAGTCCAAAGATTAGAGATTCTACTTAATTAACGCTTAGTATGCTGTATATTTTATACTAAAAATTAAAGTCTTGAAATAAACTAATTCACAATAATTGAAAGTAAAATTGACTCAACTCTCTATTATTGTAGATTTTGGGGATAGAAAAGGATATAAAGCCAGATACACTTGTACTGAAAAGATTTAAGTATAATTAATTGAAATTACTTTGCGGCTGACTGCTAGCATTTCCTGCTACAGGTCTCACTTCTAAACGCATACACATTCAAATGTTTTAAATTCTTGTGGAGAATATTAACTCATAGAATTTGGCATTTTAGATGTGAGATGTTTGAAGCCAGTGCGTTGCTCATGTAACCAAAGCTTTATGAATAGCTAGTACCGCTGCGCGGAATTCAAAATTCAAAATTCAAAATTCAAAATGCTTATTTTGTAGGCTTTTCAAAGATTTTGAATGGTTGGTTTATTTCCGCCGCGCTGTACTAGTTACCCAAGTCAATCCTTAGAGGATGTCTGAAAAGTTTTTAATTAATCATATTTATTACCCAAAATCGTTTAGATCCCCCCAACCCCCCTTAAAAAGGGGGGCAAAAAGTCTTTTAAAGTCCCCCTTTTTAAGGGGAGGCAAAAAGCGGTG
>JBHYDF010000110.1:0-2963 GCA_051861145.1 Nostocaceae cyanobacterium
GGGGATCTAAGATTAATTGGTTTAAAACCATACTTCTCAGACATCCTCTAAGCAATCCGCGCATCATTTGTAAAAAACAGGATTGTAGAGACGTAGCACCTGCTAGTCTCTACGAGGGTTTTATTTTTCACAAATCATCTACGACTGCTATATATAAACCGTAAAGATAAAAGTTCGCAATTTAGTCCTCTATAAAGAGGACTTCTGCTATTAGACAGAGATTTATAATCTCTGTCGGGATAGTATAGCGGTTCCTAGTCTGCTGAGGTACAAATTTATCTGTGTCCACCCCCTCTATCCCCCCGAAACGGGGGGAAGATAAGGAAGTAATTTTATTTGTTGTTTATCTGTGGTTAATTACCTCTTTGTGTACCTCACGCTTATCGGGAAACGCTATAATATAATGCGATACGGAAAAATACGATCGCTATTTTTTATAAATGCAAACTACTGTAAATTAATCTACCTTCATCCCTGGAATCGTTACCGATTCATTTTCCTTTTTATTGTTACGCTTTCTTATCGTCTGTCCACCTTTACCTTTCCCCTTACTCTTATCCGCAGCCTTTCCGCCTAAAATTTCTGCTTCGGCGCGTTTTTGGTTTAAATCAAGCAACCGTGCTAAAACTTCATCGTGGATTTCTTCGCGCCAGCGATAACGCCAGGGTTTTTTCTTTTGTCTCCTTCCCCCCTCTCCTTGATAAGGAGAGGGGTTGGGGGTGAGGTCGTCTTCTTCCTCTTCATAGTCGAGAATAAAATCGCAGTCGGTGGGGATATCTGACCAGCCGTAAGCGTCGAGAACAGCTTTATCCATTGCGGCGTGAAGTTCGCGGAGTTTGAGAATTTCGGGGTCGTTTTCGTCGGGATCGTGGAAGCGGTTGTAGGTGTCGGTGAGTCCTTGGTTGTTGCGAACCATTAAGGCGGCGCGGTATTCGTAGTATTCTTTGCCTATGGCTTCTAGGGTGGGGTTGGTTTCCCAGTTTTCGGGAAAGGGGAAGGTTTGAAAGCAGTCAGTAGGTGAATAATTTAGATCATCCTTCATTGTGGATGAGAAAAATCGTGCAAAAATTTCATGAATACGACCTTGTAAAATAGCGAAAGCTGCATAACTATCCATTGAAAAAATATTCAGTTTGTGAGAATAAATCATGCCATTTGGTAAGAAAGCAAATGAAAGATGTTTACCAATGATGCAACAAACTAACACACGTTCTAGAGGTGCGATCGCGTTACGAAGTTCTACTCTGTCAGCACCAAATAGCCACCATTTCTGAGCTACAGTTTTATTCCAGGAATTTTTTGAAGGTAGTGAGATTCTTTGGGGCTTCACTTTTTCCTCCACAATCTCCATCAAATCAGGATATTCTCTAGCTTCACCTTCACTCATATCACCAAAATTAATTACATACCGATGATGTGCATGAGTTGGACTAGAGTTAACCTCTTCCCCACCGATATAAGGAAATATTCGCTCTTGATTTTTAGGATTTTGTTTAATCAAACGCTGCATTTCTGCAATAGGTGTAGCGTCAGGGTTAGAATCATCAAATGTAAAACCCATACCCAGCACAATGCTACCAATAAAACTTTTATTAGTATTTGCTAATAACACAGCAGGGTTTTTATTCCCACCTGATTTAAATAAAAACGCAGAAATTAAATCAACTTTGCGTCTATCTAATAATTTTGCACCTTGATAATCATCCTTAATAACATTAACCACACTCACAACAACTGCGGCTAAACCAGGCCACTTTAACCGCTTTTGAGCATTGTAAATAGTACCGCCATTCTCACAAATATATCTCAAACCAGTGCTACGAGTGTCACCTTGAGCAATAGTATTTGTGGCAATTAAACCAAAACAACACCTAAACTTTGAATTTCATCACGATTAAACTTAACTTTATTTATCTGCTCGTTAAATAAAGGTAATTCTTTATCATCATAAGTAGTATCCTTTTCCCAGTTAAACTTAACAAGTTGGTCGCGGGTTAAACCTACCAACGAATCACCACATTTCAACGCATGATCTAAAAAAGTAAAAGGATGCTTTTTCGCTAAAGTTACCAACCACAAAGATAGCTTCGCCAAATTCACCGCAAAGGGGTTTTTATCCACCCCATACAAACAACGCTGCGCCACCAAACGCCGCGCATAAAGTAACGGTTCTTCATCGCTGGGAATAGAGAAACCTAACCCCCCAACCCCCTTCCCTAGGAGGGAAGGGGGAGTATTTGAAGCCTCTCCCCGCGTTGGGGAGAGGTTTGGAGAGGGGTTTCTATTCCAAGCTTCCACTAATTTTTCTGCCAACTGACGGCAAGTTTCCACCAAAAAAGCACCAGACCCCACAGCCAAATCGCATACCTTCAAATCCAAAATTTGCTCTGGTGTGGGATGTTCTCCCAAAGCTGCCAAAACAGGTCTGAGGGTTTCTTTAACAATCGGTTCCGTCAACGCACGGGGCGTATAATGAGTACCACTGCGCCGCCTTTCTTCCCCTGGTTGCAAATACAATGAACCAGCAGCCAGTAAAGCGGGAGTTTGCGGCGATATTTTCCGCCCTAAAGCTGCAATTAAATCCTCTGCGGTTTTCGCTTGCTTGAACTCGCTCAGTGATTTACCGGAGATTTCACAACCTGCAACTTCTTTTAAATACTTCGCCCTGTCATTGGCTTTTGTTTTTAAAACCTCATCAACACTAACAACCACGGTCAGAGAAGTTTTCGCGCCCTTGGGTTTACTCCATACACCAATAGATACAGTAGTAGCTTTTTTGACCTCGTAACCCATGACCGCCTCGTACACTGATCCAATTTGCTCAACATCTAAAGAACGGTATGACAAACGCTCACCATCAAGCACGAGTAACCTTTGCAAAACTTTATGAATTACGCCATCAGAAATGCGGGGTGGTTCAATTGAGAAACCCCCCTCATTCCCCCCGTAAACGGAGGCAACCT
>JBHYDF010000110.1:3063-27443 GCA_051861145.1 Nostocaceae cyanobacterium
CTAACTCCCTCCTCGCTTGCGGGGAGGGTTGGGGTGGGGTGCTACGACCTTCCAATGAGAAACCCCCCTCATTCCCCCCGTAAACGGAGGCAACCTCTAACTCCCTCCTCGCTTGCGGGGAGGGTTGGGGTGGGGTGCTACGACCTTCCAAAAACGGATACTCATCCGGGTCAAAAAGCTGTCCGTGACGGGCTGGCAAGTATAAATCAGCATGACAGCCGCCATCATAAACCAAGCGAAAAAGACTGAGTAACCACGCCCAAGCACCATAACGCTGTTCCATTGTGTCAGAATAGTTACCCGCATCCTCGCGCAATCTTTCATAAAGTCCAGTTACTGAATAGTTGCGCGTATAAATCGAACCTTGCGGCATCAATCCCTCATCTTCCGCATACAGCAGAAACACCAACCGTAGCAAAACTGTAATTAATCCTCCGTAAATATGCTGAGGGTCGTTTTGGGCAATGTCATCAAGCAACAGTCCTTTAGCAGCCTCATTCGCAGTTTGAAAACCTCGCAGTAATTCCCACAGCGCATCAAGTACCTGTTCTGATAACTTGGTAGAAACTTCGTTTTGGTACTTGCGGCTATTTTGCAGCAACGCCAGCAAACGGCGGTCTGTGGGTGCGTTGAACACTCGCTGTTCTTCCAACAACATCTGCATTGCACCCAAAATCAACCGTCCTGATACCTCGCACATCGCCTGTACCGGAAAGGTCAGGTGTCCTGAAGATTCGCCGCGTGGGGCATATACCAAACGTAATTCTGTACCGTTACACAATATACCTACAGAAATTTCTTTCTCTCGTAACAATCGCTCAAACTTGGCTTGGGGGCTGGCGTGCCATCCTGTAGATTTGGTAACTTCTCGGACTTTATCAAGGTCAATACCAGAGGAAATGACCTGTACTAACATCAGCCAACCACCATTATCAGGGTCAGGTACGGCATAGGTTGGTTGTAAAGTTTCGCTGTATTCCGGTAGCGATACCGCCAAATCTTCTGGACTCTCGACTAAATCTGTCGGTTGCCAACCAAGAATTTCAACTGTGAAAGTGGGGAAGTCAGAAATTACAGAGATGTAATTGGTGCTGTCATCTCGGCTAACTATTTCGCTTAACCGTTGCTGTAACTCAACAACGTTGCGATTTACCGACATTTGGGCATTATTTAACGCCGTTGGTGAGACTACCAACCCCACTGGTTGAAGAAAGCCCAACCATTCCTTATGCGCTTGAATTTCTCTATCCTTTACCATGATCCTCACCCCCTCAACCCGAAACTGGCCATAAATAAATCAAACCCACAGGTTCAACTCGCACTGCCCTAACTTCGTAGGAAGCTTCAATTCGGGCAGGTTCAGAATTAATCTCTTCAGCAAGTGCTTTCAGTCGCTTTTCCCAGTGGCGGCGGTCTGCTTCTAACTGCCGTTTTTCCTCGGCTGGGAACTCTGCAAACGGAATAGATAGTTGGATAGCTTTGGGTTCCTCGATTTCTTTTTTGCGTTGGCTAATACGCTGCTGCTGTTGTTCAAGTATCTTTTTCATCTCAGTGGCTTCTTTCTTGCCGCGTTCGGTTAACTTTTTCTCAGCCCTTTGTGCTAGAACTTTGGCACGGCGTTCTAAATGGGGAATTAAATCAGCGATATCTTGGGCTGCATTCTGTTTCAGCAGTTCTTTGACAGTCTCGGATACTTTTTGCAAACGAGGGGAAGCTAAAGAATCTTCCAATAAAGCCAGTACGTTGTCTTTCTCCCCTTCGTTTAACGGTTGTAGTTTCTTGCGTCCCCTGGCTACTGGATCAGACCATTCCGCAGCGATCGCAATTACTTCGTCATGCAACCGCGACGCGCCTTGTCCGTAAACAGATAAGCGTCCCAAGGCGATAACTTTAGGAATTGGGTCATCAGTTAGACAAACGCAAGCGCGGGTTAACTCATCATGTAAAAACCCTTGCGCTAAAAATCTCCCTAAAAGGCGCTGTACAACCCGATGTTCTAAATGCAGGTGAACTACATCCCCATCCAATGAACCAGGGTCACGAAATACCACCGGACGAATCGCTGCTTCCCGTCGCCATTCCCAAGGCTTTTGTCCTTTCTTGCGTGGCGGTCTTAAGGTATCAAGAGTAGTCGCCCATGTGGGGTCAGCATGTTGGTCAAGGGGTGGAAGCGTCCAACGTGCAGTTGCTGAGTCTTGGCAAGCTTCTTTACTATCGACTGGGGTCAAAGGAGTTGCACCAAGTATTTCCAAAGAAGCGGAAATAGCATTGCGAAAGTGTTCGTCACTCAGTCCCAACCAATCCCGCGACGTTTTCAGCATCTCTTGTAACTGGGATAATTGCTCGGTTAATTCTTCCTTTCGCAGTCGATTTTCTTCAAGTTCTTCGCTAATTATCTCCAAGTTAGGCAAATCAGCTTGTTCTATGAAAGCAGTAATATTACCTACCTGATTGTGGCGAATACCACCTGACAACAACCGTGATAAATTCTTCTGCACAACTGGCGACAGAGTTCCCAATTCTTTTTGAATTGTTTCGGTCTTTTTCACCAGCACTTTTAATACTTTGTCTTCTGTCCGTTGCGCTAAAACAAAGTAGTAGCAGTGAACAACAGGCGATCGCTGTAATTTCCTGTCAATGCGTCCGTTGCGCTGCTCCATTCTCGATGGGTTCCAAGGAACGTCAAAATGGAATAGGTCAGCACAATTATTTTGCAGGTTTACCCCTTCGCGTGCTGCATCCGTGGCTATGAGAATGCGGAGGGGATGACGCGATGGATCTGCATTGAAGGCATTTTTGATCGCTTCCCGGCGTTCTTCGCCAATACCACCATGAAATACATCGATGCGTTCGCGTTCTCTGTCTGAGAGAGCGATCGCTTCTTGGAGTTTTTGTTGGAGGTAGCGTTTTGTATCTGTATATTCAGTAAATATAATGACTCGTTTATCTAACCAAGCTGCATTCGGTTTACCCAAATCAGGACAGAGACTCTCTTTAATCCATGCCACCAACTTTTCAACTCGTGGGTCTGTTTGGTATCTAGCTTGGTTCGCTACATCGGTCATTGACTCTAAAATTTCCAATTCCCGACTACTTAACCCAAAACTTGCAGCCTGCCCAGTAGCCAATGTTACCTGAGTATCTTCTTCTGTTTGTACTTCTTCTTCCGTTAGTTCTGCGCGTTCATCGTCAGCACCAGGGGTTTCTAACAGCAACGGTAAATTTTCGATAGCGATCGCACAACGATTAGCAGCTTGTTTTTCAATAGCCGCACGGTGAACTTTCAAAGTACGTGCAAAAGCTTCGATGGAAGAAAGTAGACGCTTTTGCAGCGAAGTGATTACCAGCATCGCTGCATTTTGCGTTGACTTCGATGCTTCCTTCAGCCTTTCTTCGCGCAGGTTACGATATTCTTGCAGCAACCGCGATAGCTTCAACTCTGGTGCATCTTCTGGAAGATTATCGATAACGATAGGAATAACCCGCCGTTCGGGAAACTCTTCGCCAATCTCCCGTAAATCTTGCTTTAATCGCCGCACCATCACCGTGTCTAAAAGCTTGCGATCGCGCACAGGTACACCTCGACAAAATCGTTGTGGGTCGAGGATTTCTAATAAAGCAGCAAAGCTATTGGAATGTCCATTATGGGGAGTAGCAGAAAGAAACAGCTTATGTTCAAACCGTGGTGCTACATCGCGAACGATGCGTGTTAGTTGAGAATCTACAGCATATTTTGCCCCACTAGCTGGAGCAGCGTTGTGTGCTTCATCGAGAATCAGCATTGATGCGCCTGCAAAATCTCCCAACCAATCACGTAAAGGAGCAGCATAAGTTTCATCACGTAACAAAGCATGAGAAATAATGAAGCGGGTGTGAGTTGTCCAAGGGTTAATTCCATAACCGCGTTCTTGACGACGACTAGCCACGAACTCACGGTCAAAAATTACGAAAGTTAGCCCGAAGCGGCTTTCCATTTCTTCTTGCCACTGCCGTACAACCGATGGCGGACAGGAAATCACAACACGGCGAACTTTTTGCCGCATCAACATCTCTCTTAAAATCAGCCCTGCTTCGATGGTTTTCCCCAAACCAACATCATCAGCAATAAACAAACCAACTCTAGGCATTAATAAAGCCTTGCGTAGCGGTTCAAGTTGGTAAGCTTTGACTTCAATACCCGCTCTATAGGGTGCTTGAAAAAGTTTCGGGTCAGTTGAGGTAACACAGTTCCAGCGCAGAGTATGGAGATAAGCCGAGAATAAACGGGGATTGTCAAAACCTCGGTTTGCTATAGACTCCCATGAAGTTTTGCCTATGACTTTAGCATCAACTTCCCTTTCCCAAAGAACTTCTAACTGTTCTCCTAACGCATCATCTTCCAAACAGGAAAGGCAAACTAAAGTATCTTCCTTCAAGGATGGTTTAGCCACTACATCTTCTACCAGATACTGCCGCGATCGCACTCGCACAATTTGCCCAGCAACAACATTCATCCCCTACACTCCTTCGCCCTGTTGGAACCCCTACACCAATCACACAGAAGCTATTTTTTGCATGAAAAATTATCTCTTAAGCAAACATTTTTTGGTACTAATTTATACCAATCTTTCCACTCTAAGTATTTTAATTTAAGGAAATTTTAATTATAAATGTGTAATTATTAACAATAAAAATCAAGTGCTATAAATCAATATTAAGTAACTTTAACAACAAAAATGTAATTAAATGATATGACTTGAAGATATACAACTAATTTCAGCTAAAGTAGCTAAAACTGTTGCTTTACAAGCATTAAAATATAATTTCAATGCTTGTAAACACAAAAATCCTTACAGTATTTTGTGTGCCAGCAATGTAACCTTTGTATAATTTAAATCGTTATTTTTGTGACTGCGTGTGATTTGAATCACTTAAGACTTATTTTTGCAATGTTTTAATTTGAACTTTAAATTACGGTGAATAAATTTTATCGGGGTCATATTTTCGGAATTACTGAGAGCTAATAGTAACAGGTGAACTCAGTAGTTTGTGAGCGATTAAGGCTTGCGCGTTTTGTAGACCGTGTTGGCATCGTGCTTTCGTAGAGGGATCTAAAAAAATATACTAAAAAAAGCTGGGTCTTTTCGCGATCGCGAAAAAGCCCTTCCCCTCAGAAACAAGACTCGGGCTCACGCATTCAAACTCTTGCTAGTACGTAGGCTGTTGCTAGGAAAGAGTCAGAGCGATCGCTATAAGGGTTAATGGCATTAGAATTATGTGCAATCAAGCGGATTTGATATGATTACTTAGTTTGCTGTTGATTTCACAAAGCCAGAGGATGTATCAGGTGCGATAGCTTCGCGCGCCCGGCGCGGGCTGAGCGCCTTTCTGGCGCTCAGCTGCACCCCGAAGGGGTGCGGCAGTTCGGCGAAGCCGGAACTGCCCAACCGCGCTCGGGCGATCGCACAAATGACGGTCTTCCTCTTTGACATTTGCGCTATTTTGCAAATAGTCCCCGATCCAATTGCATCCTTGCATCAATAATTTCTCTGAGCTGGAATCAAAATCTAAATTCCAGAGAATGACGTTACCAATTGAGTCTGATGAAGCCAGCACTCGACTATCAGGGCTGAAACTCAGGCTTTTGACCCCAGCAGTATGACCACCAAGAGTTTGTAGTACTTCTGCTTTGCGGTTCCAAAGCTTGATTGTCATGTCTTCGCTGGCCGTAATAATATTCTGTCCGTTAGAAGTGAAAATTACAGCATTTACCTCACTCTCATGTCCCCGGAGAGTTAACAACTCTTTACCCTGCCGGTTCCAAAGCTTGACTGTTTTATCCTTGCTAGCAGTAGCGATCGCCTGGTTATCGGGGCTAAAACTGACTGAATTTACTCCTGCTTGATGCCCGTGCAAGGTTAATATTTCTTTACCCTCCCGGTTCCACACTTTGGCTGTGCCGTCTTCGCTTGCAGTAGCAATCATTTGACCGTCGGGGCTGAAACTCACACTCCTCACACCTGCTTGGTGTCCCCGCAAAGTCAATTGTAGAGACGCGCCATGGCGCGTCTTTACATCTGCTAGATTCCACAATTTGGTAGTTGTATCCCAACTAGCACTGGCAATGGTTTGATTATCAGGGCTAAAACTAACGCTTCTCACATCCCCCTGATGACCTCGTAGGGTAGCAATTTCTTGACCAGCTAGATTCCACAGTTTAATAGTTTTGTCTCGGCTGGTGGTGGCAATAAATTTGCCATTGGGACTGAATTTTAAACTTCTCAAAGTATCGTCATGACCGCCGAGTTTCGTTAGTACTTGTCCCTGTAAATTCCACAGTTTAGCCATAGTGTAGCGACCAGGAGTACCAAGGGTCTGGCCATCAGGACTAAAACTGACACTAGCAGCTGCGGCTTCACCAAGATTGAGTATGGAGGAGTGAGATTTATTGCCCAATTTCCACAGTCTCACCATCTCATCCTCACCACTACTCGCAAGCAGCTGACCATCCTTACTAAAGTTGACACCCCAAATCGCATCTGTATGACCTTGGAGAACTTGCAGTTGTTTGCCTTGGCGATTCCAGAGTCGCACAGTTTTGTCCCAACCAGCAGTAGCAATGGTCTGACCATCGCGGTTGAATACTACACTACCAACTGTATCAGTATGTCCATGCAGGGTTACTAATTCCTTTCCTTCTAAATTCCAGATTTTCGCGGTTTTGTCCTTACTAGAAGTGGCAATTGTTTTACCATCCCTACTGAAATTAACATACATTACCCAATCGCGATGTCCCTTGAGCGTCAATAGTTCTTGACCATCAAGGCTCCAAACCTTTGCAGTACCATCCCGACTAGCGGTAGCAATCATTCCTCCTTTGGGACTGAAACTAATTGCCATAGCAGGTGCATTATGGGTATGGAACGATCGCAATTCTTTACCTTCCAAATTCCATAGCCGCATTGTGCCATTCCATTCCATCCCGGCTACCATCTTGTTATCGGGGCTGAAGCCTACGCACGCAACCCAATCCTTGTGAGGTAAAGTGAGAAGTTCTCGACCATCCTCAACACGCCAAACCTTTACGGTTTTATCCCGACTGGCACTTACCAACATCTTGCCATCGGGACTAAAATTTACACTCCATACGCCATCAGTATGTCCCCGGAGGGTGTGAAATAGTTTACCATCACGCCGCCAGATTTTTACTGTCTTGTCCCAACTAGCAGAGGCAAGCTTCTGCCCATCCGGGCTAAATTTCACCCGCGTGACTACATCTGTATGCCCTGCTAGGCGGTTACTTTCGCGCACCCAGTAAATAGACTGTCGCAGTGCCTTTTCTACCTGTACTTTTAAGTCTGTATCCGCATTATTCCATCCCATTTGATTTAATTGAATACTTGCTTTCATGCTTGACAGCAAGGCATCCAAGTTATGGTGAGATTCAAAAGCAGCTTCTGATGAGAGAGTGAGCGCTTTAATCTCACCAATAGTTACCTGTCGTTTTTGTTGCGCCGTTTGCCATGTCAGTAATCCTGACAGTCCCACTAGAGTCACAGCTACCACCGAAAGCACTGATAAACCCATCAAGCCACGTCGAATGGTTTTTTTCGCTTGCTGTTGGGCGTTAAGCAGAATTTGATTTGCTTGTTCGGATGTGCTGAGGGCATTTTGTACCTCTCGTTTATCGAGTTCCTCACTAGCAGCTAAAAAACGATAATCTTGGTTGCTCAAACTCTTTCCTTTTGCCCAAGCTTGAGCTTCTTTAAGCGCTTCTCCTCGTAGGAGATATGTTTCATCTTGAAAATCAGATGCTACCCAATTATTCAGTAAATCTGCGTAAGGGCGCAACTTTTTTAATTGCTTTTCCACCCATTCCAAGTTAAAAATATCTTGATATATGCGGTTGTAAACCCGCAAACAACCCTGTTGTTTAACAACTAATCCCGATAAGAGTAACTCTATTTTTTCTGGAGAATCATCAGCAGGGACACTACCATCTTGGAGAATTTGCTGATATAGTCCCAGCAGTCTACTAGCGCGTTGTTCGTTACTCAGTAAGCGATCGCGTATTGTTCTTAAATGAGGTGGTTCATCTTGGGCTGCCCAATTTTCAATTATGCGCGATCGCACAATTGCAGATACTTTATCAGCAATTTCCTCATGCTGCGTTAATATTTCTCCCATCAATTTTTGCAGGAATGGGTACTGGGGAGTTGAAAATTCTTTCCCTCTGTTCCCATCTTCCTTCTGTGCTACCAACTGACATAGTTTTTGAGTCAGAAATGGCTGTCCTCCCGTCCAAGCAAGTATCTCTTTGAGTACGGACTTGGGATTGTCTACCGAATCAGCCAATCCTCCTTCTAATGGTTTAACTTCATGCAGACAGAAACCATTCAACTCAATCGCCTGACCAATATTAAAAGGCGTCCGGGTTTTATCTGTAATTAAATCTGAGGGTGTTGCTACTCCCAACAAGGCAAAGGTCAGGCGTTTATATTCGTGACAAGAGCGGATTAGAGCAAAAAAATCATCTGTATTAAATGATAAGCTGAGGGTACTGTCGATTTCATCGAAAAAAATCACAATTGGTTGAGTGATTAATTCTGGTAGTACGTTTTGCAGCAACTCGCCCAAACGACCTACAGGCGATAAATCTTGTCTTTCTGCTAGCCAATTACGAACGTTAATTTGCCCAGATAAACGGAAACTCCGCACCAGACGCATAATAATGTCAGCATACCACTGATCCGGTGTAATATTCCTGTTCCCAATACCGGACAAATCAACCGTTGCACAGGCAAAGCCATCTTCTTGCAGTTGCTTAGCCACCTGTACCCGCAGGCTAGACTTTCCCATCTGGCGGCAGTTGAGGACGTAACAAAAAGCACCTGCTTTCAAAGCCTGGTAGAGTTCCTGATCCGCCTGGCGCATGACATAGCTAGGTGCATCTACTGGGAGGCGACCGCCAACTTGATATTCATAGGGTGACAACAGTTCGTGCATTCTAGTTGCCTGCGTCATTGATCAAAGGTTGACTGACCTTATTTTTAGGGTTTAAGGGGTCAATTGTCGATGTAGAAAAGTTAAGGATTTTGAAAACAGAAGCAACTTAACTTTAACCTAAATGGCGATCGCGCTTTGCTTCATCAAATAATTCTTGGCTTGAGAACAAACTTCACCGCCAGTTGATGTAAGTAATACCGCGATACTTCAACAGTCGTGGGAACTGCTGCTGTCTTACAACTGCGGGCAAGTGAAATCTCGTCTTTACACCCCTATAGATGCCAATTCTATGTCCTTCGGTGAAGTAGTTTTCATAAGGGTTAGATTCATAATTAGCAGCCCGATAAGTTAATTGCATAATGCTATCCTGCTAGGGAATATGTAACGCTTACATTCCTACTTATAGGTTTTGGAGAAATAATAGTCGATACAGAAAAGTTAAGGATTTTACTGACTTAACTTGTTAACAACCTACAAAAATACCCTTCTCGATAACAAACAACTGTAATCTGGATTATCTAGAGCGATACGCCTCCGGCGTAATCGCTTCGCTTATCGCAGACTTTCTTGCTGACATAAATTAAGTTAATTCGTAAAGTTTATAATTCAATAACCTTTTATCAATATGTCAAAATATACAATATTTTAATCTCTAACAGATTTATCTGTGGAATCAATCCAAAATCACGCCACGTGCTTTATGCCGGGAGACCCGTCCACCGCAGTGGCTCCAAAATCTAAAATCCAAAATTGTATGACGTTTATGGTATAACACAATTATGAATATTTTCCACCTTGCCATAATCTAGCTTTACTATCCGGTCTGATAAATAAAAATATTGATCGTCATGAGTAACCACTACCACAGTTTTACCTTTATTTTTTAGCTCAGATAATAATTGTGTGTAAAAAAGCTTCTTAAATATAGGATCTTGGTCTGAAGCCCATTCATCAAATACATAAATAGGTCGGTCTTCTAAATAAGCAGTCAATAGAGCAAGACGTTTTCGCTGTCCTTGAGACAATGAGGTAGTAGAAAGTCTACCATTTTTAACTTGAACTTTTTTATCGAGTTGTAATTTGACTAGATAATCATATATTTGCTCGTCAGCAATAGTTTTACCTAAATTCAAGTAATTATCGAATAGATAAAAATCAGAAAATACAACTGAAAAAGTTTGACGAAACCACTCTTGATTTTCTGTAGTAACTAATTTGCCATTAAGATAGATTTTTCCACTTTCAGGAACGTATAAACCAGTGATTAGCTTAACAAGAGTAGATTTACCACTACCATTACCACCGACAATAAAAATAATTTCACCACCCAAAACAGTCAAATCAATTGGGCCAAGAGTAAAAGCTGTATCTTCTGAGTCTTGATGATAAGTATGAGTGATACCCACAAATTCTAAACGGTGACAAAAATTATCTGCTTCATCCCAATCCATTAAATTACTTTCATAACAGTGATTAGACAATGATAGCTTGAGAGAATCAACCTTCTTTAAAGCAACAGTTGCTTTGCTGAAAGTAGGAATAGCACTCATAATATAGTCTAAAGGTGAAAGCAGGTAGAGAATAGTCAGCGCATATCCAGATAAAATATGAGTGGGGATAGTTTGGAGAGTAGGCAGAGCAAAAATTACCAGTCCAACAACTACAAAGAATAAGCTATTGCCCCAACTAGCAGCAGCTGCAAATATAGTCATCCCAACTACATTTTTACGCCGATACAATTGTGCAGTTTCTCTAAGTTCTTTCTTTAAAAATGTTTGTTGTCGCTGATAGTGAAGCTTCAGTTCTTTGGTTCCCTCAGTGATACTCTGAAAATGCTTAAACAATTTATCTTCTTGCTGACGAGCTAAGGTAAAAAATGGTATTGTTTTGTGTACTACTTGTTGATAGCTAAATATTCCTAGTAATAAAGAAATGGCCACCAGAAAAAATATCGTTGGAGATAACCAAAACAAATAAAAAAGGCTACTCACTACAATAGTAATGTCAATACACAGTGTAGGAATAACGTAAACTGTGTTAGAAATTGCCAAAACATCATCAGTTAGTGTAGCTAAAATGCGATGTTTTCCTAAACTCTCCAAATAATATAGTGGTGCAGCTAAAATTCTCTCACTCAAAATGAGTCGTAATTCTAAAATTGCTTTTTCTGTTAGATTTATTAATAAATATTTAGAAATGATGTTAGTAATAAATTTTAGAACACAAAAACCAAAAAAACTCCAAATTAATGTTGTTTCCAGTGATGATTGATTAACTTGAGTGTTGATTGTAACAAGCAATCCAGCGGTGCTAACCCCACTTAATAAACCCATGAAGGCAGCAAGAGTCAGGATTCTCCAAGAAGAACGTAACAGTAAAGTTATTAAGTTCATGCCAACTCTTTTGTTATAGATAGTCTTGTTGTTTATATATAGAAGTTGATGATTGCAGTGTCGATACAGAAAAGTTAAGGAAATAGGGAGGAAAATGACTTAACTTACAAACTTAACAAATGAATAGAGAAGGTAGAAACGAGATTTCAGTAGGTTGGCAACGGCTCAAATTCCCTAACTAATCTACATCGACTATTGCAGCCCCACATTTTATAAAGAAAGAGAACAGTTAAGATTTGCCATCAAAGTCAATTTTATGAACGCTAAACTAGACGTGATCGTCATTGGGGCTGGTTTTTGCGGTATTACTGTAGCTGCAAGTTTAAAAAAATTTGGGATTAATAATTTTATTGTGATAGAGAAGGGTGAAACTGTCGCAACTATCTGGAAAAACGCTTACGAACGATTAGTTACTCAAAATCCTTATTTTACTCTACCTTTCTTTGAGGGCAAGGGAAAATATTTCGCGTTTAAGACCAAAGATGAAATGGTGCATTATTTAACAGAATATGCACATCATTTCCAGGTTTATTCGCATATTAATTTTGGCGAAGAAGTGCAAAGTATTACCAAGATTTATAATCAAAATAAAACAGATTATAACTGGCAAATAGAAACAAATAAAGACATTATATACAGTAATATTCTTGTTATCTGTACTGGACTAACTAATGAACCTGTGATACCAAACTTTTTTGGGCAAGAATATTTTGCAGGGGAGATTATTCATAGTAGTGCTTATAAAAACGGTATTCCTTATCGCAATCAGAAAGTTTTAGTTGTTGGTTCGGGAAATTCAGCAGCAGAAATAGCACTAGATTTATATGAGCATGGTGCTGCTGCTGTTCAGATGTTAATTCGTGGTCAACGCTGGGTATTTCCTCTTTATCCGAGATTGCGATCGCTACAATATTGGCTATGGCGCAGTAGGTCATACTTTAAACAGTTGTTTAATCAAAATACAACAGATACTAGAATAGCAGCTATGGAGAGAGCAATAGATTTCTCTCCAGAAGAATTGCAAGCAGACATCAAGGAAACTGATAAATTCATTCAGCGTTTTGCTTTAGACTTGAGTGCTTACTCTATCTATCCAGAAGATAAAGGGCCAATGGATATGGAAGTTAATCAGGGTCGTGTCGCGTGGGTAGATAGAGGTACTGTTAAACAAATCAAAAAAGGAAATATTCAAGTAATCTCTAGTAGTATTCAACAACTCACAAAAACAGGCGTAATTTTTGCCAATGGTGTATCACAAGATTACGATGCAATTATTTTAGGCACTGGCTTTCGTCCTGGCATTAATAAAATATTGAGACAGCCTGAATTGTATCTTCATGTGAACGATAGGTTATTACCAAAAACAGATGGTAAATGCCAATCTATTATTGATCCTACACTTTACTTTGTAGGTTTTGAGAAAACTGTTGCTAGATCCGCAACTTATGGATATTACGGCTGGTGTACAGGCAAAAGAATTGCCTTGCAATTGCTGGAAAGACAATTATTTTTGGGTCAAAAATTGAAAATTTCACTCTAGTTAAGCATGATGCTGTAAAAGTTAAGTCTCAAGTTAAGTTAGCTTTTACCTTTAATTCCTTAACTTTTCTGTATCGACTTTCACATTGGCAAATTATATAAAGATAACAGAACACCTGCAATCAAGGAGTTGAACTCATGAAGAGTTTAATGAATTCTCTGAACAATATGCGCTGGAACAGAATGTTTACAATTGCCTTACCAATCAGCATTTTATTATTTGCACAAGGTTGCCACGGTACTGGTGGAAAATTAATGTCTACACAGTCTACTGGAGAAAATACTGTTAATTACCCTGTCAATCAAGCTGGTAATTAAATTTGTCTACCTTGGGAAATCAGCAAGGTTAATCTTTCCTCATAAATTGAGATTTCCCGGCTGTATTTATTTCAAATAATAGAACTTACACTTATAACTTTTTGTGTAAGTTCTTTACCTTGAAAATTTTTGAATAACCATTAACTGAACTAATAAATAGGAGAAAAATATGCAACCACAATGGGATAACTATTTACAGACTTACAGTAATAAAGCTTATAACTATACGGCTCTGGTAGAGCATACAGGGGTATTGATATCCTTTGCAATGGATAGCGATCGCCGCATTTATTACACTGTTCTTGACCAACAAAATAACCCTAATCCTATTGATGCCAGAAATTGGTCGCCTACACCAGAATTATTGACTTTTCCAAATGAAATCGCTGAAGTTGGCTTTGGAATTATTCCCAACAAAGTATTACCATCGGTAAAAACAAATGGTCAACCTGCTGTCAACCCTTCTGAAGTTGATGTATTCCGTTCATCTACAGCTAGATTAACCGCAAATGCACCTTTCCAAGTACTCAGTGATGGACAATATGTATATTTATTTCGTCAATCTGTGGCTGAAAAAGATGTGAATAATATTACCGTCAAAGGTGCAGATGGTCAGGATATCCCGATTGTTAACAATACCCTGTTAGTTGATAGATTTATCCTTGCTGGTAATAAACTCAAAACCTCGCGGGAAGTGCGTTATCGTCGTAGTCGAAATAAAATTCTCAAAAGTAGTGCCAAAGATACTCTCGGTGCTACCGATATGAATAATCAGCCATTTTATGAACCGACATTAGAGTTAAATTTCATCCGCAATTTAAATAATGGACGGTTTGCTGTTGTTCAAGTACCGACGGGTATTCCTGATATCAAACGCTGGCAAATATTTGTTCATAATCAAAAGACAAATCGCCTAGATTCATATAATATCGAACGTTCTAGCGATGGATTATTTAGCACTAAAGGCACAGAAAGTCCGGCTGCTTTTGAAAAAATGGGTTTTGCAGAAACTGCTTTGCAGCTAGATGGTAATACTTACATTGAAGCTGCAAGCCAAGTCATCAACAAAGATGAATTTAATATTTCTGCTTGGATTAAACCAGAAACTACAGGTGTAATTTACTCTGAAGGGATGCCCAATGCTATCTTTACTGTTAGTTTGGTGTCAACAGAACTGTTAATTGATGGACAAACAATTTCTGGTTATGGGTTAGAAATTACTGCTTACAACAACAACGCTAAAACATCCCAAACCTTGCGTTCTCTGCCCAATGTAATTAACATGGGGCAATGGAATCATATCAGTATTTCTTTAGTACGTCCGACAGAACCAAATTCACCTGTAAATTCAGGTTTGGTAAGAATTCAAGTTGGTGATAAAGTTGTCAATGCTGGAGGAATAGAAAATCAATATTTACTCTTGCCTAAATATGCCAACACTGCGACACAAAAAACCTACATGGTTGTAGGACGAAATGTTGGTTCTTTGTATGGTGGAACACAACCTGCTTCTTCCCTGACTGCAACTATTGATGAGTTATCTATTTGGGGACGAGAACGTTCAGAAATTGAAGTCAGAGAAACCCAGAATATCCGGAAAGCTGGAAATGAACCAGGATTGATTACCTACTGGCAATTTGATGAAGGTAACGGTAAAACTGTTTATGACCAAACTGATAGTTTGAATAATGGCAAAATTATTGGTAATTTGCAGTGGGTACAATCAGATGCACCTGTAGGCGATAATCCAGGAATTCGTCGTTGTAGTTTTAGCTTCGGTGATAGTCGTACTGTCGCGGGGAAAGGGATATCGGCGTTATTGTACTATCAACAGGAAGAATTAGCAGCCGGTTATGACAACAACCCTGCACCGACAAAACAAAGTGCGCGAGTGATGGTGGCGGTAGCTACAGGAATAGCTAACGATGATAAAAAGAAAGTTGCAGTTTTGGATTTTGCGGTAACTAAACGGGGTCGATTGTCTCAAATTCCGGATGTGATTAATTTACCTCTGATTGATACGACCGCGAAAGACCCGAATATATATATAGAACGCATCAATCAGCTAGAACAAACAGAAATCCCGAATACTAAAAATGCGATCGCTTCTCTAGAAAATGAAATTGCCAATCAAACCAGAAGAATTGCTACTCTTAAGCAAGAGTTATCTCAGAAACAACAACTTAAAGCAAATCTAGAGAATAATGGCGTAACAGTTTATTCTTTACCTTCCTTTGATGGTCAGAGTCAAAGATTAGAGGTAGGTGAGTATCCCAGGTTATCGATACCAATCTTTTCAGTAGATTTAGATGCAGGAGCATATATCATTCTCTACGATGAACCTAACTTTGGTGGTTCTTCCCGCGTAGAGTACCAGGATGGACGCAGATATGGTGGTTCTTACTCTGTATCCAGCTTCCTAAGTGCTAAGGTACGTCTGACTGATAGTACCCAAAATCAAATTAACCTCTACAATTCCCAAATTGAGCAAATTACGAAGGACATCAACAAAATTGAAACGGAAATCATCCCTGATTTAGAAAAGGAGTTAGAAGTAGCCAGAGAAAGACTGCTAGCTTTACAAGCGGAACTACTCGATAAACGCAAACAACTGCAAGGAAAATTTGCTTTCCCCATGCGGTTAATTCACATTGATCCCAGTGGGTTTAATGTCGTGGGAGGATTGTTAGATTTTGCTTGGACAAACGATGCACCGCAGTTGTTTGAAAGTGCCAATGGCATGATAAATTTGTACTTCCGAGGCAATACTGACCAGTTCTTTACTGTGACTTACGATAGTAATGTTTCGCGCTCTAATATTTTGCTTTCTAACAGCGTCAAATTGCAAGAGCGATCGCCTGGTTTGAGACGTAGTGAAATAAAGGTGATTGTAGCTGATGAGACTAATCCTGATGGAACAACGGTCAATATTGCCGATAGTATAGATACCAATGTCTGCAAAGTGACTTTAGCTAACAGCTTGCTACAAATTACCGAGATTTGGGATCGAGTTCCGCGTAATAGTGGTAGTTTTGCCAAGGTGTTGAGTGGACAAGGACGGGAAGCCGTCTACCTTGGTCGTTTGAGTACAGATGTCACAGGTACGGTGGATATCATTACTCTGGCTGAACCTGCGACACAACGCTACGAAGTTGGTGCAGTTTTGGTAGTTGGTGCGGGGACTATTCCTCTACGCAAAGCGATCGCTCCTGGTGATAAAACTATTGCTATTGACTCCACTAACCTGGATGCAACTATACCTGCGGGAACTACGGTCAATATCATAGAGTACGATTACGACCGTTACAGCAGTTTCAGTAATCAAGGAACTGCTCTCAATTCTCCCTACAATCTCAAATATGGTTCACTTCTGGTAGAAGTTGCAGGTGTCATCAATGGTAACAACGTCGAGAACATCGCCACTCGTCCTCTAACTGGAGTATCCCAACCCAATGCTTGGGTAACAGCATCTCCCGGAAATGCGTTGAAAATTGAGAGTGGTTATCTCACTGGGGATGCTGAGAAAATGGCAAATCAGGGAGATATTAGCCTAGAAGCTTGGATTCGTCCCGACAGGAAAGACATCAAGCCTGCTTGGATTGTCTCAGAAAATTCTCCTACATCGAAGTATTGCTTGGGCATTCAAGGGCAAACTGTTAATTCTGGTCTGCAAATTAATGGTACTAATGACTACATTGAAGTAAGTAATATCAACCTTACCAATCAGTCCTTTACCATCGAAGTTTGGGCTAGACGGAATGCTGATAGTGTCAGTGCAAATCCATTCTTCTCAGCGATTCTCGCTCAAGGAGTAGCCAGAACCAATGAACAATTACACATCGGTTTCCGACAAAACCACCGTTTCAGCTTTGGTTTTTACAACAATGATTTAAACACTGAGGAAAACCTGACTAATGATGATCAATGGCATCATTACGCTTGTAGTTTCGATATCCAGACTCGTCAAAGAGTAATTTACCGTGATGGCGTTAAGGTTGCAGAAGATATTGCTACTACAACTTATCAAGGTACGGGTAGATTATTAATTGGGGTGATGAATAACCCTGAGAAAACTTTCTTCTTCTCTGGGGGAATAGATGAAATCCGCATTTGGAGAGGGGTACGCAGTTCCGGGGACATTAATATCTATAAAGATTGTCGCTTAACTGGGAACGAAGCGGGGCTACTTGCATACTACTACTTTGACAATCGCAACGTGAGCGATCGCACTGGTAATAATGCTAATAATGGCACAATTAACGGCAATCCCCAACAAATAGAATCTCCTCTCAAAGCCTACAATGTGATTGCCGGAGTGCGAAACCGCTACCTCACCACCACCCAAATCCTGTGGGCTAATTCTTGGGAACATATCGCCGCTAGCTACTTGGAAGCTTACGCCTTAAATTTCAATGGTGTTAATAATTACCTCGATTGTGGTAATCAAGTCGCCTTGGGAGTAGAGAATGAATTTTCTATTGAACTCACCTTGACTTTAACGAGTATTGGCAGAGATATTTATCCCATATTGCAAAAAGGCAGACTGGGGAGAAATCAGCCAGAATTGACCGCATGGATGGCTTTGAGGCGAGATTCCGGCAGTAACTACACTCTCTATTTTGCCTATGAAGATAATAACGCTATTCCACGGATAGTTTTTAACCCTGTAGGTGCAATTACTGCCAATACTCCCATCAAAATCGCCGTCACTGGCACAAAAACCGATAATGGTTACATCATCAGATTGTATTGGAATGATATTTTACTCAATCCCAATCCGCCAGTTTTGTCTGGTGTACCCGTTACCAATCTCCAATCCTTAGAAGTAGGTAAGTGTTTTGGCACACCTCAAGACACACCTCAAGGTAAAAGAATTGTCGGTAGTTCCCCTAACTACTTACTGGGTACAATTAGTCAATTGCGGGTGTGGAATCGGGCTTTAACTCGCAATGAAATTCAACAAGGGACGAGCGATCGCTCTAAACTAGCAGGTGAATGGTTAATTAACGAAGGTGTCGGTAACACCACCACCAACACCATCGATAACAGCGAAGCGCGGATTCTCGGTGCTACCTGGGTTGTTGACCCCAACCCCACAGCCTCCAAACTAGAAGTTTACCTCAACGGTATCCCTGCCCAAACTAATGCTATTACCCAACCCAACCTCACACCCAACCAATTCAACTTGGGTAAAGACTTCTTGGGAGAAGTTGACGAAATCCGCATTTGGAAACAGTCGCGCACCCCAGAACAAATCCTCGACAACCTCTTTGGTCAAATCAAAGGAGAACGGGAAAACCTCATCGCTTACTATGAATTTGAGTCCGATCCCGTTAATCCCACAGCCAAAGAACCAGAAATTACCCGCGTTAATGACAGCAGTTTGCGTGGTAATCACCTCACACCAGTTACCAATAGCACCCTCAAACAAATCTTTTCTCAAGCACCCATAGGTGATGAAATTGCCCTCGTGCGTAACGCTTTGGGTAGTATTGCCAACCGTTTCCACGGTAAAATAACTAGTCGTTCTAGTATTGCAGAATACGCAGACATCCAAACAGCCAATAATGGCGAAATTACCGGAGTTCACAAACGCTGTTACAGTTTCATCGACAATGGGCAATGGTATTTGCTCACAGGCTACAAAGTCGGTAACTTAATTACAGAATGGGTGAGCCAAGTACAATTTGCCCCGCAAATCAAAGGTTACATCGAAGGTGCGCCCCCCGTTCCTTCTGAGAATCTTACCGCTGGGCCAATCGATGATTCCCTACGCGACTATGTAGACAGCACTACTGTGGAATTTACTGAAGCGAATAGCGTTTCTTACACCCTAGCCGCCAGTAGAGAAAGTAGTTTCAACTCCTCCTTTGAGGGTTCTTTATCTCTAGAAATAGAGCAAAGTATTGAAACAGTTATTGCACCTTTAGGCGGCGGGATTACCATCAATCTAGCTGAGGCTGGTACTAAAATTGGTCAGTCAGTTAAATTAGATACACAGTTGAAATGGTCTAGCAATCAGCAACAAACTAACAAAACTAATGTCAGCAAAATGACATCTGTTGGTTTGGGAGGTGCTTGGGAAGACCCAGATATCAGCAAACGGCTCAACAAAGCTATGCCTCGCCGTTACCAACCATCGAATTTAGGATTTGCCTTGGTAGAATCGGAAACGGCTGATATGTATGCTATTCGTTTAGCACACAACCGCGCCCTAGTTGCCTTCCGCATGATTCCTAATCCCAATATTCCCAAGGATACCAACATCATTCCTTTCCCCATCAAATCTAGTTACACCAAACAAGGCACACTTGATGGTGCAGTGGGATACGACCAAAACGGCAAAGTACTAGACCTGGATTATGCTGGCTTTAAGGGTTATCGCGAACAAAGTTACTTCAAACCCAGCGAAGCTTACGCCCTGCGTCAGCGTATCCAAGCCGAGGAAACTCGCCTACGTACCTACTACGAAGACTTCCGCACCACACCCCCAGGTGCAACTGGTGTTTTAGCTGGTGGTGTGACTGGAGCGATCGCCTCCTTAGCAGGTGGTGGGCCGATTGTGGCGGCGGCTGGGTTAGCGATCGGTGGTTTAATCGATGCTTTGACTTCCAACAACAATTTACCAGAGCAATACAGTAAACGTAACTTGGTCAACAGCTACATCTGGACAGCCGATGGTGGACTCTATGCCGAATCTACAGAAACCACAGATGTACAGCAAGAAAGTACCAGTGGAGCTTACAGTTTTACAGGTAGCACAACTAGCAGTGCATCCGGTTCTTTTGAATTAGGCGTAGATTTTGATTTTGAGGTCAAAGGGTCATTTGGTGGTAGCCTCAACCTCACCAAATCCAAAACCAAAGAAACAAGCCAATCCTTCAAAATTGAAGTCCAAAATAATACCCAAGCCGATTTACAGAGATTTCAAATGGATGACAGAGGTAACTTAGTGCGAGACGAAGCCGGTCGTCCCATCCGGGTGTATGATGCCAACGGTACTCCTTTAGATGCTCCTGGCAAAGTCAACGCCTACCGCTTGTTGAGTTTTTACCTCACTCCAACCACAGACAACTACGACACCTTCTTTAACACTGTCGTTGACCGCAAGTGGTTAGAAGAGAGCAATTCCCCTAACGCCCAAGCACTGCGTCAGGCACAACAACCCCAAGGCGGTCCCGCTTGCTGGCGCATCTTCCACCGCGTCACCTTTGTCAGCCGCATCCTCCCAGAGTTCCCCGACCCCACAGCCCCACCTCTAGATCGGGCAATTCAGAATACTGACTTAAGTAGCAGTTACGAATTAATCAAATTAGTTGAGCCTTTTGTACGTAATGCTACGGCTTCGGCTGCCCAATTCGATGCTGCTGTAAGGAATGCGATTCGTGTGTATTTGCCAGAGTTATCTGAGGGTTTGACTCAGGAGGTTGTATTAGCGTTAGCTAATTACTTCGATGTGGAGGGAGTGAATTAGTTAACACAATCGAGTAATACATAAAATCTAGAGTGCGTAAGACGAAAAGCCTCACGCACTTTTATGTGAAAAATTAAACCAACCAGAGTGCTTTGTAGAGGATTGAGGGCTAAGTACAGCAAGGTTATCAGATTAGCAGTATACAAACCATGTAAACTAGGCAACATCATATTATCTGTGTTATGAAAGAGCGGAAGTGGGCAAGACATATTATTTAGGTAAGCTATGGCCAAACTCAATGTCTTTATTGATGGAACTTGGTTGTTCAGATCCTGTAGTCCAAGTAAGGTGTTAGCTAGCAAAACAGAGCGTCCAGAAAATTCATTTTCTTTGAACTTTGCAAAGTTTGATCAAGCACTTCTTCAACATGTAAATTCTCACGGCGGTAACTGTGATGGTTTTCGCGATCGCTACATTGCAACTTCAATTTTTGATATTCCAGATGATTTTGAGAGTTGGTCTGACTACTACGAAGATTTTACGCCAGCGCAAATAGAACAAGCTAAAAGAGGAAGCTACGCAAGAGATAGATTTGTGAACAATGCGATTGATGCAGGCTATTCATCAGATGCTATCTTTCGACCCCGGATGAAACATTACATTTTGAAGAATTTAACAGAGGGCAAATATCAAGAGAAACAAGTTGATGCAACAGTAGTTGCCCTGCTTGTTCGCTCTGCAATAGAGCATCAGCAAGGCTTCCATGCAATTGTTACAGGTGACTCAGATATTCTTCCAGCTATCCGTGTAGCTTATCCAGAGTACACTAAAAACGTCGTTATTGTATCAACTCACCCTGATGAATTAAGTGCTGAACATCGACAAACTTCTTTTTCACTTAACAACTTTGACTTTGATATACCCCCATTCTATCTACAAGATCATGTTGTAACGATTATTCATGGTGAGAATCCTTATCGATGTGCAGAGTGTAATAAAGTTTTTGTCCGCTCTAATCCCATCCCTCAAAAATCTCGACCTTACTGCAATGGCTGCTATTCAAGTAGAACATAGAGTAAATCAAAAATAGGTATGATGTACGAGATTCTACCTTTATTTACTTTGTGCAGCATAACAATTCAAATGCAGGGTATGCTTGAGAGCATTTGGTGCTGAGTTATCGAGATCGCTGAGCGATCGCACATCTGCCCTTACTGGAATTGCATTGGAGCCAAGCTTTTGGACTGCTGATTGCAGACGTTCTTCGTTTTGCCCAGTAATGATAATGTTTGCTCCTTCTGCTATAAAGTGTCTGGCAGCCTCAAACCCAATACCTGTAATGCCGCCTGTAATTACAGCTGTTTTGCTATTTAAGCGTGCTCCTTGTAGAGACGTAGCATTGCTACGTCTCTACATACCCGTAAATTGTAAATTCATATCTTGATTCAGCAACACCCTTTTTGTTCTATTCTCCAAGTCTATAGACGTAAGCGGGTCGGGGTGAAAATAGATTGAGCATTGCATCATCTGTTGTCCAGAAGTTGGCAGACTCTGCCTTCGCACAGGCTAAGAAAACGGCATCATACAGCGTGGGCATTCCATATTGTTCAGCAAGTTGCCAAGCGTTGAGTCGGAGAGTTTCGGTGTCGATGTAGTCGATTGGTAGGCTGATGTAGGCGGTGTAGAGTTGGTCGGCTTCAGCGGAGGTCAGTAGCTTGACTCTCACTTTTTTGCGAAGAACCGAACCCACCTCTGCCCAAGCAAAGCACGGTGCTACAAGTCTGGTTTGCTGAGTTAAGGCATTGGCAATCAGAGCGATCGCTTCTGATGTTTGTTCATCTGGGCAGAGGTACTTCATCATCACACTGGTATCGATACACAGTGCCTCAGTCACGTCTACCTTCTCCTTCGCGCAGTTGACGAATCAGCGGTACTGGATCGCGATGAACCCCGGTTCGCTGTTTCACCTGCTCTCGAATGGTTTGAATTTGTTTGTGGGCTGCCCAAGAACTACGCCACTTCATTTCTTTTTCCAGCGCTTGAACGACTAGATCGTTGAGAGATTCATCGTCTCGCTTCAATGTCCGGATTTTCTGAAGCAATTCCGCTGGGAAGCGAATTGTTAAGGCTTCACGTTCCATGATTACACCTTTTGCAACCAATTTATGATACCATGTTATATAACCATTTTAACTTGGTGAACAATTCGCAGAAGTAATACACGCTCAGGTTGAAATGAGCGGCGATCGCTTCCGTAGTCAAGGTTGAGTTATAAACACAACTCTCTATCGCTATTCCACCACCGCACCCAGCGCTTGCAAAGTCAAAATCGTCGCCTCTGTTAACCCTTTCATACCAGTAATATTCATCCCCTCATAAAGTCTTTTTGCCCTCAACATTCTTATACACTCCCCCGTTTTCACATCCCAAACCCTCACCGTCTGGTCTTGAGAACCACTGGCAACAAATTGCCCATCTGGACTAAAAGCCACAGCAGACACCAAATGAGTATGCCCAACGCAGATATGACGACATTCCCCAGTTTTCACATCCCAAATTCTCACTGTTTGGTCATGGGAAGCACTAGCAAGAATCTGCCCATCAGGACTGTAAGCGATGGAAAAAACCCAGTTGGTATGTCCTATGAGAGTTCTCAGACATTTCCCTGTCTGCCAATCCCAAAGTTTAATTGTTTGGTCTGTGCTACAAGTCGCTAAGAACCCCCGTGGAAAAAAACCGCAGTCCGCGCGCAATCCTTTTGGTTTATTGCCTTGCCAACCAGATTTTGGGTAAGGGTTCTCAAAACGAGCGGTATGAACGCAGTAATATTGAGAATCCTCGCAGTAAGCCCGCTCGTTTTGAGAAGGATTGCGCGATTTATGTGTATTAGTGCGTCCCCCAACCCACGCCACTCCCACGCCACTTGCTACAACGGGGGGAACCCCCGCAACGCAGTGGCTCCTCAAGGTCGGAAACCGACCCACGGGGGTGGCTCCCCTTGTTAAGGGGGGCGAAGGGTTTGGACTAAATATCGCAGCGTAAATCCTGGCATCATGAGCTTCTAAAGTTTGCACAAGACCAGTTTCACAATTCCACAATCTCACAGTTTGGTCAGCGCTGGCACTAGCGAAAATTTTTCCGTCTGGACTAAAGGCGATCGCAAAAATTTTATCTCGATGACCAGTAAAAGTTTGCAGGCATTGCCCGGTGTGCCAGTTCCACAGTTTAATCGTACAATCAGCGCTACCACTAGCAACTATATCACCTTGGGGGTGAAAAGCCACAGTATAAGCCCAGTCTGTGTGTCCTTGTAAAATTTGCAAACATCGCCCTGTGTTCACATTCCACAATCGCACTGTGGCATCGGTACTAGCACTAGCTAATATATCTCCATTGGGATGAAAAGCCAGCCCGTCAACCCCTTCGGGGAAATTAAAAATTAAAAATTAAAAATTACAATCCCCATAAATTAATGAGCGGGGCGTAGAGTAAGGGGCGCTTTTTTCCTCGCACTACGTGTCTTGTCAAAAATATGAGTCCCTTTGACCTAAATAAATAATGGTGCTTTAAACCTAAATTTATTAATTCAAAATTGGTTATTTCTTAATCTTCAATTTTTAATTTTTAATTTTTAATTTTTAATTTTTAATTGTTTCGGTAATTCCAGAATTTGATTGTGCGATCGCCTGAGCGTAAAATTGACTCAGCATTATCCAGAATCAACAGACAAC
>JBHYDF010000111.1:0-27407 GCA_051861145.1 Nostocaceae cyanobacterium
TTTGTCATTTGTCATTTGTCATTTGTCATTTGTCATTTGTCATTTGTCATTTGTCCTGATGTTACGGTTGACCATTGACGATTGAGTATAGATGATTAACTATTGACCATTGACTAATTTGTTATTTGTCCTTTGTCCTTTGTCATTTGTCCTTTGTCCTTTGTACAAAACTAATGACCAATGACCAATGACTAATGACTAATGACCAATGACTAATGACCAATGACTAATGACCATTGACTAATGACTAATGACAAACGTGTTTACATTATCTTAGGTACTCGTCCGGAAGCGATTAAACTAGCTCCGGTAATTCAAGTATTTCAGCGTTCTCCAGGTTTTCAGACGCAAGTCATTTTGACTGGACAACATCGCGAGATGGTTGAACAAGTAATGCGACTATTCAACCTGAAAGCCGATCGCGATTTGGAAATTATGCAACCGCAACAATCCTTAACAGATATTACTTGCCGCAGTTTACGAGGATTGGAAGAATTATTTCAAAAAAACAAGCCAGATTTAGTTTTAGTGCAGGGAGATACTACCACAGCATTTGCAGCAACTTTAGCAGCTTTTTACCAAAAAATTCCTGTTGGTCATGTGGAAGCTGGGTTAAGAACTGATGACATATTCAATCCTTATCCAGAAGAAGCGAATCGACGATTGATTTCTCAACTGACTCAGTTGCACTTTGCGCCAACGCCTTTAGCTGTGGAAAATCTGCATCGTTCCGGTGTTTTGGGTAAAATTCACCTGACGGGTAACACGGTGATTGATGCGCTGTTGAATGTAGCTGCAAAGGAGCCTGCTTGTCGTATACCTGGGTTGGAATGGGAGAATTATCGCGTCCTTTTAGCGACAGTGCATCGGCGCGAGAATTGGGGAGAACCACTACAAGGAATTGCCCAAGGGTTTTTACAGATATTAGATAAGTTTCCGGATACAGCTTTGCTGTTACCACTACACCGTAATCCTACGGTCAGAGAACCGTTGCAGGCTCTTTTGGGGAATCATCCGCGAATTTTCTTAACAGAACCTTTAGATTATGAAGAATTGGTGGGGGCGATTATGCGATCGCATCTTCTCCTCACCGACTCTGGCGGCTTGCAGGAAGAAGCACCAAGTCTTGGTAAACCTGTGTTAGTTCTGCGAGAAACGACAGAAAGACCAGAAGCTGTTACTGCTGGTACGGCTAAACTTGTGGGAACTGAACCAGAAACAATTGTTGCTAATGCTGTCGAGTTGTTAAGTAAACCCGCAGCTTATGAAGCGATGGCAAATGCAATTAATCCGTTTGGAGATGGTCACGCGGCAGAGCGGATATTGCAAATTGTACAAAAATATTTGCAGCGTTCTTAAGCAAAATTACAAATTTTAGAAACGCGGCATCACTGCGTTTAGTCGATCCAATATACTATGAAACCGGAGTTAATGCCGGTTTTTTCTTTGTTTGACCGCTAAATGTGCTGTGCGACTAGTATTTGGCTTTAAGTAGTTGGACGCAATTAATTACACAAAATCTGGGCTGAAATTTTTATCTAGTAAAGAATCAGTATGTAATTAATTCTGTCGGGTTACTTATGACGACGCTTCTTCTTTTCTACTTGGTAAGCCTGCAATAAAGATTCACCATTAAAATGAATTAAATGGGTTGCGTCTTCAGCAACCCACACATCTGTTTCCCAAGCAATTTCTGCCAAATACTCAACCATTGCTTTGCGGCTGAGAAATGTTGTTACCATAACCAGGGGTATTCGAGCATCTTTAAACAGTGTTTCAAGTTCTTTTTTCCTTTTAGGATTAATCGGACCATGTGACGTCACCGCTTCAATCAAAACTAACCAGTCATTTTTCATAAAGTGGATAATAACATCTGGCATTTTGCCGTGAGAATCAACAGCGACTCCTAAATTTATCAATGCTGCTTCATCAAAATGGGCGAATTTTTCATCCGTATCTCCAACATAGATGAGCTTTCCACTAGGCGTAAAACGAGGGGCAAATTCATTGATAATTTTTTCAACCAGAATATTCTGACCACCTGGGGATAAAGTCTTAACTTGTCCTTCAATCACGATTGGAATACGAGACATTTCACGCTCTTGAGCATATCGCTTCTTCAAGGTTTCAACTGAAGCAAGATAAGTGCGAATGCTCTTTTCCCATTCATCAGTACCATAAGTTCGTAATAGTTCAAGCGCACTTTCCTCAATCTGATATACCGTCTTGGGACTATTAATAGGACGGCTTGGATTATCTGGATTAGCAACTATCAAAGCCGCATCTAGAAATTGATGAACTGTTTGGCGGCGAACCGTTTCCCGTGTGTTTGGTTTATAGGTTTTGCCATAATACTGAGCCATAAAATCCATCATGGGAGTAATCCCCATCAAAGGGGAAACTGCTGATTGCCAGGGGTCGGTGGGTTTTAAGTCAAGCAACGCAAGAAGCGTTAAAGCAGACCGTTCGTTGAGTTGCGATCGCGGCAAACCCAATGCCGTCAAAATTTTTAGTGCTTCATCAATTCGGGACTTAATTACAATTGGATTATTGCTTGGCTGATTTGTCATACTCAGTAACTCTTTTTCTATCAGTTCATCGATTTCTCGTTGAGATAAAAACTGCTCTCCGACTCGCACCCCCAAAGATAGTAAATGTTCCAAAGTAGGGTATTTTAAATTCCGTAAATCGGTGGCATTAACCTGAGTATGACCATTAAACAACCGAAAAAATGAATCAACCAAGGTAGAATTCAGATAAGCCGCAAGTCCACGAGCCAAAGTGAGATTAAGACCTCGCCCATCTTGGTGAAAATAATTCAAGTGATTTTCAAATCCGACATAGGCATAATCGAATCGGTTCGCATCGTAAACTACTGCAACAACCCGTCTTTTTTCTTCTTTCGATGAGAATCTTTTGCATAGGACGTAATGTTCATTTGGCACCAGAAGATTTGCTGTTGCTTCCACATGCAATAAAGCTTGTGGTTTTTTAGTTATTTTTGGATGCTCTATATATCCATCCGAGAAATTTACTGGGTAAATCAAAGGAACGGTATTATTTTCTGGATTTGTCCGTATATAATCTTTTGCACGAAAATCCACTACACGCCCGGTTGAAACTGTTAACCCCAGGTCTTTTAAAGTGCAGGTGAACAGCGACATTTGCTCAACAATCTGCTGGCTAAAAGTATCTGGAAGAATATGAATGAACTGCTCTGGATCATCAGGATGAACTAAAACCTCATAAGGCACAGAGTTAGACATAATGAAATCATCATTCGTACCAAAGCTCGTATTGATTAGTATGCTGCCCAACTTTTGCTTTTGTTTCTTAGCGTGAATGATGACAGTTTCCTGCAAAATTTTATCATCACTAAATGCTTCTTGCCGCGACTCAAAAAGATGTATCTGCTGCAAAGCCATCATCTCCAAGAACATTTTTCGGAAGTCACGGAAATATGGCCCATTACAAAAACTGCGCGGGGTAATCGCTACAAACTCTCCTCCTGCTTTTAAAAGTTGCGCTGTAGCAGCCATAAAACCAGTGTAAAGATTGCTGGTTTCCAGACCTATGGAACGCAACATTTTGCGAACCTTGGAATGCGCGTTGATTTTTAAATAAGGTGGATTGAGGATAGCGTGTGTAAATTCTGCTTCCTTAGATTTATGCAACAAATCGTTCTGAAGTAATATGGCTGCATCTTCGATAAAATCAGTCTGATGAATTTCGTAATTGAAAGAAATGCCGACGTTTTGACATTCCTTCTCACACAGTTCTAAAGTCTGATATAAATATCCAATTAAGAGAGGGTCTATTTCGTAGGCTACAACACGCAAATTCGATGTACTTTGTTGACTTTGGCAAACCCTTGCGACGAAAGCAGCTGATAATGAACCAATTCCTGCTCCTGCATCAAGTAGGGTTATTTCAGATCCCAAATTATCAAACATTCCAGCCATCAACTCTGCCACTGAAGCGGGTGTGAGAAACTGACCCATTGACCCTTTTTTGTCCTGTGTCGGCTTCAAACTTGCAATAGTTCGATGGAGATCCACTTGTGCAAGTAAATTCTGATTCGATAGTTCCGCCAGGCTGCTGAACCCTAAATTATTGGTATGTTTTGCTATAGACGCTCTACTGTTTGATGAGATGATCACTGTTTGTCTTTTTAACTGCTATCTAAATTTAAGATAAGTTAACCCCAGGCAATGTGGATGACTGCAAGCCTGTGCCATATATGACTAAAGATATTATTAGTACAATAAAGCCAAGTTTTTATTTTATGGGATTATGATTTGATTTTTGAAATATACGTAGGGTGGGCAATGCCCACCCTACAGATACTTAAATTTTTTCAAAAACAATTTAGTATTCCTATATCACCTACAGTGCGCTATGAAATTTTGGTGGGGGAAGTTAAGTAATGAGGATATCTAAAAATGCAGCCAGTCAGTATCTCCTTGCACTTACCAAACAGAATGTACAGGTTTACCTAACTCTGCCAACAGTGAAAGCCGCTTTGATTGCTGGTTCAGTAGCAGAAGGAAAAGCAGATCAATTTTCAGATATCGATCTAATGATTTACTATGATGAGTTACCGTCTGAACAAGCGCTAACTCTTGCAAGACAACATAACCAGGGTTCTGAACGAACTGGGCTACTGGGCGATCGCGATCGCGGAAGTTTCTGTGAAATTTATCTCATTGATGGTGTGCAATTTCAAGTTGCTCACACGCTTGTTTCTTTCTGGGAGATGGAGATGGCTACTATTATTGAACAGCTAGATGTTACTTCTCCAATTCAAAAAGCATTTTCTGGTATTTTGAATTGTGTGCCATTGTTTGGAGACGAGCTAATTAACAAATGGCAAGCAATGATTTCACCATATCCAGAACCTTTTGCAGAAGCAATGGTAAAACACTACCTTCAGTTTTTCCCAGTATGGTCTGTGTCTGAACGAGTGCTTACCAGAGATGCAACTGTTTGGTTTTACCAAACTCTGGTACAATCCGCACAGAATATTTTAGGAGTGCTGGCAGGGTTAAATCGAGTTTATTATTCAACTTTTCAGTTTAAGCGAATGGGTTTGTTTATTGAGCAGCTAACAATCCAGCCAAAAAACTTGCAATCTCGGATTGAGGCACTTTTTCACGATGAACCAGAGAAAGTCATTTGTAATCTTAAAAATATAGTTCAAGAAACGGTTACACTGGTAAATCGCTATATGCCTCAAATTGAAACGACAACTATTCAGCAAATACTTGAAAAAGAACAGAAAGCCTGGGAATTTACAGACAAATATATGTGACACCAAACTTTTAGCTAAAGTTAGGAGTTAGGAATTAGAATTTTATTATTCACGTTTAATGTGAATTCAAGAAAGAAAGCTCTTTGTTAACCTCTGATTGGCAATAACCCAGTTGTTTTTGGGAAAGCAACCACAGATAAACACAGATGGACACAGATAGATAATCATCTGTGTCCACCCCCCTCATTCCCCCCTCTTGAGGGACGGCAGTTGCTACAACGCGGGAAACCCGCGCAACGCACTGCCTCGGGAAGACAGAGGAAAAACTTTTATTCATTGTCCATCTGTGGTTAATTTCTAAAACCTGATTTTACAGGCGTAATTCCTAACTCCTAACTCCTAACTCCTAACTCTATTTTTTGTTCAAAACTAAATCCGGTTGTTCTGGCGTCGTCGGCTGTTCCTCTTCTTCAGGCAAGCCAAGCATCGACCGATACAACTTCACATACTGCTTAGCAGACTGATACCAGCTAAAATCATGGCTCATACCACGTTTTTGCAGTTCCTGCCAATAATCTTTGTAACGGAAGCCTTCCCAAGCCCGTACCATACAAGTATACAAATCTAACGGTTCATAGCGGTCAAAACTATAACCAGTACCTGCATGGTTCATGGGGTCATGGTGAGATACGGTATCAACTAATCCCCCAGTACGGCGGACAATCGGCACACAACCGTAGCGCAAAGCTAGCATTTGACTAATACCGCAAGGTTCAAAACGGCTTGGCATTAGGAAAGCGTCTGAACCAGCGTAGATACGACGAGCGAGAGCATCGTTGTAAAGTAAATATGTTGCCATGCGTCCGGGGAAGCGGGATGCAAGTTGCCATAATTGACTTTCGTAGTAGCGATCGCCTGTCCCCAAAACTATAAACTGGGCATCGGTATACGACATAAACCGATCCAGAATATTCAACACCAAATCGATGCCCTTTTGTTCTACTAACCGCGTCACCATCCCCATCAAAAAGGCTTGAGAATTTACCTCTAACCCCACTTCTTCTTGCAAGGCTATTTTGTTCGCTTTGCGTTTCTCTAAAGTATCGCTGCTAAAAGTTTGGGCAATATATTTGTCAGTTGTTGGATCGTAAACTTCTGTATCAATACCGTTGATAATTCCCGATAATTTACCACTAATAAAGGACATCAACCCTTCTAGCGTTTCACCATAAGCAGCTGTCTTGATTTGCTCGGCATAGGTCGGGGAAACTGTAGTCACTCTGTCAGCATACTGTACGGCAGCTGCCATCGTGTTGTGTCCTTGCATATACCAGGGACACCAAGTAATTTTCTCTAAATACCAACGCCACGGCCCTTGATAAGCCAGGTTATGGATTGTAAATACGCTGGTAATATCAGGAGATTGGTGCATCCAAACGGGAATCATCCCCGTGTGCCAATCATGACAATGAACAATTTCCGGCTTCCAGTAATTCCAGCAAAACTCGGCTGCACCATTAGCAAACAATGTGAACCGCCAATCTTCATCCTCTCCAGAGTAGATGCGGCGGGGCGAAAAAGCCGGATGTCCAAATAAATACAAAGGAACATCACTACCAGGCAAAACAGATTCGTAAACTGCAAAGTCCTGAAACATTGCATACCCCCGCCAAATGGGGTCTTTAGGAATTTCCATTTTGTCTGGCAGGAAGCCGTAGTAAGGCATGAAGATGCGCACATCATGCCCCATCTTTCTCAGGATTTTGGGTAGCGCCCCAACTACATCACCCATTCCACCAACTTTCGCAACGGGTGCTGCTTCTGCTGCAACAAATAGAATCCGCATGATAATCTGTATTTCCCGATTCTGCCTAGGTGTTTAATATTACTTAAATAAAGCTGCCAGGCGCGATTATTCGCGTCTGGTAGACTCATTATGCAACTGCAATCTTTCTTAATCTAATCACATCTGCTGGCGCAAAACCTCAAGAACCACGCTGGATCTCGGCAAAGATTTTATCCAAAATTTCCTGCGCTCCTTGTTTCCGCAAAAGCTGTGCTAGTTCTATACCCAACTTTTCGGCGTCTGTGGCTTTTCCTGTGACGGTATCTTTAACGAGATTTTGACCATCTACGCTGGCGACTATACCTGTTAATGTTAAATTTTCACCATCGATAACCGTATTGACACCTATAGGTACTTGACAGCCGCCCTCTAATTCCCGTAGGAAAGCACGTTCTGCTAAACAGCGATCGCGTGTTTCGGGATGTTCAATGGCTTTGAGTAGCGAAATGAGTTCGCTATCATCCGCACGGCATTCTATACCCAATGCACCTTGTCCAACGGCGTGCAAGGAAACTTCTTTGGGGAGGACTTGATGAATGCGATCGCCCATTCCCAAACGTTCCAATCCAGCTACCGCCAAAATCAAAGCATCGTACTCACCTGCATCTAACTTTGCCATGCGCGTGTTCAAATTGCCACGTACATCTTTAAAGCTAAAGTGGGGGAATTGATGCCGTAACTGCGCCAGTCGTCGCAGGGAAGATGTACCTATCACCGCACCTTCTGGTAGGGTATCGATTTGCTTATCTTTGTGCTTTTCATGCACCACTAGGGCATCCGCTGGATTTTCCCGTTCTGTAATAGTTGCCAAGACTAACCCCTCTGGTAAGCGAGTCGGCAAATCTTTAAGAGAATGAACGGCAAAGTCAATCTCCTGATTTAGCATCCCCAGTTCCAGTTCTTTGGTAAAGAGTCCTTTATCACCAATCTTGGCTAATGCTACATCCAAGATTTTGTCGCCATGAGTGGCCATGGTGTGGACTTCAAAAGAAATATCCGGAAAGTGTTTCTGGAGTTGTTCTTGTACCCAATAAGTTTGAATAAGAGCAAGTTGGCTTTTACGAGAACCGATGCGAATGGTACGAGTAGGACTGGAAACAACTGATGTCATAAAGTTATATGTCAAACCAGGAGATAAATTCACTCTTATTTAGACTACCGCAGTGAGTGGCTTACAAGTGTTGAACTCTCCCGATTGCTGTTAAGTTTATTTTCCTAGCTTTACGTAACTTTACATATTTGTTGTGATGCTCAAACAGTAAGCAAGGTTATTCGACTGCGCTCATATCCGCCTGGGACTATAAGTCCCAGTCTTATAGCACAAGTCCTCTAAAAGAGGACTATGACGTATAAGCAGCAATTAAATGAATTTATAACAAAGGAAAATGGTACAAATAGCTCAAGACAATACATTACCTATTGATTCATCAATCAAGACTCAGGATAATACTAGTGCAAGAAATAATCAATCAAATTTTGTACAATAGTTAGCTTTTCAGGTAGACAGAAAACAATGTGCTTACATATAATTTTATTTTGAAAAAACATATTCATTGAATATGTCTTTGTGTAGGATAACAACTAGTCATGAAACAACATTTAAATTACCAAATTTGGCGGTTAGGTATTTCTGTAATAACTTTAACAGCCTGTTTGAGCTTTGGAAGTCAAACAATGGCTCAACTGTCTAGTCATGATTCGGCTGTCCTTTTATCGGAGAATACAAACAATTCTTCAACCTCAACCACCTCTGCTCACGAGCTTTTTCGTCAAGCTTATGAAAATCGCTATACTTGGAATCCACAATTTCCAGGATATACAGCGGCAGTAGAATTCAAATATGGTCAGGAAAGTCACAAAGGAAATATCCGTGTCAATCCAGATATGACTGTAGAAGTAACTGGTATTAATGACAAAGTAGCACGTCAGAATGTAGAGAATTCACTGCGAATGATGGTCGTTCACCGCCGACGAATGCCTTTTGATGAGGCACACAAAAATAAAACTTTCAAACTTGGCCCTAGTAACAAGAATGGTATCGTAGAGATTCTTGAGGAACAGGGAGATAAAACAGAGGCTAGTTATAAAATATTCCGCGAGCAGTTAATACAAGTCAATCGCATCCTAGGAAATAGTGCTGTTACCGTAGACACTTTAGAGACAGAGAAAACACCATCCGGCTATTTAGCTACCCGCTATCGAACAACTTCCCGCCAACCCCAGACCAAACAAGTTATAGGAGAGGAGGAATCGGTAGATACTTACAAGAAAATTGGTGATTATTATTTGTTAAGTCAGCAGGTTCTTCGTGCCTTTGAACAAGGACGCCTAACTGATACAGCAGAGATAAACTTTACTGATATCCGGCTATTATCAAACAACCGTAACTCATGAGAAAAACATGGACTGTTTTATGTTGGTTGATAAAGGGTAGCACTTTGTTTAGTCTAGTAGCGGAAAATGAAAGCAAGATAAGTCTAAAGATAGAAGACATAAATCAGAGATCATTTATAAAGAAAATCTGATCCCCCCAACCCCCCTTAAAAAGGGGGGCTAGTAATTATTTCTCCCCCCTTTTTAAGGGGGGATTAAGGGGGGATCTAGGATGAAACTAAGGTTTAGAGGCTTAATATTTACTTTATAAATGGTCTCTCATGCCCTAGGAGGGAAGTTTAGATTTTACAGATAGGCTAAAAATAAACAGAAAACTTCACTTATTAAATACTAGAATCGCTTATTTCACCCCATGAAACGATCAGCCTGTCTAATATTTAATCCAGTTGCGGGTCAGGGTGACTCAGAACAGGACTTGGCACAAATTCGGGCAATTTTAGAGCCGGAAATAGACCTGGATATTCAATTCACAACTAAAGACACCGATGCTGATGAACTAGCCCATGCCGCAGTAAAAAGGGGTGTAGAGGCCATCATTGCTTCTGGAGGAGATGGTACTCTCTCTGCTGCTGCTACCGCTGTTGTGGGTACAGATATTCCATTTGGTATAATTTCTCGAGGAACAGCAAACGCCTTCGCCGCAGCTTTAGAAATTCCTGACACAATTGAAGCAGCCTGTCAAACAATTTTGCAGGGTGCAACTCGGACTGTAGATGCAGCTGATTGTAATGGGCAGGTGATGGTACTGCTAGCAGGTATTGGCTTTGAAGCTGAAACCGTAGAAAAAGCAGACCGAGAAACCAAAAATCGTTTTGGTGCGATCGCCTATATTATGGCGGGACTTCAACAATTACGGCAATTAGAGACGTTTGACGTAGAAATTGAAACAGAAGATAAAATAATTAAAACTTCCGCAGCAGCGGTGACAGTAGCAAATGCAGCACCGCCCACTTCTGTCTTAGCTCAGGGACCAGCAGGTATTATTGCTGACGATGGCTTGCTAGATTTAACAATAGTAGCTCCGGCAACTAAAACAGCCGCGATCGCAGCCACCTTTCATCTGTTTCAAACAGCTTCTGCGGGAAACCCCGCAGAAAGAGATGACATTGGTTACTTGCGAGCTAAAAAATTTAAAATCACAGCCGATCCTCCCCAAAAAATTGCTGTTGATGGTGAAATCGTCGGAAAAACACCTATAGAGATTGAATGTCTTCCAGCCAGTTTGAAAATTTTTGTACCCAAGGAAAAAGCAGTTTCGCCTTTAGAAAAATTAAACGGACTGCCTAACTTGACGGTAGAAATGAAAGAAACACCTGAGAACCCACCTGAATAAGCTGACACAAACAGGGTGTAACTTACATCTTGCACCATTCTCAATAAAGACTCAAATCAGCCCTGAAATAAATTTCGGGCTTAAAGCGCGCATTCGGTTCAAAACCGACTCGGTAAGTGTTTTAACCCATTTTAATGGGTTTCAGCTTTTAGCCGGAAATTTATTTCACGGCTAATTGCGACAGGTGCAAGATATTAGGTGTAACCCGTTTCAATGGGTTGTAGAGACGTGCCATGGCACGTCTCTACATAACGCGAAATTTATTTCAGCGCTGATTTTCCTGGTTTCTTACCCACCTTGACAGGTTGGTTACATCTAGCAGAAAAGCTGGTGTTAAATTTACTTAAGCCTTACCCTCAAGCTTCCTTCGTACTGTTGTACCGTAGTGAAGTAGTTACACTTAACCAAGAGGAAGTAGGCACTTTCCGAAAGGTTGTGAAACATGAGGAAAACCAAGCAGCAGGTGATTTTCAAATTCACTATCAAATTGCTTGGTAATGTAGCATTGAAAATGCAAGTTATGATGAGCCAGTATCCTCTCCCTCAAATAGGGAAAACGCTTCGGAATCGTTACAAAATTATCAAACTCTTGGGAAGCGGAGGTTCTGGTGATACTTATTTAGCTATCGATCTGGATCTACCAGGACAACCTTATTGTGTTGTCAAACATTTTCAACCAAAAGGACTCAGTTCTAATATTGCGCTGCTTGCCAAAAATCTCTTTGCTTGGGAAGCAGAAGTTTTGTATCAGTTAGGCAATGACCATGACCAAATTCCAAGATTATTTGCTCATTTTGATGAAGACGGGGATTTTTATTTAGTTCAGGAATTTGTTGACGGTCATGACTTGACCAAAGAAATTTTACCAGGTCGATGTCTAAATGAGAATGCAGTCTTTTATTTATTGAAGGATATTTTAGAAGTGGTGGTCTTCGTCCACCAACACAATATCATTCACCGGGATATTAAGCCCCAAAATTTAATGCGGCGGCATTATGATGACAAAATAGTGCTGATTGACTTTGGCAGTATTAAGAAAATTGGAGTTTTAGCAATTAACAGTCAGGGAAAAACCAGCGTAAATAATATTGTTGTTGGCACTCCTGGTTATATGCCTAGCGAACAATGCAAAGGTGAGCCAAAACTTTGCAGTGATGTTTATGCAGTAGGAATGATTGGCATTCAAGCGCTGACAGGTATCAGACCTGACCAACTACCAAAAGACCCGAATACAAAACAAGTCATCTGGCGGGACAAGGTACAAGTAAGCGATGCTTTTGCAGATGTTTTAGACACAATGGTTTGCGATCGCGCTAACCAACGTTACCAGTCAGCCATAGAAGCTTTGCAAGCGTTGTTTTCTGCTCGACAGTTGTCACCACCTTCGTTAACTGATATCCAAGACCAAAGAGTTAATGCTTATTTTTTATCGCCTCGTAGAAACTCTATTGTGTTACTTGGGATGAGTCTTGGTGTTATCACAAGTTTGGCAGTGATAATTATAATCTACATATTTCTTCAAACAAGCATATCGACTCCGAATCAACCTACTCAATCAAGGTGGTTTTTCAGAGAATTTGTGAAACCAATGCGTGAGCAATGAAATAATTAGGTAATTTATCTCATAAGGAGTAATACTTAGGACTGAAGTCTCAAAAAGACTTACATGAGACAATGCGACTTAAATTACATTACTCCTGTTCTTAAATAGACTTCTTGCAAAAATCCTAATTTTAGTCTATTTCTCTGCTCAAGTGTACACATCTGCGTAATAAAAAAAGATTGTGTATATCCTTTTTATACTTTTTTATTGCGTGAAATACGATTAGAAACAACATAATAATTATGAGCAATACAAACCGAAGAAAAGCCCTAATAAACCCAGAAATCGCACTCTTTCTTAGAGGTTTGATAATTGGTAAAGTACTGACAATTCTGGTTATTGGTGGTTTGTTATGGTGGCTATTGAGACCGCAGTTATTAGCCAACAGAAGCATTGATTCTTCCTCAAGTCAAAATTCAGACACAGCCTCTGTTAATGGGTCAACCTTCGATACTGTTGCTGATGTTCCAACAGGTTCATTTAACTATGGTGGTAGTACAGCTTGGGCACCGATCCGGCAATTGGTAGATTCTCTAATTCAGAGCGATCGCCCTGAACTTCAATTACGCTACACAAACCCGACAAACGGCAGTCCTGGTTCTAGTTCAGGTATTCGCATGTTGCTGGACGGAAAATTGGACTTTGCTCAGTCTTCCCGTCCCCTAACAGAGGAAGAATACGCTCTAGCCAAGCAAAAAGGCTTTACACTCGAACAACGTCAGGTAGGTATTGATGGAGTTGCAGTGGTAGTCAACCCATCACTCAACGTCCCAGGCTTAACCGTTGAGCAGTTGCAGCAGATTTATTTGGGGCAGATAACTAACTGGAAACAAGTGGGAGGTCCAGACTTACCCATCACACCTTTCTCCCTACCTCCAGAAGACACAGATGCTGCCATCTTTGCCAACAAAGACTTGAACAAACAGGCACTTGGTTCAAATGTCAAGTATGCTTACTCTACCACAGAGGCATTGCGCCAACTCAGCAAAACTCCAGGAGGTGTGTACTACGCTTCTGCTCGTGCAGTAGTGCCTCAATGTACAGTGAAGGCTTTACCATTGGGTAAGACAAGCGATCGGCTAATTCCCCCCTACCGCGAACCCTTAGTTTCTCCTGAACAGTGTCCGCGTCAGCGCAATCAAGTGAATACTGAAGCCATTAGAAATGGTAGCTATCCAATTACCACTAACTTGTTTGTGATTACTAGGCAGGATAAAGGTTCCGAACAGGCTGGGGAAGCCTATGCCAAACTTTTACTTACCGACCAAGGGCAAAAGGCAATTGAGCAAGCAGGGTTTGTGGGAGTTCGCTAGAGGCTAGGGGCTAGGGGCGCTTGGGCTAGGGGCTAGATATAGATTCGGTTTTCCCTCTCTTTTGTTTCCCCGCATTTGACAATAATTTCGCCACAATTTAAGTAGGGTTTGATTTGGAAAGGTCAACTATGTTTCCGTTTTATTTTTGGCAAAACTCTTGCTATGGTGGTGAGCCTGTTTCTAGAAAAACTCGTCTAGAACGTAAGCTGAAATTCCTAAAAACTATGCGAGATGATTTAGAGACTAAACTTGCTGGTCTCAATGCTGCTATTAGTAATGTCGAGCAGCAGTTAAATCAAGAAGATGTAACTCAAGTCTAAAAAAATACTTCTGTTGATAGTCATTTAATAAAATGAACCACAACAGATAGTGTTTTTCTCGCTATTTACAATTTAAAAAGGGTGAAAATCTTGTGTTAAATAAGAAATTTTCACCCTTTCTTTTACTTTACTTATCTAATACAAAAATCCTCTCTGAATTTATAAATAAATACATAGAGGTTTAAAGTTTCACAATTTATTTAGGATTACAGTACTAATTGTCAAAGTATAGAAAGAGATATTAGACTTATTGCAAAAATCAAAATCTAGGTTAATTGCAACCACAGATGGACAACAAATAAAATTATTTCTTATCTTCCCGAGCCAGCGCCCTTCGGGTTCACCAGTTCCCTACGGCGGGAAACCCGCCTTCAGGACTGGTTCACCGTGGGCGGGTCTCCCGATTTAAGGCGACTGGCGTTCCGTTTCGGGGGGATAGAGGGGAGTGAACACAGATGAATACTCTTGACTAACTCCCCGGCGTAAACGCACGGGGATTCTTCAGAGTCGAACTAGATTTGGTCGCCCAAAGCCTAACTCTTCTCACGCTGGTCAAACAGCGCCTACCCAGTCGTCTTAGGTCAATGCCTAAGTTTCCGGCTACTTTTCGCAAAATATTACCAGCAGCTTGAAGATCTGCTGATATTAAACTACCGTTTTTAGAACGGTACAAACCGCGTTTAATTCTCTTACCAGATGCTTTCCACCCAAATGGTTTTTCTCCATGTTTGGGTAGGGAGTCTCCATCTAAATATGAGGCACAAGAAGTGTTTGCTTCTTCCGTTTCAACGTAGCGTATACCGTAAATTTCACACAGTTGTTTAATCCTTTCTTTTAATTTAGCTAACGGCATCTGGACAAATTGCTGATTAGATTGACGCCCCATATCAGCGCCGTTCTTAATACCTTCATTCCAACCAATTACAATTGTTCCGATACCGTTAGCTAAACAATGATTAATAGCACTCCGGGAGGCTTTGTTAAGCATATCTCGCATTTGATGGTTTCGCTTACGAGTGATTTTATCTAAGAAACCATCCCAATATGCTTGTGGTTTCCCTTCTTTGTGATTAGCAACTCGCTTGTTATAGAGTTGATTCATGGACTTAGCGTGTTTAGAATCAACCAAAAACGAATTACCCAGAGTGTCAACACAAGCCATTAAATTAGCAGAAGTACCCAAATCAATTGACAAAGCTTGATTGATATCTAGCTTAATATTCACATGTGATACTTCATAGCTGCACTCTAAGTAAAATTCTCCATTTTTAGGGAGAATTGTAAATTCCTTAATCTTTTTCAAATCAAGGTTGATAGGAAGCGCAAGAAAGAATTCTTTAACTTTAAACCAACGATTGATTTGCAATCCCAAAGGGAAACGAATTAAACCATTGTCTAGTAAAGTTGGTCTACCCGCACCAATGTTTGGATATGCAACTTTGAACAAACCTCCAGATGGTCTATAATCTGGTGGTTTTGGTTTCTGATCTAACTCTCCCTTAAAAAATAGTTCTCGCAGACCCTTAAAAGATTTAAAAGCTTCCGATACGCTCAACAAAGTCTGTTGTGCTGCAACTGATGGCATTGCCCGTGCATGGATGTTATTTCCCATTTCATACTGAGGGTCAAACTTAGAAATTATTCTTCCTGTTTTAAAAAATATCTGCCTTGCCCAGTAAACGCCACAGTTGTAAAGACTGTTTGACTGCTCGCACAGGAACTTCAGAATAGCTTTAGTATTAGCATCACAGTAAATTAAGTTTTGTTGAATGCCCATTAAAGGTTTAGTCTTCTTATCCTTCTTAGTTTTAACCAGTGCAATCACCTCCTCTCATTGTTGATTAGCTTATTTTATTCTACAAAACCAATATACAAATTGATAAATTAAAATAACAGAAATATGGCTAAATTTTCGACCGATGAGTACAGACATGAGGGAAACGCTGTCTCATTGCTAAACTACCACTTTGTCTTCATTCCAAAGCGTAGAAAGAAAGTATTGGTAGGCAAAATAGCAGAAAGACTTCAAGAAGTAATATGCGATGTCTGTAATGAGAACAGATGGAAAATAGTAGCAATGGAAATTATGCCAGACCACGTACATCTGTTCATTAACGCAAAACCCACAGATTCCCCATCACTTATGATGAATCGTATCAAAGGAAGGGCATCTCATTTTTTGCGTAAAGAATTTCCAGAACTTCTAAAACTACCGACTCTCTGGACTCCTAGCTACTTTGTATCAACTGCTGGCAATATTTGTACTGAAACAGTGAAGCGGTATATCGCGCAACAACGAGAATAGTCAGGCAAAATTACAATCCCCATAAATAAATTTAGGGGCCTTAGACTGTGGACGCCATAAGCCTCATACTTCGTATTTCGGCTTATATATTTTATATTTTCCATAAATAAATAATGGTGCTTTAAACCTAAATTTATTAATTCAAAATTGTTTGTTTCTTAATCTTCAATTTTGCTCGGTTGAATTTTGAATTTTGAATTGTTTTGGTCAAGGGAACCCGTCAACATCTCTGGTAGCCTAAAGGCTACAATCAGCCTTCATCCCTTGTCTCAAGCACGGATGTGTCTCTACACCGTGCTTCGAGCCACATCCTCAAGGGTTTTCGGCATTTTCCTTATAAATTTCAAAAGAATTGATAAAGCCACTATCGCAATTCTAATAATTCATCATAATCTCTCTTTATATCTTTTCTATGTCCCTCCGAGAGACGCTGCAAGGTACGTGTATTTTGTGTACGTAGTTTGTTTGCAAAAAATTTTACAAATCCAATAGCACTGCTATATTTAGACCAAGCCTAAAAATTGAAACTCAACACCAATGCATCAGAATCACCAGCGCCAAGGTTTGATTTTTACCCTCTCTATTATCCTCACGGCCGTGGCTCTTTTGGCTGGAGTTGGAATTTACCTAGCGTTGAAAAGTGTAGAAACACCCGTTACATCAACAAATACACCACCAACCACACCAAACCTTTCTGAAGTACCTGTAGACACATCGGTTACAACACCAGAAACACCAATACCACCACCAGCTATCAACCAGAAAAACGAACCAGGAAAAAACCTAGGTGGTGTGAATTGGCAAGGAAGAAACTTGCGCGGTATGAACTTGCAGAATGCCAATTTAGGCGGCGCGAATCTTGCTAATACTGATTTAAGTGATGTTGACTTGAGTGGCGCTAAACTCAGTGGTGCGAATCTTTCCAAAGCCAATCTCAGCAATGCCAATCTGAGTAGAGCTGACTTGAGAGGAGCTAATCTGGGTAATACCAAACTTGATGGAGCTAGTTTAAATGGCGCTCTACTCGACGGTGCTAACCTCAGTGGCACAAGTCTACCTTGACATACTCCCCACTCCCTACTCCCTATTTTCAAGCTAGATAAAATTGGTAACTAATAACTATATGAGTGATGTTTATCACCTTGATGCAATTTCTAAATCATTACCCCGATTTTAAGTATTGCCAGGGTTGAGAAAAAAATGTATCCCAGTTACAACTAAAAGTAGGGATTGGTTTATTACTTAGTGGTTGAGGGGATCACTATGCTGGAAAAACTCCTACTGGCGATTATACTCACGTTTACTTTAAGTTTGTTTGCCGAATTAAGATGGTCTTATCCTGGCCATTATTCTCGAATCACCAATAGGCAAAACAAACTTGTTTTTATCGAGGCTCAAAGCGATAACTGACTATTACTCAATAGTGCAGGCTAACTGCTGAAATTTCTGATGTCAACTGAGATTGATGCCAGTAACTCGATGCTGAGTTATAAATGTGTCTACGGTCAGGTTGAAAATTCAGTAAAAGCAACATATGAAAAACCAAATCCTAGCCATAGCCGCATTTATAACTACAATCAGCTTCAGCCAAACTACTCTCGCTGCTAATTCGGAACATATCAGACAATTACTGGCAAGTAAACAATGTCAAAATTGTGACTTGAGCGGTGCTGGTTTGGTGATGGCTGACTTGAAGAACGCAAATTTAATCGGAGCGAATCTTACTGGTGCAAACCTCAGCCGCGCCAATTTAAGCGGTGCTGATTTGACTGGTGCAGACTTGAGCGGTGCTAGTTTATTTGGTGCAAATCTGAGCGGTACTAAACTTAATGGAACAGTTCTAATCGGTGCTGATTTAAGAAACACCTATTTAGTAAATGCAGAATTGACTGGTGCTAATCTCAACGGCGCTAACTTGCAAGGCGCATCTGGCATACCTTTGCAAATTGCCAAACCAGAGGAATTTTATACTTGGGGTGTTGCCGAAGCGCAAAAAGGCAACCAACAGCGAGCGATTGAGTATTTCAATCAAGCGATCGCAGCCAAACCAGATTATGCTGGTGCTTATCTAGCTCGTGGTATTGCTCGTTACCAATTATTTGACCGCCAAGGCGCTTTCCAAGATGCCCAAATTGCGGAAAAATTATTTACATCCCAAAATAATAGCGATGGAGTGCAAACAGCACAAGTTTTTCTTAAAGAACTACAAACACCCCAAACCGCAAAGGTAGATCCTGGCAAACCCAGTTTTATGGACTTTGTTAGTGGACTTGCCTCTATGTTGTTTCAGTTTATGCCTTTCTAACTTATATCTTGCACCATTCTCAGTAAAGGCTTAAATAGAGCAATGAAATAAATTTCGGGCTTTGTAGAGACGCGAAATTTCGCGTCTCTACATAGGTTAAAAACCGACTGTGTAAGAGTTTTAACCCATTTTAATGGGTTTGTCCCAGACGCGAAATTTCGCGTCTCTACATATCCGGAAATTTATTTCCAGGCTTTTCGCAACTGGTGCAAGATATCAGTTCTAATCGGTTTGACATTCCAATAAACGAGGAGGTTCGGTGAAGGTTTCTGGAAAACTTCCCCTGCGAACAGTTCTCATTGTCCCCTTTGTGCTGCAAATTGTTACAGCGGTGGGGTTGACATGGTATCTCTCATTTAAAAATGGGCAAAAGGCAGTTAATAACCTTGCAACTCAATTGCAAAGTGAAATCAGCGATCGCATTCAGCAAAAGCTCGATACCTACTTAGAAACCCCTCACCAAATCAATCAAATCAATCTCCAAGCAGTTCAATTAGGTTTATTAAACATACAAGATTTTCAAAGTACGGGAAATTACTTTTGGAAGCAACTCCAAGTCTTCCAGGTAGATTACATTAACTTTGGCAATCCCAAAGGCGAATTTATCGGCGCTGGATTTGAACAAGGCTATCTTCGTATTTCTGAGAAATTAGTTAACCGTCCATACCAAATATATGCTGTAAATGACAAGGGAAATCGTACCAGTATTATCACCACGAAACCGGGGGCATTTCCTAACAAGGCTGCTTGGTATAATGATGCAGTTCTGGCACGCAAATCCATTTGGAGTGCTATTTACAATTGGCAAGACTCGCCAGATGTTTTAGCTATTTCTTCTAGTTATCCAGTCTACGATCGCAAAAATCAGTTAATAGGTGTTCTTGGTGTCGATCTCATCCTTTCCAAGATTGGTGATTTCCTCCGCGACATCAAAATTAGTCCTTCAGGACAAACTTTTATTATTGAGCGAGATGGAACGCTAGTAGCAAGTTCAGCAAAAGAGCAACCATTTATTATCAGTAATGGTAAAGCACAACGAATTAAAGCTTCTGAAATTGGCGCTCCCTTAATTCGAGAAACAGCTAAATCTTTAACAGAAAATTTTGGCAACCTCAATCAAATTAAACAAAGTCAACAATTCAACTTTAACATTAGGGATAAAAAACAATTTGTACAAGTTACACCTTGGCGAGACAAGTTTGGTTTAGATTGGTTAATTGTGGTCGTTGTACCTGAATCAGATTTCATGGCGCAAATTAACGCCAATACTCGCACCACAATTGTGTTATGTCTTGCAGCTTTAGTCATAGCTATAGGTATTGGCATTATTACCACTCGTTGGTTAACAAAGCCAATTTTACAATTAAACAAATCAGCTAAAAATATTGCCAAAGGAGAATGGAATCAAATAGTAGAAATTGAGCGCCCAGATGAAGTGGGAGAGCTAGCCAAATCATTTAACACTATGGCAAAACAACTGCAAGAGTCATTTGCAAGTTTAGAAGCAAAAAATCAGCAGTTGCAGCGCCTAGATCAACTTAAAGATGAATTTCTCGCTAATACTTCCCACGAACTTCGTACCCCCATCAATGGCATGATTGGTATAGCCGAATCAATGCTTGATGGTGCGTGTGGGCAAATATCAGAAATTCAAAATAAAAATCTCTTGATGATTGCTCAAAGTGGACATCGACTCGCCAATCTGATTAATGATATTCTCGATTTTTCCAAACTTCGCTACAAAGATATTCAATTGCAACTCAAACCTGTAGGATTGCGAGAAATTGTTGAGGTGGTACTAACGCTCAGTCAACCTCTGATTAACACAAAAGATTTGCAGTTAATAAACTCAATTCCGGCAGATTTTCCCCCCGTAGAAGCTGATGAAAATCGTTTGCAACAGATTCTTCATAATCTAATCGGTAATGCAATTAAATTTACCCCTTCTGGTACTGTAGAAATTTCAACCGAAGCGGATAGCGATGCAAAAGTAGCCATCACGATTTCTGATACAGGTATTGGAATTGCAGAAGATAAATTAGACAAAATTTTTGAATATTTTGAACAAGCTGATGGTTCTACTGCTAGAGAATATGGCGGAACTGGATTAGGTTTAGCTGTCACGAAAAAATTAGTAGAGTTACATAGGGGAGAAATTAGGGTATCCTCCACAGTCGGAGAAGGTTCAAAATTCACCTTTACCTTACCTATAGCTCAAGGAGAGGTTTCATCAGTCAAGAAACCCGTGTATACTGTTGCCTATTCTTTACCTACCATCAGTGAAAACGCAGAATCTCAACCTGTACTCACCGTCAATGACAAGCAGCAAGAACCCGTCAAAGTCCTGCTTGTAGACGATGAACCAGTCAATCTTCAAGTACTGGTTAATAATTTGTCTCTACAAAATTATACAATTACCCAAGCAAGCGATGGTGAAAAAGCTTTAGCACTGATTGAGCAAGGTTTGCAACCCGATATCATCTTACTTGATGTGATGATGCCGAAGATAACGGGTTATGAAGTGACAAAAAGACTGCGCGATCGCTTTTCCCCCACAGAACTACCTATAATCCTCTTAACTGCGAAAACACAAGTCCAAGATATCGTGTTCGGCTTAGATGTTGGCGCTAATGATTATCTCACCAAACCAATTTCCAAACAAGAATTGCTTGCACGCCTCAAAACCCAAATTAATCTCAAGCACCTGCGAGCTGAAAATTTGCGTATCTTACAAGAGTATAATCGCCAGTTGGAAATCCAAGTAGCACAACGTACTCAAGAACTTTCCGAAGCACTCGAACACCTCAAAGCCACTCAACAAGAACTCATTCTATCGGAAAAAATGGCAGCCCTCGGACAACTCATAGCAGGTATTGCCCATGAAATCAATACTCCTTTGGGAGCAATTCGCGCTTCTGCTAACAACACAACCCAAGCCATTGAAGAATCTCTCACCCAACTTCCCCAACTTTTCCAACGACTCAACCCTGAACAGCAGATTGAGTTCTTTGCCTTAATTGACAAGTCACTGAATAGCAACTCTCAAACGACGACGAGAGAAAAACGTCAATTCAAACGCGCACTCACCCAACAGTTAGAAGAAAATGCAATTGATAATGCCCGACGTCTTGCTGACACCTTAACAGATATGGGGATTTATGAAAATATTAATCCCTTTTTATCCCTATTGAAAAGCCCGGATGTAGACTGGATTTTGCAACTAGCATATAACCTTGTCCGCCTGCAAAGCAACAGCAAAAATATCACCACCGCAGTTGAACGGGCTGCTAAAATCGTCTTTGCCCTAAAAAGCTACTCCCGCTATGATAACACCGGCACAAAACAATTAGTGCAAATTACGGATGGTATAGAAACAGTGCTGGAGTTGTATCACAATCAACTCAAGAAAGGTGTTGAAATCATTCGAGACTATCAGTCATTACCACCAATATTGTGTAATCCCGATGAACTCATGCAAGTTTGGACAAATATAGTCCACAATGCCATCCAAGCAATGAATAACAAAGGAACATTAGCAATCAAGGTTTTCCAGCAAGATGGTTACGTAGTAGTAAAAGTAACAGATTCTGGCTCTGGCATTCCTCCGGAAATTAAAGATAAAATTTTTGAACCATTTTTTACTACCAAGCCAGCAGGAGAAGGTAGTGGTTTAGGGTTAGATATTGTTAAGAAAATTCTTGAGAAACATGAAGGAAAAATTGAGGTAGAAAGTGAACCAGGTCAAACTACATTTAGTATCAGCCTTCTCAGAAAATGTGAATAAAATGTTAAATTCACTAAACTTATTGCAAAAATCATTTTTTAGGATATTGCAACCACAGATAAACACAGATAAACACAGATGAACAGATATAATTCATCTGTGTTCATCTGTGTCCATCTGTGGTTTAATTTTCTTAAAATACACTTTTGCAATAAGTCTACTGATTTTATCCTAGTGGTCTATGGTACATAAAATTGCATTGTCAAATTACTAGGTCTACTTTTGTGAAATTTGCAAAAATAAATTTTACCATGCTACAGGTAAGCAAATTGCAAAAAAATAATAAAAACAATCAAATTTACTAAAAGTTTATCAGAAACATCGAGCATGACAAACAAAGCTATTTTGTGTGTTGATGATGAGAATGTAATTTTAGAAAGTCTGAAAGAACAACTTAAAAGACGATTTGGTAATTTATATTTGTATGAAACTGCCGAAAGTGCAGAAGAAGCATTAGAGATTATTGAAGAATTGTATGTTGCTCAAGTCAAAGTTTTAATAATAGTCTCCGATTGGTTGATGCCGGATATGAAAGGAGATGAGTTTTTAATTCAAGTTCATCAAAGATTTCCCGAAATTGTCACGGTAATGCTGACTGGGCAAGCTGATGAAAGTGCTGTTGAACGTGCGAAAAAAGAAGCTAATTTGTACTGTTGCTTACGAAAACCTTGGACTGAAGAAGAATTAGCCCACGTAATTACTTCTAACCTAGCATAAGTTATGAGTAACTTAGCAATTTTATGTGTTGACGATGAGTCAGTAATTTTAAATAGTTTTACCGAACAGTTGAAGCGTAATTTGGGAAAAAATTATGAAATTGAAGCAGCGGAGAGTGGAGAAGAAGCACTAGAAATTATTGAAGAACTGCAAGAAGAAGGAATGGAAATTGCTCTCATTATTTCTGACCATATTATGCCAGGGATAAAGGGAGATGAATTGCTGATTATAATTCATAATCGGTATCCCAAAACCTTCAAGATTATGTTAACAGGACAAGCCGATGCACAAGCAGTGGGTAATGCTGTTAACGCAGCTAATTTATATCGCTATATTGCTAAACCTTGGGATGAAACTGACTTGATTTTAACTGTCAAGGAAGCCTTGCGGAGTTACACTCAGCAACAACAATTGGCAGAACAAAATCAGGCATTAAAAAAATTAAATACTGAACTTGAGCAATTAAATGCATCCTTAGAGGTGAAAGTTGCTGAACGAACTATTGAATTGCAACAAGCTGTGATTGCTGCTGAGGTTGCTAACAAAGCGAAAAGCCAATTTTTAGCCAATATGAGTCATGAATTGCGATCGCCTCTCAATACCATTCTTGGCTTTTCCCAACTTATGCAACGTAGCTTTACTCTTTCTTTGGAGGATAAAGAAAACATCAACCTGATCAGCCGTAGCGGAGAACACTTACTTCATCTGATTAACAGCGTATTGGATTTATCCAAAGTTGAAGCAGGACGAATGGTTCTCAATGAAACCAATTTTCACTTGATTCGCCTGCTTGATGAGTTAGAAGAAATGTTTCGATTCAAGGCTGATGATAAGCGATTACAGTTTATTTTTGAACGTCACCCAAATCTTCCTCAATATGTGCGAACAGATGAGGTGAAGTTACGCCAAGTTTTGATTAATTTACTCAATAACGCAATTAAGTTTACTTCCGAAGGTGGGGTATTGTTGCGAGTTAGACAGGAAAGTGAGGAAGAAAATCACTCGTCCCCCCATTCCCTCATATTTGAAATTGAAGACACCGGATCTGGGATTGATTCTGAAGAATTAGAGCAAATTTTTGAACCATTTACACAAACTCAATCAGGGAAAAAATCCCAGGAAGGGACAGGGTTAGGATTAGCCATCACGCGCTCATTTGTACAATTGATGGGGGGTAAAATCAACGTTAATTCTCAGGTGGGACGTGGTAGCATTTTTAAATTTGATGTTCCTGTAACTTTGGTTGATGTTACAGAAATCGAAATCAAAAAACCAATGCAGCGAGCGATCGCTCTCGAACCGAATCAACCCCGCTATCGTATTCTGATTGTCGATGACAAATGGGATAATCGTCAACTTCTCCTGAAACTCCTGTCTCCGTTTGGTTTTGAGCTAAAAGAAGCTAGTAATGGACAAGAAGCAGTTGAAGTTTGGGAAACTTGGCAACCACACTTGATCTCGATGGATATGCGAATGCCAGTCATGGATGGCTGCGAAGCAACTCGAGAAATTCGAGTCAGGGAAAAAAGGGGAATAGGGAATGGAGAATATTCCCAATCCACAATCCAAAATCCAAAATCCAAAATCCAAAATTCCCGCACGGTAATTCTTGCTATCACCGCCAGTACTTTTGAAGAGGAACAATCGGTTGTATTAGCAGCAGGTTGTGATGATTTTTTGCGGAAACCTTTTCGAGAGCAAATTATTTTTGAAAAAATGGCAGAGTTCCTAGGGATGCGTTATGTCTATGAAGAAGAACAGTCGCAACCTGTTTTAAACCAATCTGGAGAGGAAATTTCTGAAACCTTGCTATGTCAGGCTTTAGGGGTGATGCCCAAAAATTGGATTCAGGATTTATACCAAGCCGCAGAAAGTATTAATAATGAGCAGATTTTCCAGCTAATTTCACAAATTCCGTCAAGCCATACTGTTTTAGCTCAAGTTATAGGCGATTGGGTGAATCAATTTCGTTGCGATCGCGTCATTGATTTAATTAAACTCGCTGGTTACTTGTGACCACTAGATTTTAAATTGAGGATAGAGAAAATTAATGCTCTTATCCAAAATCCAAAATCTAAAATCCAAAATCCAAAATCCAATGTCCTATGGAACTTCCTCTGCCGATCGCAACTCAAGGAAACATTTTAATTATTGACGATACACCAGAAGACATACAACTTTTGTCCAAAACATTGTCTGAGCAAGGATACACAGTGCGAGGTGCAGTGAAAGGGCAAATGGGAATCAAAGCAGCACAGTCAATTCCTCCCGATTTGATTTTGCTTGATATCAGAATGCCAGAACTAGATGGCTATGAAGTTTGTGAAAGATTGAAAGCAGATTTCCAAACTAAAGATATTCCTGTGATTTTCTTAAGCGCTCTCGATGACGTTTGGGATAAAGTCAGAGCTTTTCAAATTGGTGGAGTTGATTATATCACCAAACCGTTTCAAGTTGAGGAAGTCTTAGCAAGGGTAAAAAATCAACTGTTGATTCGGCAACTTACCAAACAAATTATTGAAAAATCTCAGCAACTCCAAACGCAAAATCAACAACTTCAACAGGAAATCATAGAGCGTCGTCAAGCCGAGGAAGCCACCGCAGCCGCATTAAAAACTAAAAGTGAATTTGTGGCAAATATAAGCCACGAACTGAGAACACCCCTTAACGTTATATTAGGTTTAACACAAATTCTTAGCCGTTACGAATTCATAGATCCCAAACCCCATGAATATTTAAAAGCTATTAATCGCAGCGGAGAACATTTACTGGACTTAATTAATAATGTTTTAGAATTATCTAAAATAGAAGTAGGAAAAATAGCATTAAATGAAATTATATTTGATTTATATGATTTTATTGATTCCCTGGAAGAAATGTTTCAAATTAAAGCTGAACAAAAGGGAATATATTTAACATTTATAGTAAATTCTGATATTCCAAAATATATCAAAGCAGACAAGCAGAAATTACGAGCTTCTTTAATAAACCTGATAGGAAATGCCATCAAATTCACGCAATCAGGAAGTGTTACGGTTCGCGTATCACTGTTTCTTGATAATCAAGAATTAACAAATAGCGATAAACAAATGATACTTCATTTTGAAGTGGAAGATACAGGCCCTGGAATTGCTAGCGACGAAATTGATAAATTATTTCAGGCTTTTATTCAAACGGAAACGGGGCGAATATCTGCTGAAGGAACAGGTTTAGGTTTAGCGATTAGTCAAAAACTTGTGCAACTCATGGGAGGACAAATCACAGTTAGCAGTAAAGTTCAGCAGGGAACAACTTTTAAGTTTGATATCAAAATAACCGCAGCAGATGACTCGGAAACCATCAAACAATCGACACAAAGAGTAATTGGTTTAGAGCCAAACCAACAAGTGTATCGAATTCTCGTTGTCGATGATACCAAAGAAAACCGCTTCTTGATGGTTAATTTGCTTGAACCAATTGGCTTTGAAGTACACGAGGCAAAAAATGGTCAAGAAGCTGTGACAAAATGGTTAGCGCTGCAACCTCATCTGATTTGGATGGATACACGAATGCCTGTAATGGATGGACTTCAGGCTACTAGAGAAATTAGAACAAGAGAGAGTGAAATGGGGAATAGGGAATGGGCAATAGGGAATGAGGAAACAAGCATTTCCACTCCTCACATTGTAATAATTGCCCTAACAGCTAGTGTTTTTGAGGAGCAAAGCCCAGAAATTTTAGCAGCAGGTTGTGATGATTTTGTGCGAAAGCCTTTTAATGAAAATGTTATTTTTGAAAAAATTGCTCAATACTTGGGAGTGCGCTATATTTATGAAGATTTGCCCCAATCCACAACATTTTGCCGAAGATTTAAGGCTATCAGTAAAGAATCAGAATCCTTTATTTTAGAAAAGATGAGATTAATGCCCTCAAGCTGGGTAGTGGATTTAGAACAGGCAGCAAAAAGCTTAGATGAGGAGATGATTTTACAATTAATTTCGCAAATACCAAAAAACAATGTGTCACTAGCTGAGGCTTTAAAGGATTTATTGCAAGATTTTCGTTTGGATATAATCTTGCGTTTCACTCAATTATTTTTCAAAGAATCTAATCAATCTTGAACCTAGGGAGTAGGGAGTAGGGAGTAGGGAGTAGGGCATGGGGCATTGGGCATTGGGAATGGGGAATGGGGAATGGGGAAAAACCAATGACTAATGACTAATGACTAATGACTAATGACTAATGACTAATGACTAA
>JBHYDF010000112.1:0-3831 GCA_051861145.1 Nostocaceae cyanobacterium
GTTAATGGTTAATGGTTAATGGTTAATGGTTAATGGTTAATGGTTAATGGTTCATTACTATCAACCATGAACTATTAACTATTAACTATTAACTATTAACTATTAACTTATTTGCTATAACCAGTTTCCCGTAGAAACTTACGTAAATCAGCAAAGTACTGAGCGCGATCGCGTCCTTTGTAAGCTTGCTTGACTCTCTGCCAACCGTCTTGTCCTTGCCCTAGCATATATTTATCTGCTAAATATGCTGCCAAAAATCCCTTACCGTTATCTACCTCGTTACGTATCTCCCGGTAAGTTTTCCATAATTGCGCAGCATCAGAGGCGATTAATTTGGGATAGCGGCGGGTAACATCAACCATTCTGCCCTGGCGATACTGCCAAATTTGCAACGGATAGCCAGAAGCTGCATAGGATGTAAAAGCATAAGCAAAGCGATCGTCTCGACTCCGAAATTCTGGCAGTCCATCTTTGTCTAAATCTTTAATTATATACCCACCATTGCCCCATTCATGGCGAATCTTTTTATACTGTTGGGCTTTGCTGTCATAGCGATAAATATGTGAGTAAGTACAACAGTGCGCCCCGCCTGTAAAGAAATCGGCAATTACCTCCGGTTCCTTGTCGCCATCCAAATCCACTACTGGTAACTTGTTCCGATTCTGTTCGTAATTTTCTGTAAACAAACCACCGATAGGGCGATCGTATTCACTCTCTTGGGCAGCTTTTGCTCTAAAACGGTTTTACCCGCCCGGACAATTTTCAACACCACGTTTTTATACTGAAATTCCTGTGGTTGTTCGTAAGTAATTTCTGCGCGTACGTTGCCTGATTGTCCGGAGATGGTTTCCGCTTGGGCAGAAGATGCAGCAAATACAGCTGCCCCACTCAAAACTGCTAAACCGAGAAGAGATTGACTGATAAAGGAACGAATAGCTTTCATTGCTAGTGTTGTATATAGTGTGTTTAAGTTTATACAACACTTTAGCAAGAATTAATATCGGAAAATAGCCGCAACTGAGACGTTATTTGGTAATTCTTCTTGCTCAACTGTGTAAACTGCGCCACCGTTTAAGAGCGTATGCACTGCCGCAAAATCTAGCAAATCCTGGTCGTCTGGTTCTGGTTCTGGGTGTAAATCTACAGCCATTGTCTCTGGATCAAAATCACCCCATACCTGTTGACCTACAGGTACTAACAAATAATCAACCCTTTGGTAATAAGCAGCGGAAACAATTTCTTTGAGATCGCTAGAAGCTCTACCAGTACCTTCCCCAGCAATTTGCTGGTAAAGCTCCATAATAGCCTGGTGGGATTGAGTGTACATAGGCTCCACAAGTTGCCAAGCCTGTTCATGTAATTCTTCTGGCTTGACGATATCCACATTGGCATGAATACCTTCCTCTAGCAGATGTTTGTAAGTATTGGCTTCTCTGTAAATCGCAAACAGATATTCAACCCCTGCCAACACTAAAGGCGCTTTTTCATCCCGCAGTTTCTCGTGCAATGCACCATCAATGACGTGAAAGAATTGCAAGATATCTTTCTGGTGTTCGTCTCTGTCGGGACTCCCTTGACCGTGAAACTGACCAGGTTGCGAAAAAGGATTGGCGGTTCCTCCTCTGGATGTCCCGATCCGGAACTGACCCTCTTTAGCAGTCTCGTCATAGAGAAGAGCTTCATCTAGGCTCTTAGGCATATTTTCCACTTCCACCTCATTGATGGTGTAGCGCGTTCCTTCAAAGAACCTAATATTATCTTGACTGAGAGCCAAGACAAAAAACCGTCCATCGTTGTTGACCAGATGTACCAATGGCTTGAGGTGAAATTGGTTGCTAACAACCACCAATTCTTCAAACTCCATCGGTAGCTGGTAGTAGCGAAATATATTTGGCGAGATAAAGATTGCCAAACCTTGGTCTTGATTTTGCCAAAACTCATTTTTGTCAAGTTCTTTAGCTGGCTGGAGAAAATCTAACGCCTCTGTGTGACGTATCCCCATTTCATCCAAGCGTTCTTCTGCTTCGCGAATTAGATTTTTGAAGCGAATGGGGTTCTGGCGAGTCTCCGGCCCTGCTTTTTGCATAGGCATGTACAGAGAAACACAAGGACTGTGTGAGTTTTCCACTAAAGCTTTTAGTTCATCAATTGATACTAGCGACATAAATTAAATTCCTATCTACGTCAATTAAAGTCGAGCAGTATAGATTAATTTCAAATCCTTTCCTTGTGAGGCTGCATCTTTCTTTTGATAAAAATATACTTACCTTACACCCCTTCTTGAGACGGAGGAAAAGGCAAGCGCTATGACGTAGATAATTTGGAACTAAAGATTTAGTAGTTAGCGGTTCATGGTTCATAGTTAATAGTTCATGGCTATTAACCATTAACCATTAACCATTAACTATTAACTACTAACCACTAAGACTCATCACGAGAAATAGATTTTATGCAAAATTAACCAGCATTATGGGTGTTGGTATTGATACGGTTTGATTTAAAGGTTACGCCTCCGTTCCCTTGCCCGAAAAAACCTAAAGTTACCCGTTTCATTAGCCAGTGTAAGCTAACTAATACAGCAAAGGTTATAGCGATAATTACCAGAGGCTGTTTACCAAGAATTTCTTCTATTCCTCTGGTTAGCAAAGCGTCCGGTTGAGTCACAAAATCCCAACTGTTGAAACGCAAGAATCTTCCTCAATAAATACCAACCGCTGACAGCGCGTGGGTTACTATCTCAACCCAAAAAATCCACTGGCTCTTACCAATCCGGTGTAAGTAGTAACCCAAATTTATTAAAGATATAACGTAAGCTTCAAAACCACCCAGAATTACAATCAGATACAAGGGAATTAACACCAAGGTAATCATCCACACTGATTGGATTGTGCGGACATCGTGGATCAGGTGAATCACATCGGTTAACAAATAAGGCGCATTTGGTAAGAAAGCGTAAAACACCAAAAATCCCAGCCACCATACCCAAGAACGTCCGCGTTTAATGCGAAAAAGCCAAACGCTCAATGCTAAAGGTATAAACGCTAGAAATAAATTCCAAGTCATCCAACGCATGTTGATTTGTAGGACTTGTATAACCCTGTCCATTAATTCAATCAGTTCCGCTTTCATCGCTGCGTCCTCAGAAGAAGTGTGTGTGAATGATTGTGTATTCCTTCTATGATATGAACCTAGTTGATCGATTGGCAAAAGAACTATACTTCTCCACCATTAGAAAATCAGTTTCATAGAACTCTAAAAATGGCTTTGTGTGAATTGAAACTAAATGTGTGCTTGCATTGCTTGGCAGGTAGATGTATTAATCACCAGGCTAACTTACTAGTATAGCCAGAGCAACATTAGAGACTACTTTCCTACAGTAGTATTCTGCTGTAGAAAAGTTGCCCTTGCACTGACAATGTTATAGATTTCATCTTGCCTAGGTAATGTTCCAGAAATTAATTACTAACGTAGCAGTACTCGGCTGCGGGGGCCGATCGCTTTCTTTGATATAGATGCTTTTGTGTCACAGCTGACAGCATCTCGCGTACAAATAGCCGCTGCAACGCTCGTAGAATTTACTGTTGCTGAATTGACTGCAAAGAAGTTACCGCTACTGAATTCCATATCGGGTGTAGCAGTGGGAGAAGGAGTGGGGGAACTCGGGGCCCCCTCTGGGGATAAGGGGGAAGGGGGGAGGGAGGGAGTGGGGGAAGTTGGGGAGGCTGAAAGTGTGCTTCCACTGCTTACAGTGGTTGTGGTTCCGCTACCACCAATTATGGGTGTAGTTCCACCGCCTGTGGTGGGTGTAGTTCCACCGCCTGTGGTGGGTGT
>JBHYDF010000112.1:3931-27319 GCA_051861145.1 Nostocaceae cyanobacterium
GGTGTAGTTCCACCGCCTGTGGTGGGTGTAGTTCCACCGCCTGTGGTGGGTGTAGTTCCACCGCCTGTAGTTGGTGTAGTTCCACCGCCTGTAGTTGGTGTAGTTCCACCGCCTGTGGTGGGTGTGGTTCCGCCACTACTAGGAGTGATAAGTTTTGCATCCGCTGGTACTGTGATTGTCAATCTCACCAAGGGGGTGTTGGTCATTTTATAAGACGTTACTGTTGGCTTAGGTTTTATACCAGCGTTAATGTTGTATTGCTTGGGGTCAAAGTCGGACTTGAAATCAAAGACTGTGGGACTTTCACCGCCTTTGCGATCGCTATATCGCGGCCCTTGTCCGTTCACTTCAAATGTACCTTCATACTGCTTTCCGGTTTTCGGATCGGTGACAATTCCTGTATAAAAGGCTTTTTGTAAACCAAATTCGTCCTGAACCGCGCCTTGAAATTTGACTGGCAATTTTCCTTGATATTTATAGGTTGTCAGTTTGCCACCTGACAGCGCTGGTGAAGCGAGAATGCCATCAAATGACACTACGGGAATTCCTAAAAAATCAACAAAGTAACCCAAACTACCATCTTTACGTGTTTGTACTTGCACGTATTGAGATTGATATACAGCAACGTTATTAGGATTATTCTTAGAACCAATATTGCGGTAGTAAGTACCGCTAGAGTCGGTATCAATACGAGTAACCCTATTATTGAAATTGGGATTAAAGTTGGGAAGTTCGATAGTGCCTGATATTGTGCCGGTGCTTTGAATTTGGAATGGTGTCACTTGAGCGGAAGCGCTTGAGGTTCCCAAACTAACTAGGATTGCGGCTAGGCTACTGCTGCTAACAACTGCATAACCAAACCCATAGCGATTTTGGATTTTGGAGGCAGCGCGTTGCGGGGGTTCCCCCCGTTGTAGCGACTGCCGTGATTTTGGATTTTGAGGACAGTGCTGCGGGAGGGTTTCCCTCGTGCCGGCTCTGTCCGGGATTGAGTTTTTCTCAAAAGCTGATGATTTTAATTGCATTTTAAATTTGTTTCTTTTTTGACTTTTGGTAAAGCATACGTAGATTTGCGGTAGCGGTTTAACCTTTTCAAATCGTTATTTATGCTAAAGCGATCGCATCCGTATGCATTTTTTATTCTGGTTCTATTTACACCAGTATTTATTTAAAACCGGAATGTTGCTCTTAATGCGCCAACTATCAGGGGATCATTCGCAGCGTTGTGATCGGGATTGAAAATAGCAAATACGCCAGGAGTTAGAGCCAAATTATCATTCAACTGAGCGCGATAAAAAAGTTCTACGTGTAGGGATGTGTCGCTACGCCCTCCAGTTGTTCCCCCTTCGGAAAAGTTGGGAAAGTTATACCCATCCGGTAAGGTGCTGGAAGTAATTTTGGGAGGTTGTCCGATGAGAATTCCTCCTAAATTGCCAGGACGCCCTAAATTAGGAAAAGCTGCAAATACCATCCAGTTTGTGGTTTCTACACTTCCGGAAAGATTGACTGGATCTGAGTGAGTCCATCCACCCCAACCCCCTAACTGCACATTAGGATTGATGCGCCATGCAACGGTTGCACCAACAGCGTGGGTATCGAAGACTGTAGGCGGTGCAAAAGGTGAAATCAATTGAGCATCGCCGATACCATTTCCAAGTAAGCCATTGGGGGAGTGGGAGAAAAGATAATGTACGCCTAAATCAATATTATTGGTGGGTGCTAATGTTAGTTGAGCGCCAGCAGTATATCTACCGCCAAATACCCCTCCTAAGTTGATATTACCGGGAAAACTGGGAATTTCAGCACTATAGACGCCTTGTAAACTAATGCGATCGCTAATCTGCCAATCAAACCCTACACCACCAGTACCATTACCAATTGCCAAAATGGGGTTACGCTGACCAAATAAAGAAATTGCTCCCTCACCACCACCTTCTAAAGGGTTAATACCACGAAAGGTATTGACGGGATTAACTCCCGCCGTACCCACAACAACTCCCAAGTTATCGGAAACAGGAAATCGATAAGATAACTCATTAATAACGACGTCATTGTTAGTGTTAGACTCAAACCCCAACCGTCCCATATTCGTAAATACCAACGGTGCAGAAGAGTCTAAATTTCCGGAAGATAGACTAGTTAACAGTAAATCTCGCCCTGTAAATGACGTTGCTAACGTTAGTTGTACGCTATTGGCAAAAGTCCAATTCGTTTCCGCTGTGCGTTCTGGGACTCCATCTCTAGGAAACAAATCCACATCAGTGCTATTGGTTCCCTGTAAGCTAAAAATAGCTTGACCAACTAATTTTGTCGTTGCAGAAAACTGATTCGCTTGTAGTTCTGTTGTTCGGTCTTCTAAATTTGTTACACGCGCCTGTAATTCCTGCAATTCTGCCTGAAATTCTGTTTGCAGGCGTTGCAGGATAATTAAATCTTCATTATTAACAGAATTAGTATTATTGTTAGCAATTATTTTGTTAATTTGTTCCAAACACGCCGCCAGCCCAGCCGCAAACTCATAACGAGTGATTGAGCGATACGCCGAAGGCGTAACGGCTAAAGCCGTATTGCCCAAGTAATTACCATCAGAATATCCAGCAATACAGCCATAGCGCTCTACCAGAGATTGCAAAGCAGTAAAAGCCCAGTCAGAAGGTTGCACATCGTCTAATTGCGACACAGATGTTACTTGAGACATCTGATTGTCTGAGTCAAAAGGAGTGGGGAACTCGGGGCCCCTGAAGGGGATTAGGGGTAATGGGGAGTGGGGAGTAGGGAGTGGGGAGGAGCCACTGCGTTGCGGAGCCAGTCCTGAAGGAGGGTTTCCGGACCTAGGGAACTGGCGTTGGGGTTTCCCCCGTTGTAGCAAGTGGCGTTGGGGAGTAGGGAGTAGGGAAGTATTTTCTCTTTTGACTTCCTCAACTTCCTTATCTTTAGGCTCTCCCTCTGTTCTTTTGGCTAGGTTAGGGGAATTTTGAAAATTAATCTTATCTCTATGATTTCTAAGTATATATTGATACTTTAATTTGAGATGATTAGATTTGGCTGTTTGGATATCAGTATTTTCTGTAATCAACTCAGGTAGTGTAACTTGTGCCACTGATACAACCCTGATTGCCTGACCCTTTTCTGATTCCTGCTGCGAATTGCCTGATGGTATTAACGGCTGCTGTGGTGGTTCTTTTGGCGGAGTTGCTTGCCCTGCTGTTAATATGCCCGCTACTAGCAGACTTATATCATTCATTGTATTTTACTTGACTTAGACCAATATTTATTTTGACAAACAAAATTGGTCTAATTCAGGAAAATTTCGTAAATATAAGTCTAAAAAAATACTTATAAAACTTTTGTCTACTAATTAGTTCTCATTGCAGTTGACCGAAAACCCCACCCCTTTATCCCCTCCCCGCAAGCGGGGAGGGGATGTGAAGCGTAGCTTTACGGGGGTGGGGTTCTACAACAATGATTTGCAGTTAGCAATACTATTCAGGCTGGTTGCAATACTTATTAACTTGACCTGCTAAGACATCCGCCTGGTTTGCAGCAGTTTCGGCAGATTTTAGGGCGATGTCGATTTGACCTCTAGCTTTTTGTAACCTATCTCTACCAGAATCTGAGGCTTCTGCTATCTTCGCTGAACCAAGAGCCTTACCTGCTTTGTTGACATTTTGACTGATAGTTGCAAAAACCTTGACAAAACGGTTTTGAAATTCTTGTAGCTTGGGGTCTTTTAAGTTCAGTCTCTCAATCTTTTTTTTCACATCTTCCAAATCTTTAGCAAGTTTCAAGCTTGTTGACACTTGAGTACCTTTATTAGTCTCTAGAAGAGAAGTTCCATCATTAACGGTTCCAATTAGTCGCTGACATTGGGAAGTTTTGTTGTCGTTGCAACCCACAAGTAATAAAGCCATGCTCAGGCTAACAGTAACAATAACGCTATATTTACGCCAAACAAACATTTACACTTTTACCAATAAAATCTAAATAATAGTACCCAATGATTAAGTAATTTTGATGAGTGTTCCGATAAAAAGCTACAAGATTACTGTTTAAGGAGTTGGTTAAGGCGATCGCGCTCTTACTGGAGTGAGTGAACTTAAGATAACCTGATGCCGATGCGTGACAAGTTAATACTAGTCTGATCAATTCACTAGGCTGCTATATTTCTAAGGAATGTATTGCTAGTTTGCAATTGCTATGCTCAGAGAGATTGACAGAAATATTTGGGTTGCTGAACAGCCATTAAGATATTTTGGACTTAGTGTTGGCACACGGATGACAGTTATTCGTCTTGCAAATAGCGAGTTAGTCGTTATTTCTCCTATTCAAGTTGATGATGCAACCATTTGTCAGCTTGATAAGTTTGGAAATGTTAGCCATATCATTGCTCCAAATCTTTATCACTATCTGTTTACATCCAATTTCAAGACACTCTACCCAAAAGCAACACTCTGGGCTGCACCTGGTTTAGAATCCAAAAAACCAGAACTTCCTATTGATAAAGTAATACAGAATGATGGAAATAGTTTTTTGAATGGAATTGAATACTTACTGTTTGACGGGTTTAGAACTCTTGGTTTAAGTGGTTTTGATGCACTGAATGAATGTGTTTTCTTGCATCCAGAAAGCCGCACTTTGATATTAACAGATACAGCTTTTCATTTTGATGAAAGTTTTCCACTGATAACGCAATTTGCGACTAGAGTGCTTGGGGGATATAAAAATCTGAGTCCATCATTATTAGAGCGGGTTGCTACACGAGAAAAAGAGAAGGTAAGACAGTCAGTTCAAAAAGTTTTGGCTTGGGATTTTGAGCGAGTCATTATGGCTCACGGTAGCATCATAGAGAACAATGGAAAGCAAAGTTTTAGCGAAGGGTATAAGCGGTTTTTAGGATTAAACCACAATTTTTCCTAGGGGCGGGTTTTGTTTCAATCTTGAACTATTGCGAAAGGATATCTGCGCTCACCCGCACGGCAGTCGCTCATGGGGGGAACCCCCAAGACCCAACGGGAGAGCCAGTCACCTGCGGAGGGAGACCCTCCGGAGAGTGCTGGACTCACCGCGCTGCCTCCCCGACAATATTGTGTGGTGGTCTATTTACCTGAAAATTGTTGTATCTGTAAACTGAATGAGACTGGGACTTTTAATCCCAGACGGATTGTTTGCATAATGATTCAGTTCTGGCTTTTACTGCTAGGCGTAGTTATAGTTTTAGGGGGCGTATTTGTATCTTTCTTCGGAGATGCAAGTTTTAATTCCTCTTTTAACATTTTCTGATAAATCTTAGGCAAATAAGGACTCACAGAATTAGTTTCTATACCATATCCCAAACTTGTCCAAGTGGGCGAAAGTTTCCGTAAAACATTATCTAACTTTCCTTGACGTAACTGTTGAGAAATATCGATTCCCCAAAATTGGGAATCACTCAACCAACGATAAACAACTGTATCTTGATACTCTGCTTCATAACTATAAGAAACCCAAAACATAAATCGCATCGGTTTTGGGTGATATTTAGGCGCTATTGTATGCCAAGTAGTATTAATTATTTGATATCTACCAGCAGCGGTAGAACAATTTCCCTTGTTCGGACCATTGACAATTGTGACACATATTTCTGGATGACGGCTGAGGTCGTTGACGTGTTGTCCGCCATACAAAAGCGAATAGGGACGGTTCCCACTTGCTTCACTAGCTGAGATAGTTCGCATTAAGGCGCGGATGTGAGGATCGCCACCTTTGAGGATCAAGGGTGGTTGTTCGTTTTGAAAGATGGGATCCTGACGCGATCGCAAGTCGCCTATTATATACCACTGGAACAAATACACAAACGCCAAAAGAGCGGCTATTGGGCCGATCCATTTTTCAATACCTTTGAGTTGCAATCTTTTCAGAGTCCGACTCCTTAAAGTTGTCTACTGCTATAGTCATTAGTCATTAGTCATTAGTCATTAGTTAGTAGTTCATGGTTCATGGTTAATGGTTCATGGTGAGCCAGCGCGGTGAGTAAGCGTCCTGTCCCTTGTAGCGTGTCCCCTTGGGACAAACGGCGGGTTGAGCGCGCCCACTTAACTGGCTCTCCCGTTGGGCGAACCCGGAGGGTTCATGGCTATTAACCATTAACCATTAACCATTAACTATTGACTCTTGACTCTTGTATCAAGCGACGCCAGCAAATAACTCTCCAAAGTTTTTCGCGGGAGCTTCTGGTTTGGCTACAATTTCTACAATCTTATTCCGTGCTTCTGGCTCAAATAGTGCTTCGACACAAACCTGAGCAACTTTTTGCCGAGGTATGCTACCGTCGAATAATGTGTCAGCACTTTGCATAACAATTGGATTGGGGTTATCTTCATTTTTCAAACCACCTGGTCGGACAATTGTATAGGTCAAACCACTTTTTTGCAGGTACTCCTCAGCTTGTTTTTTCCAGAATAAAATCAGCCAGAACAAGTTCAGGGGATGGAAAAACTGAGAAGTCGCTAAAGAGGAAACTATGACAAAATGCTCAATCCCTTTACTTTTAGCAGCATCTACCAAATTTTTAGTCCCTTCATAATCAACCTTGTAGGGGCCTGTGGGATCAAAGCTGGGTTTTGCTCCCGTAGCACACAGTAGTACTGTGCTATCTCCTAAAGCAGCAGTTAGGCTTTCTCGGTCTAACACATCACCTTGTACTAACTCGGCTTCGGCTGGCAAAATACTCCTGGCTTTTTCGATATCCCGCACCAAAGCACGAACGGGAATATTTCGCGCCACCAGTTCTTGTACGATCCGGCGACCTGTTTCACCTGTTGCCCCTGCTACAAAAGCTTTCATGATAATCGCTATCCTGGGAAACTAACTATGTCTTTTTTAGTTCTATTTTAGAGATTCAGTGAACTTGATGAATATATTTTTGATTTTTCCGTCAAAATGGAATTTTAGTGCGAAACCTTGTATCCAACATGGGAAACATTAGTTTAGACAGACGTTGAATCTCTACAAGAATCCATTTATGCTTTCAAGAAACCCAGAATATCAATCGCTTGAAACAACAGAAGCATTTTTGTCTGTGGCGTCAACTATAGAAGTTGAGGAATCATCGCCTGAAGCAGTCGCCGTAGGAACACCCACGAAGTTTTACGGTCGCTATCAGGACTGTATGGAAATGTATGCGCCAGCCGAAACTGTTGCTGAGTATCTCAACAGTCACGCTTGTTGGTTTTCGCGCTGTGCTGATCCCATGAAGGTAGAACCACTGGGAGAAAATGGATACGCTCTAGTCATCGGTCGCTTTGGCTCTTTTGGTTATGAAGTCGAACCAAAAATTGGTTTAGAGCTTTTGGCTCCAGAAAACAATATTTACCGTATCCGTACTATACCCATTCCTGGCTACCAAGCTCCTGGTTATGATGTAGACTATCGGTCTTCGCTACAATTAATAGAAACTCAGGAACAACAAGCACACACTAGTTATGGTGAAATCACACGCGTAGAGTGGGAATTAGATTTAACAGTTATTATTAACTTTCCTAGGTGTATTCAACGTCTACCCAAATCATTAATTCAATCTACAGGCGATCGCTTACTTAACCAAATTGTTCGCCAAGTTTCCCGCCGCTTAACTCGCAAAGTCCAGGAAGATTTTCATCAATCTTTCGGCATATCTTTTCCTGTGAATGCGAAAAAAAAAAAAGCGGTGAGTTAATGGTTAATGGTTAATGGTTAATGGTTAATGGTTAATGGTTAATGGTTAATAGCCATGAACCATGAACCATTAACTATTAACTACTAACTATTGACTAATAATTTTTTGCACAATTTGCACGCCTGTGATGGCTTGCCAAGCAAAAAGCCCCAAAAGGACAAAATTTAACAAGATATGAGTGGCACGCGCCCAATTTGCCCCTTTTTGCATAAAGGGAGACAATGAAGCAGAAAAGGCAATCATACCTGTCATGCCAAGTCCTGCTAACAGATGCGGGCCAACAAATAACTTTCCATTATTAATGTAAGTGACAGCCATCCCACCAATAGCGCCTGCCACCATCAACGCTAAGAGTATAGAGCCGATTTGATGGTGTCTGATGTTGTATCTGCCTTTTACTAATTCTTTCTTTTCTTCACCTTGAGCATTTCTGGTACGCTGTACTTGTAGCCCCAGGTAAGCAGCATAAATCGAAAATAACAACAGTGCCCACATCATGATTGGGTGGAAAAATTGTGACCAATACTTTACTGATGGTGATAGTTCCAGATTCATAACTTTTGCCCCTATTCTCCAATCTTCATAAAAATTAGCATAACGCTATTTGGGAATGAGGGATGGGATGATGAGGAATGGTTAGTAGTTAGTGGTTAGTGGTTAATGGTTAATAGTTAATAGCCATGAACCCTTCGGGTTCGCCAGTCGCTCATGGGGGAAACCCCCAAGACCCTCCGGGTTCGCCAGTTCCCCATCGTGACGGGAACCGCCAAGACGGGGACTGGTCTCACCGCGCTGGCGAACCATGAACCATAAACCATGAACAACCAACAAATGACAAATGACTAATGACCAATGACTATTGACTAATGACTAATGACTAATGACTAACAATGATGCTTTGCTGCTAAAAGCTGCGAAAACTGGTGATATTAAAGGCGTACAAGCGCTATTGGCTTCAGGTGCAACGCCTGATGTGAGCGATCGCTTCTCGGGTACGACGCCGTTAATGTTTGCTGCTAGTTTCGGTTACACGGAAATTGCGCGATCGCTGATCGATGCTGGGGCAAATATCAATTTACACAGAAAACGCTACGGTTTAACGGCTTTGATGTTGGCTGCGAGTGCCAAACATCTTGACATTGTGCGACTTTTAGTATCTCAGGGCGCGGATGTAGATGCTACTAATGAAGATGGCAGCACCGCTTTAATGGCAGCAGCACTCAAAGGTTATGTGGATGTGGTGCGAGTCTTACTAACTGCTGGTGCAAGGGTAAATATTCAAGACAATGATGATGATACTGCTTGGAAACTGGCAGTAAAGCAAGGACACGCTGCTGTCGTGCAAGCATTACTAGAAGCTGGTGTGGATGTGAATACCCAGGATGAAGAGGGTGAAACCGCGTTGATGATAGCGGCAGATTTAGGAAAGTTGCCAGTTGTGCAGGCACTGTTAGCGGCGGGGGCGGATGTCAAGTTACAAAACCACGATGGAGATACAGCGTTATTAGCAGCAGTGGCGGCGGGACATAGTGCGATCGCATCAGCTTTATTAGATGCAGGCGCTGATGTCAATTTTCAAGATCAAGATGGTGAAACAGCCCTGCATATCGCTGTTGTGGAAGGTTATGCGGATGTGGTAGAAGTTTTACTGAACCGAGGTGCAAATGTGCAAATTAAAAATAACCTCGGTGATACACCTTTACTTGTGGCTGCATTGCAAGGACACAGCCAAATTGCCGAAATGTTACTGCGGCGTGGGGCGGATATAAATGCAAAAAATTTTGGCGAAGTGCCTCTGACATTAGCGGCAATGCATGGACATGCCAAAACGGTAAAGGTATTGCTAGAATACGGTGCTGATGCCAATATTCATGGGGATGATGGCAAAACGGCATTGATAAAAGCAGCTGAACGCGATCGCACAGAGGTAATACAGCAGCTAATAGTAAAGGGTGCAGATGTGAATTTGTGGGACTCAGCAGGGGCGACGGCGTTAATGTGGGCAGCTTCACGGGATTATGGGGAAGCTGTGCAATTATTGCTACAAGCTGGAGCGGATGTGAATGTGAAAAATCAGGGCGGTTATACAGCTTTAATGCTGGCTGAGTTTAATGATTATCAGGATGTAGCGCGAATTCTGCGAACCTCTGGGGCACAAGAATAGCTCTAAGCAATTTCCGTATATTTTTTTGACTCTACAATGAAGACACTTAGGTAAATACGATTATGTCCCGTTCTCAGCCATACCAACCACTGTTGTTGCGGTTACTTCATGGTTTCAATGCTTTATTAATTATTGGTGCGATAATTACGGGATTTTTAGTGTATGACAGTTGGGATCGCAGGTTTGGCGGGCTTTCTCTAACGCAAGCTAATCGTAGTTTGATAGATATTCATGGCACTTTCGGCTTTTTGATATTTTTTATTGCTCTGCCAATTTTTATTATCTACTGTTTAAAAGCTGGTAGAAACCGTTTGGTACAACAGGATACATTGCAAAAATTAACTCAGGTAGGCAAACCCATTTGGTGGTACACTTTGCAACGCATTGCCAATACTGCCATCTTGCTAGCTGCGGGATTTTCTGTTATTTCGGGTAAGTTTCAGGATGAAAATTGGTTGCCAAGGGGAGAATTAAATCATACCTGGTACTATATACACTTAATCGCTTGGGTAGTGATTGTGTTATCACTGACTACTCACTTGTTAATGAGTGTGAAAGTGGGAGGTTTACCCTTATTACTTTCGATGTTTAATACTAAATATCGTCCGGAAGATAATCCGCGATTGTGGCGTGAGAAAATCATTAATTGGCTGCGTCGCCCAAGTTTGTAAGCCAATAGGAAATATAAATTGCTGTTAGCTGAATTTTCTCCTCTAGCCCTGATAGCCACCACTTCTACGGCTGCAAAAAAACTACAAGTACTTTGCCAAAATCAGGCTACAACCCTTTGGATTCCAGAATCTTTACCTGAAATTCAGGGTACTCAAATTTACACTGGTTCGCTCAAAAATCATATAGCGAATCTGTGGCAAACGCATCGTGCTTTTGTATTTTGTTTGGCAAGTGGTGCGGTGGTGCGATTAATTGCGCCCTTATTGCAAAACAAATCTACCGATCCGGCGGTGGTGGTGGTTGATGAAACGGGACGTTTTGTGATTAGTTTGTGTAGCGGACATCAAGGTGGTGCGGATAAACTAGCGAGGTTAATTGCCTTAGAATTGGGGGCAACACCAGTATTAACAGGCGCTTCCACAAGTTTAGGACTGCCAGCAGTGGATATGCTGGGTGTTCCCTTTGGTTGGCGTCGGGGTGATGGTGACTGGACTGGTGTAAGTGCAGCTGTGGCACGTAGCGAAGTTGTGCAAGTAATTCAAGAAGCCGGTTCTACTCTGTGGCAAAATCATTTACCCGCAGGACATTCCTTTGAGTTTGGTGAATCTGTAACACCTAAAGCCAAAATTTGGATTACTTCCAAACTTCCCCCACTCCCTATTCCCCACTCCCTACTCCCTGAAATCTATTGGCATCCACGTGTATTGTGGGTAGGAGTTGGCTGTGAGAGGGGAACTTCTCGCGAATTGATAGAAATGGCAATTGAGGAAGTGTTGAGAGAAAATCAATTGGCAGAAAATGCGATCGCCGGAATTGCTACTATCGATATTAAGGCCTCGGAAGTTGGTTTAGTTGAGCTTTGCCATGAACGAAATTGGCCTTTAAAAATTTTTGCTGCGGAAGTTCTGTGTAGTGTTTCTGTTCCTAATCCTTCTACAGTTGTGGAAAAAGAGGTAGGAACTCCTAGTGTTGCGGAAGCTGCCGCTTTATGTGCAGTTTTGGATTTTTCTCACGCAAAGCCGCAAAGCCGCAAAGAAGAGGATATCAGTTTAATAGTTCCTAAGCAGATTTTTCGTTCTTCAATCCAAAATCAAAAATCTAAAATCCAAAATCTAAGGGGTGCTGTGACGGTAGCGGTTGCTGAAGCGGAAAAAGAATACATCGGTCGTAATGGGCAATTGTTACTCGTTGGTACTGGGCCGGGACACTTAGACCAAATGACGCCTGCTGCCCAAACTGCGGTGAGTAGTGCAGATGCGGTGATTGGTTATGGTTTGTATGTAGATTTAATTGCTGCTATTCTTCGACCAGGACAGGTTGTTGAAGCTTTGCCAATTACTAAGGAACGCCAACGCGCCCAACGAGCGATTGAGTTGGCTAGTTGGGGTTTGAGTGTAGCGGTTATTTCTTCTGGTGATTGTGGTATTTACGGTATGGCTGGTTTGGTGCTGGAAGAGTTGCAAAGCACTGGTTGGGATGGTAAGACTCCGAGTATTGAGATATTTCCGGGAATTACGGCTTTGCAAGCTGCTGCATCAAGGGTAGGGACGCCGTTGATGCATGATTTTTGTGCGATTAGCTTAAGTGATTTACTTACGCCTTGGGAGGTGATAGAAAAGCGCTTGGAAGCGGCGGCGATCGCTGATTTTGTCACGGCTTTATATAATCCGCGATCGCAAATTCGTACTCAGCAGTTAGTAATAGCTAGAGATATTTTTCTCAAGTATCGTGACTCGAATACACCAGTAGCAGTGGTGCGATCGGCTTACCGTCAAGATGAGCAAATTACCCTCAGCACTTTGGATAAATTGCTTGATGTTACTGTTGATATGTTAACTACAGTCTTGATTGGCAATTCTCATACTCGTATCCATGCCAATTGGATGATTACACCACGAGGATATTTAGGCTTTAGTGCTTAACGGGACTTAAGAGGATGTTTTAAAAGTCCTCTTGTCGGTAGCAAAAAGTTTTAGATCCCCCTAAATCCCCCTTTTTAAGGGGGACTTTGATTCCAGTTCCCCCCTTTTTAAGGGGGGCTAGGGGGGATCAATAAGTGCCGAAAATCACAGCCAACCACTTTTCAAACAACCTCTAAACAAAAAATAAAATGTAGAAACGTGATTTTTATTCCGTCTCTACATTTTAGAAAAATAATAGATTTAATTTTTTTTATATCGTCAAATCTAGTTGTTTTTGGGTGGATTCTTAGAAGTTAATCCTCGCTCTCTTTTGATTGGTCTATCTTTAACTGGTGGAGGTGGATTTGTTTTTTTGTTAGACATAATTTCCATACTTAATTTTTATTACAATATTAATAACATGCTATTTAAAGTTAATTCCGGAAAATTTTAAAAATTCAATCTACATTTATAATGATTTTCTCCCAAGCAAAAAATTTAATTAGTATTAAATTAATAAGCGAATAGGCATAAATATAGTATCAATAGGGAATACCACAAGAAATTTATTATTTTTGTGTAATGCCCTAGTCAAAAAAGTTTTATGTTTAATTAAATCTATCTACTTTTGGTTTTTAACATAGATAAGAAAATAGAGACGCTTTTGGTAATACGTCTCTAACAAAGAGGAAACCCACTATGAAAATTAAAAACTTAAAATGATGGTTTTAAATTAGTCAGTTAATAATTGATATGAGTACGTACTCTTTTAATATGTAAGTTGAGTGCGCTTCTATCTATGCACCCGTCAAGCATTTTTTGGATTTGATTTGTCGTCGTTTTGATTGTTGTTGGCTTGCAATTTGGTACTACCAGATTCTCTTTTACGGGGTTTTGTAGTTACTGGAGGTTTTTTACGAGTCATAAAATATTATCTGTAACTCTCTACAACTTGAACTACACCGTAGAAAATTGCCAATCCGGAAAATCATAAAAATAACCGACGAAAAGTCGGTTAAAAAATATTACACACAGTCAGAACCCCTCCCCGCTAGCGGAGAGGGGCAATACCCATAAATGATAAAAAACGAGCGTGGAGGGATTCGAACCCCCGACCTACAGAACCGGAATCTGACGCTCTAATCCACTGAGCTACACGCCCTTATTTATTCAACTATCTGATTTTAACAGATGTTATGACAAATGACTAATCCAAAATTCAAAATCAAAAATCATCTAAAAGTTTCCGAGAGTGTGGAAACCGTGCGACTTTAGTCCACGGAGGAAACACGACACGGCATTATTTTTAGTATCAGTGTCCATCTGTGGTCGTAATTAACCATTATAGCGCTTCCTAGTCTGCTGAGATACAAATTTATCTGTGTTTATCTGTGTTTATCTGTGGTTAATTACTTCTTTCTGTACCTCACTAGCCCGGAAAGCGCTATATCCTGATTTTTGCAAGAAGTTTAACGTAAAAACCCGGTTTTTCAAACAATACCTTCGCCAAAATCCGACACCCTAGAAGGGTGCGGCTACACAAACAAAGCCTGCCTCCGCAGGCTGTAAGAGTTTCAGCCCACGTAGGTGGGCTTTGTACGTATAGCCCCAGGCTTCTAGCCTGTGGGCGTTTCACGCTCATTGGCGAAGGTATTGTCAAAAAAACCGGGTTTTTGAATCACAAGCAACGAAAAGATCCATTAAAAGATGCTAAATTCAAAATGGGCTAAATAAAAATTAATAAGGACTGGGAAACACCCAGTCCGGAATCCGGAAAAAAAGCGGGCTAACCGCTATTAACCTGGTTAACCCGTGCAGCTTTGGGAACGCGCAGAGAAATTACTATTGCAATACCAACTTAACGTTGGCATTGTTCAAGCCGCGCTGCTTCACTTCAGCCAGGGTCTTGTTAACAGCATACTTCTGGTTGATGGAGTTGATCAGTTCGGTCTGATTGTGCTTCTTAGCAACGCCCCACAGGTCTGCAATCAGGTCGAAGGAACCATCGCTGTTGCGAGACCAACCCAGGTCATATTCGCCTTCCAATACTGCAACGATGTCAGCACGTACACGCTGGCCGTTGTAACCACGTACATCAGCTTCTGTCTTCACGGAGATGCCGAGGTCACGTAGGGAAGACTTGAGGATTTCAGCATCGGTGATTTTGGTACGCAGAGTGCTAAAATGAGACATTTGGGTTTCCTCCAAAGAGAATTGAGAAAAAGGACAACGTTTTTGAGAAGAAGCCGCGCTTACCAGGACGCGGTTTTTTTGTAACTGCTAGCCTTTGGTGCTAGCCTTTCCCCCTGTGGTTGCAGGAGAAAGCTTTTAGAACTCCATGCGCTGATATTCAGCTACGGAGGCTGCGGCGGGACGTGCGCGCTGTCTGGCCCAGTCTCTTAAAGCTGTGACCTGTTCTTGCATCGTACGAGACAGCGGTAGCGTCGCTTTTAGCGCAGCAATAATATCTAACTGGGTGAACTCTCGATCCTGGGCGAAAGCTTCGTACATCGCCGCAACAATCGCTTGTTCAATTTCAGCCCCAGAAAATCCGTCTGACATGTTCGCTAGTTGTTCCAGATCGAATCTAGTGATGTCAGTTCGGCGCTTGCTCAAGTGGATCGTGAAGATATCTTGCCTTTCTTCTTTTGTTGGCAGATCCACAAAGAAAATTTCATCAAAACGACCTTTCCTCAAAAATTCCCCTGGCAATCTTTCCACGCGGTTAGCGGTTGCCATTACAAATACTGGGGATTTTTTCTCTTGCATCCAGGTGAGGAAAGAGCCGAATATCCGGCTGGAAGTACCACCATCGGAATCACCAGAACCTGCACTACCAGCAAAGGATTTATCTAATTCATCGATAAACAATATTGCTGGGGAAATTGATTCTGCTGTTTTCAGAGCATTCCTTAAGTTAGCCTCCGAACGTCCCACCATTGAGCCGTCGTAGACTCGCCCCATATCTAACCGTAGCAGTGGTAAACCCCACAAACGAGAGGTAGTTTTAGCAATTAAGGATTTACCACAACCTGGAACACCCAAAATTAACATTCCTTTTGGTTGAGGCAAACCGTACTCTCTTGCCCTCTCTGTAAAAGCGTTGGAGCGTTGCTTCAGCCACTTTTTCAATTCTTCTAAGCCGCCAACTGCATCAATGGTTGCATCTTCCTCTATGTACTCTAATATCCCATTGCGCCGAATTAGCTGCTTTTTCTCGGATAATACTATATCTACTTCATCTTCCGTCAAACGCCCTGTTGTTACCTGCGCCTTACGGTAGACTTTTTCAGCCTCGTCTTTGGTTAAACCTAAAGCGGCTCTAAGAAGCTTTTCCCGTGCTTCTGTATTCAGCCTGCGCCCGCGATTTAGTTCTATATGATTACTTAATACTTTATTTAAATCTCCCATATCTGGAAGCGGGAAGTCTAACACCACTACTTCCTTTTCTAGCTCTATGGGAACTTGCTGCATCGGCGACATCAAGATTATATTCTTGTTCGTACCCTTGAAACCAGCGATCGCATCTCGCAATGATCTTGTTGTCGCAGGTGCATCAATAAACGGGTGTAAATCTTTAAGAATAAATATACCAGGCTCTCTCTGCCGAATAATCCACTCTATCGCCGCCTCTGGGGAAACGGTGTTATGCTGAGTTACATTCCGGGGTTGACCATACTCGACGATGCCGTGAGTTACTGTCCATACATACACTCGTCGCTGCGGCTTCGACGATTGGGCGATTTGATAAATTGCCTGCTCAGCCCGCTCTTCCTCGGAGGTCACAAGGTAGATTAGAGGGTATTGAGCTTGAATGAGAATATTGAGCTCTTCTTTCATACATCGACCTACTTGAGACCTTTTACAGACACTCCAGACATCGCTGCTGGCAAAGACGGCGGAATTATGAATTAATCTTGTATTCGTAATTCCTATTTTCTAACAAGGAACCAACTCTTCTTCACCCTTTGGATGGGCTTCTTCTTTTTCCATCTCTTCTATCGGCAGAGGTTCGCCGATTACTCCGGGTTGTTTGCCTAAAGCAACCAATTCCCCGTCTCGTAAAGCTAATGTACTTTCACAACTCGGACAAGAATAAACTCTATGAGTTGTTCCGTAGGAAGCTTCATCTACTAGTTCTGAATTCGCCAGGTAGAAAACGAGAGCGCGTTCGGCAAGCTCTGACATAGGTTCAGAATCAACTGCTGAACGTATCTTCAATTTCCTGTGCAATTCCGGCGACAAATACAAAGTAACCTTTTGCTTAGCTTGCATAACTCTGTTAACGGTCTTACCCGGGTATGTATATCACGATATCGAGTCCTCTTTGAGTTGTCAAGACGTTAAGACGTTTTGACGTCAATTTTGTAATATTTGTTTACATAAGGTTAATGGTTAATGGTTAATGGTTAATGGTTAATGGGTTAGGGGCTAGGGGCTGGGGGCTAGGGGCTAGGGGCTAGGGCGTGTTTTCAAACTGTGAGATCCCCCCTCTCCCCCTATCCCCTTCAGGGGCCCCTAGCCCCCCCTTAAAAAGGGGGGAAAATCTTTTCAAAGTCCCCCAAGAAGCGCGGGGGATTGAGGGGGATCACAATGTTACCGAATCGCGTAAAGAGTAGTTTGAAAACACGCCCTAGGGGTTAGGGTAAAAACCAATGCCCAATTCCCCATTGCCCCTAATCCCCTTCAGGGGCCCCGAGTTCCCCACTCCCTACTCCCCACTCCCTATTCTCAAGAAACGAGGTGCAATCTATGTCTAATGCTGCTGTAATTAAAAATTGGAGTTTTTGGCGAAAAATTGGTGCGATACGCCGGAGGCGTAAAGCTTCGCTTATCGCTCTGTTTGCAATTTTGGGAGGGTGTAGTGCAGCTAGTTTCAACGCCTCGAACCAAACCTGGAAAATATATAGCAATTCCCGGTTTAACTTTGAATTTCCATATCCCAGTAACTGGATTTCTTTACCACCACCAGACAACGGGGATGGAATTACTTTTGTGTCACCAACAAACAAGGCTGTAGAGATTAGGGGTTGGGCTGGTAATCAATTACTAGAGGCAGCAATTAAGGATAAGAACGCGAAAACATCGATAAATCCGAACTTTACAACCGTCCAAGGATTATTTGGGGTGTTGACGGTGGAAGTTGGGCAACAAGAAGGTATAATGACGCTGCAATTAACCCAAGGAAAATTGAACTATTATTGGCAAGGAAAAGCACCCAGCCAAGAATTCGATGAATATTACCGTTTTTTTGACTACATAGCCCAAAATTACAGAATTAGTCAATAGTCATTAGTCATTAGTTATTAGTCATTGGATTTTTCCCATTCCCAATGCCCCTAGCCCCTAGTCCAAGCGTCCCTAACCCTTAGTCCCTAGTCCAAGCGCCCCTAACCCCTAGTCCCTAGTCCCCCTTCCCTTGTATCCCATCTTCATGTTTAGAAGTGACACAAACCTGGTAGATTTAGCTATCAGCGAGTAAAAACTGGTAAAAATGAAAGTCCTGGTAATTGGTGGCGATGGTTATTGCGGTTGGGCAACCGCACTTTATCTTTCCAATCGAGGTTACAAAGTTGGTATTTTAGACAGTTTGGTGCGGCGACACTGGGATAATGAACTCGGTGTGGAAACTCTCACCCCGATCGCACCAATTAAGCAACGCATCCAGCGCTGGAAAGATTTAACTGGTAAATCTATCGACCTTTTTGTTGGCGATATTACTAATTACGAATTTCTCCAAAAAGCGTTGCATAAATTTGAACCAAATGCGATTGTGCATTTTGGCGAACAGCGATCAGCACCATTTTCGATGATTGACCGCGAACATGCTGTAATGACGCAGGTTAACAACGTCGTCGGTACGCTGAATTTGCTTTACGCGATGAAAGAAGATTTCCCAGATTGCCATTTGGTGAAGCTAGGGACAATGGGTGAATACGGTACACCCAATATAGATATTGAAGAAGGCTACATTACCATTGAACACAACGGCCGCAAAGACACTTTGCCCTATCCCAAGCAGCCGGGTTCAATGTATCACCTAAGCAAAGTACATGATAGCCACAATATCCACTTTGGCTGCCGAATTTGGGGACTACGGGCAACAGATTTAAATCAAGGGGTTGTTTACGGCGTCTTAACGGAAGAAACCGGAATGGACGAAATGTTAATTAACCGCCTTGATTATGATGGTGTGTTTGGTACGGCGTTGAACCGCTTCTGTATTCAAGCAGCCATTGGACATCCGTTGACTGTTTACGGTAAAGGTGGACAAACACGCGGATTTTTGGATATTCGCGATACGGTGCGATGTGTTGAATTAGCGATCGCCAACCCAGCCCCATCTGGAGAATTTCGCGTATTTAACCAATTTACCGAACAATTCAGCGTTGGTGATTTGGCGGTAATGGTGAAAAAAGCCGGCAACGCGATGGGGTTGAATGTAGAAGTTAATAATCTGGATAACCCCAGAGTCGAAAAAGAAGAACATTACTTCAACGCCAAAAACACCAAACTACTGGATTTGGGCTTAGAACCCCACTATCTGTCTGATTCCTTGCTTGATTCTTTGTTGAACTTTGCCGTTAAGTATCAAAATAGGGTTGACAAAAACGAGATTTTGCCGAAAGTTACTTGGCATAGAAAATAAAGCCGTTGGTTAGTGGATAGTGGTTAGTGGTTAATAGTTAATAGTTCATAGAACAAAACCATTAACCATTAACCATTAATCATTAACTATGAAAAATCCTGCCCTGAATTAAAATTCCGGGCTAATAGCTAAAGTTAGCTAAAGCTAACTCTGGCATAAGTTATAACCCGTTTTAACGGGTTTAAGCTTTTAGCCGGAACTTTAGTTCACGGCTGAGTACAAGATGTAATTACATGGAATTGCTCACGTCACGCAAGACAGTTTACTCTATGAGTAATGCTGAAATTGCCCAAAAACTGGGGTTATCTGACCACTCTGCCTGTAGCGAATCACAAATAATTATATTTTATGAGGATTGCTCTTTTTACCGAAACCTTTCTGCCCAAGGTTGACGGCATTGTAACGCGCCTGCGTCATACCGTTGAACACCTCCAACGCAACGGCGACCAAGTGCTGGTGATTTGCCCCGAAGGTGGCATCACTGAATACAAAGGAGCCAAAATATATGGTGTTACTGGCTTTCCCTTACCACTCTATCCAGAGTTAAAATTAGCACTGCCACGCCCGGCAATTGGTTACGCTTTGGAAGAATTTAAGCCAGATATTATTCATGTGGTAAATCCAGCAGTCTTAGGATTAGCTGGTATTTTTTATAGCAAAATCCTTGATACTCCCTTGGTAGCGTCTTATCATACCCATTTACCCCAGTATCTCCACCATTATGGGTTGGCAATGCTAGAAGGTTTTCTATGGGAATTACTAAAAGCAGCTCATAATCAAGCTAGTTTGAATTTGTGTACCTCCACGGCGATGATGGAGGAACTAACAGCGCACGGCATTGAACGTGTAAATTTGTGGCAAAGGGGAGTGGATACAGAAACGTTTCATCCCAGCTTAGCTAGTTTAGAAATGCGATCGCATTTATCGCAAAATAATCCAGAAAGTCCCTTGCTACTCTATGTCGGACGTCTTTCAGCCGAAAAAGAAATTGAGCGGATCAAACCAATTTTAGAAGCTATTCCCGAAGCAAGGTTAGCATTGGTGGGAGATGGCCCCCATCGCCAAGCTTTAGAACAATACTTTGCTGGTACAAATACTCATTTTGTTGGTTATCTTGTGGGAACAGAATTAGCTTCTGCATTCGCTAGCGCTGATGCGTTTATTTTTCCTTCCCGTACGGAAACGCTAGGATTAGTATTGCTAGAAGCAATGGCGGCTGGATGTCCAGTGGTAGCAGCTCGTTCTGGTGGTATACCCGATATTGTAACAGATGGTGTAAATGGTTACTTGTTTGCACCAGAAATGGATGACGCAGGAGCGATCGCTGCTACAATTCGCTTGTTAGAGGTGAAACAAGAACGGGAAGTTATCCGTCAAAACGCCAGAAAAGAAGCTGAACGTTGGGGATGGGCAGCAGCTACACGCCAACTACAAGACTACTACCAAAAGGTAATTTATTCTGAATTGCCAAAAGCAGCGTAATGCGATTTTGGATTTTGGATTTTGGATTAGTTGTTCGTGGTTAATGGTTCATAGTTCATGGCTATTAACCATTAACCATTAACTATTAACCACTCCCAAATCTAAAATCTAAAATCTAAAATCTAAAATCTAAAATCTAAAATTCCCATGACACTCCTAAACTCTGGTAGCGTCTTGGCTACATTAACTGAACTTACTCAAGTTAATCGCACCCATGCTCTACTGCGTCGTGTCAAAGACCTTTCTGTTAATGAATTTGTTTGTTTATTAGACTTTATTACTGCGGAATTCCAACAGTTTCTACGGGCTATTGAACTTATAAACAACGAAGCCCTAGAAACGATGCTGGAAAAAGTTTTAGAGGCGATAACACTAAAAATTGGTCAAATTCTTAAAGCAGAACATACTACTATTTTCCTGGTAGACCATGATAAAGGTCAACTGTGGACTAAAGTTGCCCAAGATACCATTCACAAACCTTTAGAAATTCGCACTCCCATTACTGTCGGCATTCCTGGCCACGTTGCCAGTACAGGTGAGTATCTAAATATATCGGAAACCTCTACTCACCCTCTCTTCAATTCGGAATTAGAAAAACAAATGGGCTACAAAATTCGCAATATCTTATGTATGCCCGTTTTAAGTAGCAAAAATCAGGTAGTGGCTGTAGTGCAACTGGCGAATAAAGCAGGGAATATTCCTTTTAATCATGAAGATGAGGAGCGGTTTAGGGACTTTGCCGCTTCTATTGGTATTATCTTAGAAAGCTGTCAATCTTTCTATGTGGCAGCACGCAATCAACGGGGTGCAACGGCGCTTTTACGAGCAACTCAGACTCTAGGGCAAAGTCTGGATCTAGAAGCAACTTTGCAAATAGTTATGGAACAAGCGCGGATTTTAATGCAAGCAGACCGCAGCACGCTGTTTTTGTATCGTAAAGAAATGGGGGAACTTTGGACGAAGGTAGCTGCTGCGGATGGTCAAACTATGATAGAAATCCGCATTCCTGCTAACCGTGGTATTGTTGGCTATGTGGCGTCTACAGGTGAAGCGTTGAATATTCCCGATGCTTATAAAGACCCCCGTTTTGACCCCACTACAGATAAAAAAACAGGCTATGTAACTCGCAATATTCTCTGTTTGCCAGTGTTTAATTCTGCTAATGAATTAATTGGGGTAACGCAGTTAATTAACAAACATCAAGGCAGTTTTACCACTTCTGATGAAGAATTTATGCGGGCTTTTAACATTCAAGCAGGAATTGCTTTAGAAAATGCCCGTTTATTTGAAAATGTACTGCTAGAAAAACAATATCAAAAAGACATCCTACAAAGTTTGTCAGATGCCGTAATTTCTACAGATATGGAAGGTAGAATTGTTACAATAAATGATGCGGCATTAGAATTGCTAGGTTGCCCTTTAACAGATGTAAATGCTAAACAAGATAAGCTTTTGTGGGAACAAAATTTAATTGGTCGCCTCGTATGGGAGGTTGTACCAATTGATAATTTACAAATGCGCTTACAAGATAGTCTGAAAACAGGCGCAAGACATTATGTTCCAGAACAAAGTTTGATGGTGGGATTGTATAAAGTTAGGAGTGAGGAGTTAGGAGTTGTAGAGACGCGCCAGGTTGCGTCTGTACAGGAGTTAGGAGTTAGGAGTGAAGAATATAGGACGCATAGTAGTTATATTTTGGCGATATGCGATCGCACTCAACCTAATACTTTCATTCCCTGGAACCAACCCCTAACTCCCCAGTCCAAGTTACTGGATGTGGCTAGTGTTAAGCAAATCGAGCGCAGTATCAATCTTACCGTTAATCCTCTGACTAACCCAGAAGGCGGAGTACGCGGTGGTTTGGTTGTCTTAGAAGACATCAGTCAGGAAAAGCGGATGAAAAATACTATGTATCGCTACCTGACTCCCCGTGTTGCTGAACAAGTTATGGCATTAGGGGAAGATGCTTTAATGGTGGGTGAACGTAAGGAAGTTACCATTTTATTCTCTGATATCAGAGGCTACACTACTCTTACGGAAAATCTCGGTGCTGCCGAAGTAGTATCGCTCCTGAATCAATATTTTGAAACAATGGTAGAGGCGGTATTTAACCACGAAGGTACTCTCGATAAATTCATTGGCGATGCTTTAATGGCGGTATTTGGTGCGCCATTAGCACTGATGGAAAATCACGCTTGGAAGGCGGTGGAAGCTGCTTTAGACATGCGACGGCGGTTAGATGAGTTTAACCGACGACGGGTGATCCAAGAACAGCCAAAAATCCATATTGGCATTGGTATTAGTTCTGGGGAAGTCGTTTCCGGTAATATCGGTTCTCACAAACGTATGGATTATACCGTCATTGGTGACGGCGTGAATTTGAGTTCACGTCTGGAAGGAATTACTAAAGATTATGGTTGTGACATTATTATCAGTGAATTTACTTACCAATTGTGCAGCGATCGCATTTGGGTACGGGAATTAGATAAAATTCGCGTCAAAGGGAAATATCAAGCAGTGAATATCTATGAATTAATTGGCGATCGCACTATTCCCCTAGACCTTCTTACCCAAGAATTTTTATCCTATTACCACGAGGGACGCAATGCTTATTTGTCCCGCGACTTTAAACGCGCGATCGCTTGCTTTGAAGCAGCAAAACGTATCCGACCCACAGACTGTGCAGTTAATATCCACTTAGAACGCGCTCACAATTATCTTAAGCAAACCCCTTCAGACTCTTGGGATGGAGTTTGGACAATGATGAATAAGTAGTCATTGGTCATTGGTCATTGGTCATTGGTCATTGGTCATTGGTCATTGGTCA
>JBHYDF010000113.1:0-27097 GCA_051861145.1 Nostocaceae cyanobacterium
AGTTAGGAGTTAGGAGTTAGGAGTTAGGAGTTAGGAGTTAGGAGTTAGGAGTTATTTGTCATTTGTTCTTTGTCAAAAGTCTTTACACTTGACTAATGACCAATGACTAATGACCAATGACTAATCCAAAATCCAAAATCCAAAATCCAAAATTAGTTGCTATTCTTGGCGCGGGTGCTTGGGGAAATGCTTTGGCAACTCTGGCGGTAACGAATGGTCATAATGTGCGTGTTTGGTCGCGTCGAGGTTCCCAAAGTTTGGCGGCGGTGATAGAAGATGCTGATATTGTCCTTTCTGCTGTTTCAATGAAGGGTGTAAGAGATGTTGTCTCTCAATTACAGTCTTTACCCCTTTCCCCAAAGATGATTTTTGTCACGGCGACGAAAGGCTTAGACCCCCAAACCACCTGTACACCGTCGCAGATTTGGCAAGAAGCTTTCCCTAATCATGCGGTAGTTGTCCTTTCTGGACCGAATTTATCTAAAGAAATTGAACAAGAGTTACCAGCTGCAACGGTAGTTGCTAGCAGTATTAATAATGCTGCTGAAGATGTGCAGTTGGTGTTTTCTTCAAATCGTTTCCGGGTTTACACTAATGCTGACCCCTTGGGAGTGGAACTAGGGGGAACACTGAAAAATGTAATTGCGATCGCTGCTGGTGTGTGTGATGGTTTGCAACTGGGAACCAACGCTAAAGCCGCTTTAGTCACCCGTGGATTAACAGAAATGGTTCGTATCGGCGTTGATTGGGGTGCTAAGCAGGAAACATTTTATGGTTTGTCTGGTTTAGGCGATTTGCTTGCTACTTGCAACAGTCCCTTAAGTCGCAATTACCAGGTTGGCTATCAGCTTGCTTTGGGTAAAACTCTCACAGAAATTCTTACCCACTTACAAGGAACCGGTGAGGGAATCAACACCACAGAAGTTTTGATGCAGCGTTCCAAGCAGCAAAATATTTCTATGCCCATTACCGAAGAAGTTTATCGCTTACTTCAAGGTGATATCACACCCCGACAAGCACTTGAAGAACTAATGCTGCGTGATATCAAGCCGGAATGTTCATAGTTAATGGTTAATGGTTAATGGTTAATGGTTAATGGTTGATGGTTGATGGTTGATGGTTGATGGTTAATGGCCATGAACTATGAACCATCAACCATTCCCCAATACTTAAAATTCCCTGACGAAAAAATGCTAAATCTTCAGGAAACCACTGGCGTAGTTCTGTAGATATGACTATGCCTCTAATAAATATGTTTTTCACTGATATATGTTTATACCAAGTTATCAAATTTACAGTCAAGATTTATCAAGGTACAAAACTTAACTGGTAAATTTACAAATGCAAGTCCAGGTTTGCCTTTGAATAGCTATTGGTTCTATGGCAAAGCTGATATTCCAACATTTTTTGCACTTTTTTGCACTTGTATTAAATAAAACCAGAAATATTTTTGTACGGTTTTTTTTCAAAAAAACCTAAATGGAACCCCCAACCGTGTTAGTTCTTCGTAATTCACGGGAACAATAGCAACAGTTGATTAGCTGACCGTAATCTATTGTTACCTGGAGCCATTGAGACGATCCTTATGCCAGCAACATCTTTTTACGCAGATGCCGCCTACGAAACCCAACAGTCTAGCCAGATGTTTGACCCGGATATCACCATAGATGAAAGTGATGATTTGTCGGAAGAAGATCTGCAAGAGTTGGAGATGGTTTCTACCGATCCTGTGAGTTTGGGTGCTACCCCTAACCGTCGCAGCACAGATTTGGTACGTCTATATCTTCAGGAAATTGGTCGGGTTCGGCTGTTAGGGCGGGATGAAGAAGTTTCAGAAGCTCAAAAAGTCCAGCGCTATTTACGGATGCGGATAATCTTGTCTAATGCTGCCAAGCAGGAAGATGAAGTAATTGCAACTTATCTGCGGGTCATTGAAACTCAAGAACGTCTAGCATCGGAATTGGGACATCGCCCTTCTTTAGAACGATGGGCGCGTGACTCTGGTGTGGATGTGTTTGAGCTAAAGCAAATTTTAGCACAGGGTAAACGACGCTGGGCAGAGATTGCTAAGTTGACTGTGGAGGAACTGGAGAAACTTCAAAGCGATGGACTCCAGGCTAAAGAACACATGATTAAGGCAAATCTACGCCTAGTTGTATCGGTTGCCAAGAAGTATCAAAATCGCGGTTTGGAATTGTTAGATTTAGTCCAAGAAGGTACTCTAGGTTTGGAGCGAGCAGTTGAAAAATTTGACCCAACTAAGGGTTATCGCTTCAGTACTTATGCTTACTGGTGGATTCGTCAGGGAATTACGCGGGCGATCGCTACTTCTAGTCGCACGATTCGCCTCCCCGTTCACATTACCGAAAAGCTGAACAAAATCAAAAAAGCTCAGCGCAAAATTGCCCAAGAGAAAGGACGCACCCCCACTTTAGAAGACCTAGCTATAGAGTTAGAAATGACACCCGCCCAAGTTCGGGAAGTGTTGTTAAGAGTGCCTCGCTCCGTTTCTTTGGAAACCAAGGTTGGTAAAGATAAAGACACAGAACTAGGTGAATTACTTGAAACCGACGGCGTTACACCAGAAGATATGTTAATGCGAGAATCTTTACAAAAAGACTTGCAGAATCTTTTGGCTGATTTAACTAGTCGCGAACGCGATGTAATTCTAATGCGGTTTGGCTTGGCAGATGGTCATCCTTACTCTTTAGCAGAAATAGGACGCGCCCTCGACCTATCGCGGGAACGTGTACGCCAAATTGAGTCTAAAGCACTGCAAAAGCTGCGTCAACCAAAGCGACGCAACCTCATCCGCGACTACCTGGAGTCTCTGAGTTAGTCAATGGTTAATAGTCAATAGTCAATAGTCAATAGCGGACAATTCCAATACTATATACTGTTGACTATAAACAAACGACTATTAGCTACTTTCCGTGATCCCCGTTGGCAGAACCTCTCACTAAGTTATGGCAAATAATTTGCATTTAAACAAATAGACACCTTATTGTCCCTTTTCTTGGGACATTTCCAGTGCGGGGATCGCGTTTGACTTTTGACAATTTAATATGTCATAGCTTCTTCCATAGCATTTAGTAAATATTCGCAATAAGCAGTGATTGTTGCAAATTGCTCTAAAGATTTGCTATATTCTCAGCTGACAGGGTTTGTTGAGAAAAATTAGTATGACGGTCTACACAGCTACTTCCCTTAAAGCGGAACTGAACGAACGAGGCTGGCGTTTAACACCCCAGCGAGAAACAATTCTACACATTTTTCAAGATTTACCGCAAGGTGAACATCTTAGTGCAGAAGATTTGTATCAAAGGCTAGAAATTAAAGGAGAAGGAATCAGCCTCTCAACTATTTATCGGACTTTGAAGTTGATGGCACGGATGGGAATTTTGCGGGAACTAGAGTTGGGAGAGGGACACAAACATTATGAATTGAACCAACCCTACCCTCATCATCACCATCACCTGATCTGTGTAAGGTGCAACACTACCATTGAGTTCAAAAACGATTCAATTTTAAAAATTGGTGCGAAAACTGCTCAAAAAGAAGGTTATCAGTTACTTGACTGTCAACTGACAATACATGCTATTTGTCCCAAGTGCCAACGGTCATTGATGCCTTTGTAACACTTGGATTAATAATTGTGAGAGGAGCTAATACCATTTTGGATTTTGGATTTGGGATTTTAGATTGCAAAAACCTGGCAAAGTTTGCTATTTTCGCAATCTACCGGCTCTGAAAAATTGGTCAAAATGGTACAAAATCAAATATACAGGGGATTTTTGAGCAGTTTCCAACTGACTACAGCTGAGGTAGGCTAGGGCGGATGCTAGAAGCTTCCGCTTTTCACATCGCTCAAGCTGATGCCATAGAATTCTTGAGCTTGTCTAATAGCTCGCTTGGTTTCTTTTCCCATTACACCATTAAGAGGTCCCTTATAAAAACCACGTTCACGTAGTCGGGTTTGGATCTCTAGAACATTAAATTCACTTTTAGTAGCACTACTAACAGCACGATGTAATTTGCTTCGGGTAGTTGGACCAGCAACACCACTTGCTTTCAAGTAATTATCTGCTTGAAATCGCCGTACAGCGTCTGCGGTGTAGGGACCAAAGTATCCGTTTGGTTCTCCCTGTAAATATCCTGCTTTAATCAGTTGTTCTTGGAGGAGTCTGACAGGTTCACCGCGATCGCCTACACTGAGATTTTTTCTATTTTGCTCTGATTTTACGGCAGTAGTAGTCTCTTCACCGTATCCGACACTTGCTGCTGGCAATTTGCTCAGTGTCATCGGCCCGACAACACCATCAACCTGTAAGTTGTAAGCCTCTTGGAAGCGCTTGACAGCTTCTTCAGTAATGGGGCCGTATATACCCGTTGATTGACCATAATAAAAGCCAGCTACTCGCAAGCGTTCTTGTAGAACTCTAACACTCTCACCTTCATCACCTTTCTGTAACAAATTAGGATCGCGGCGTTTGCTGCTTGAGAAATTTACAGTACTATATTTTTCCGCTTGGCTAGCGTTAGTATAGCTAACTGTTTGAACTCTAGTTGTGTTCGTATTCCAAGGTTTTGTAACTTGGGCATTCCCAGAACTTTTACGCTTGCCTTCTAATTTTTGTAAGGTAGTTGTATCGGCAACGCCGTCTACCGGTAAACCAACAGATTTTTGGAAGCGCCGGACAGCATCTTCTGTGTTGAAGTCAAAGACTTGAGTTACAGGAGCTTGATAATAACCAGCACTTTGTAACTTTCGTTGCAAATTGCGTACAGAGGGACCCTGATCCCCTCTTTCTAAAGCAAGGGCGCTGGTAACAGAACTGAGAACGGATACGGTGAGGACAAGGGGGAGTAAATACTTCCAAGCCTTTCCAGAAAGACGTTTCCAGTCTGGTGCTGCTGCGTCCTTTAACAAAGAACTGAGGGAAATTAATTCACTGGACGGGGAATCCTCGTAGGCAAAAGCTACGTGCAAATACGCAAGGTTATCCATAGATTTTTCCTACATCACCTTTATTTTTGTTCGATAGCCTCTTCAGCGTAATGAACTAAGTTTCTCAAATTTTCCAGTGTTTGTATATTTACATCCTGCCATAAACCACGTTTGTGGGCCTCTAGTAATCTTTCAGCAATATCACGCAATGCCCACGGGTTTTTACTATGGATAAAATCACTGACGGTAGAATCAAATAGATAAGCTTGGGCGATGCCTTGATACATATAGTCTTCCACGCATTTCGCCGTCGCATCATAGGCGAATAAATAGTCTACCGTCGCCGCCATTTCAAAAGCACCTTTATAACCGTGGCGCATGACTCCAGCTATCCACTTGGGGTTAACTACCCGAGAACGATACACTCTGGCTATTTCTGCTTTTAATTGACGGACTCGCGGCTTGGCAGGAAGAGAATTATCACCAAAATAGGTTTGGGGGTTTTTTCCTTGTACTGAGCGTACTGCTGCTGTTAAACCTCCTTGAAATTGATAGTAATCATCAGAATCTAGTAAATCATGTTCGCGATTATCTTGGTTATGCAAAACTATTTGCATTTGTTGTAAGCGTTGCTCAAATACTTCGGGAGTGGAGATCCCCCCTAACCCCCCTTGAGAAAGGGGGGAACTTGTGTAAGCGTAGCAACTCCAGTTAATGTAGGCACGTGCCAAATCTTCGTCATTTTGCCAGTTTTGCGATTCAATTAAGCCTTGCAATCCCGCACCGTAAGCACCAGGTTTTGAACCAAAAATGCGGTAGCGCGATCGCTGTTGTGCTTCTTCTGTACTAAAACCCTCTTTCATCCAAAACTCAGTTTCTTGACGAACTTGCGCTGCTAAAGGATTCTGTTCTGGCGGTTCATCTAAAGCCGCTACCGCTACCACCGCTTGATTAAATAAATCAATTAAATTGGGAAAAGCATCCCGGAAAAATCCAGAAATTCGCAACGTTACATCTACGCGGGGACGTCCTATCACCGAAAGTGGCAAAATTTCAAAATCCACCACCCGCCGCGCTACACCATCCCACACAGGCTGCACACCTAGTAAAGCCAACGCCTCAGCAATGTCATCACCCCCAGTGCGCATTGTAGCAGTTCCCCATAATGACAAAGCAAGTGTTTTAGGATACTCCCCCTGCTCTTGGGTATAGCATTCAATTAAGGTTTCTGCTGCTTTCCTACCTACATCCCAAGCCGTTTCTGTCGGAATGGCACGAATATCTACAGAGTAAAAATTATTACCTGTAGGTAAAACCTCCGGACGCCCCCGCGTAGGTGCGCCAGCAGGAGCGCTGGGGACATATTTACCATCTAGTCCGTGTAACAAATGCGTAATTTCTTGGTGAGTTTGTTGCAGGGAAGGAAGGAGGCGGGAGCGTATCCAGTCAAGGACAGAGAGTGAGGAGTTAGGAGTTAGGAGTGAGGAGTTAGGAGTTAGGAGTGAGGAGTTGGGAGTGGTGGTAGGGGCGGGTTTAGCGGATAAATTATCGGTTTTAGTGGAATTATATTGACAAAACCCGCCCCTACAGGAGTTAGGGGTGAGGAGTTGTTCGACTAGGGAGGCGGCGTGTTCTTCTAGTATTTCAACTGCGTCGCCGATGGTGCGACAGGTGCGTTGAAAATTTTCTCGCAAAATTTTATGGCTTTGAGGTGATAACTGAGTGCTGAAATCGTCTGTCAGCGGGTCGAAATCTAAACCCAAATCTTCAGCAATGCTACGGGTGATGCCGATATGATGGCGATTCGGATGACGAGCGATCGCCACAATTAAATCCCGCAATTGTCGTCCACTCGGACATTGCCCAAATATATGCAAACCATCACGAATTTGTGCTTCTTTCAATTCACACAGATAACCATCGGCGCGGGGGAGGAAATTTTGGATTTTAGATTTTGAGGACAGTGCGGTGCTTTGGTTCCCCCCGTTGAGCAACTGTCCGGGATTTTGGATTGAGATTTCAGTTGGCTCACTCTCTAACCTTAAATCGAGGTGGAGATTTTCTTGAATCACCAGTTGGTTGATGCGATCGCAAATTATTGGCAAACGTTTTGGATCTAAACTTTCCGCTTCATAATACTCATCAATTAAATTTTCTAACTGCTGCAAAGCGCCATACAGTTCTGCACGAGTCAAAGGCGGTGTCAGATGATCCACAATTACCGCTTGAGCGCGACGTTTTGCTTGCGAACCCTCACCAGGATCATTCACAATAAACGGGTACAAATGGGGAAGCGCTCCTAAAGCCACCTCCGGAAAACAATCACTAGATAACGCCACACCCTTACCCGGTAGCCATTCCAAATTTCCATGTTTCCCCACATGAATTACAGCATCAGCACCAAAACATTCTCTTAGCCAATAATAAAAAGCTAAATAATTATGAGTTGGCTCCAAATCTGGTGCATGATAATTCAAACTCGGATCAACATCATAGCCACGCGCTGGCTGAACTCCCACAAAGATGTTACCAAATTGAATACCGGAAATTGCCCAATTTTGGATTGAATCTAAAATCGGTTTTCCCCACCTTTCGCAAATTCTTTCCTGGACAACTCCCGGTAACGAAGCAAAATACTCCTGATACTCCTCAAGAGAAACGCTTTGGCGCACCAAACGCAACTCCCTACCTTCTGGATCATTCGTTACCCCACCCGTAAGAAGTTGTATCAAATCATCGCCATTACTTGGTATATTTTCTAGCTGATAACCAGCGTAATGTAAAGCTTTAAGTATTTCCACACAACTAGCTGGAGTATCCAAACCTACACCATTAGCCAGACGTGCATCACGGGTAGGATAATTTGCCAAAATTAGAGCAATGCGCCTTTGCTGAGGTGGTTTAGAGCGCAAACGTACCCAATTAGCAGCAAGTTCAGCGACAAACTCAACGCGATCGCTCACCGGTTCATAAACCACTACATCAGTTTCTAGCAGAGGATGGCGAGTTTGCAACGCCTTAAAAGATACCGCACGACTAATAATCCGTCCATCGACTTCTGGAAGCGCCACATTCATAGCGATATCGCGGGGTGAAAGCCCTTGAAACTCTGATTCCCACTGCTGGAATGAACCACTACTAGTGATAACCTGCAATACTGGCACATCCAATTTTTTCCACAAATCGATTTGAGGTATTTCCGTTTCCAATCGCGCTAGAGAAAAACTGGTAGTATTCAGCAGCAGGGCTATTTGCTGTGAGTCTTTGGGTTGAAAAAACTCGCTCAACTCCTCTTGAACATCTACTTCACGCAACGAAGATACAAAAACTGGTACTGGTTCTAAATTTCGCTTTGCCAAAGCTGCGCACAAAGCATCAATAACTTGAGTATTTCCCGCTAGATAATGGGCGCGGTAGAAGAGGATACCCACTTTGTCATTAGTCATTTGTCCTTTGTCATTTGTCCTTTGTCTTTTGTCGTTTACAAATGACGAATGACTAATGACCAATGACCAAGGATACAATCCTACACGGGGTACTGGTTGGGGTGGTGGCGGATTAAATGAAGTTAAAAGGCTTGTATCGGCAATATATTTGAGCGCGTTGGTAAAATTGTTTACACCACCTTCATTGAAATAGCGCCATATTTGGTTAACAGTAGCCAGAGGCAAAGTAGAGTGAGATATTAAATCAGGATCAAAAGCATCATCCCCTGGTATTACAATTAAGGTTGAACCATTACTTTGTACTATTTCCCGCACTATTTCTAAGCCATAAGCCCAATAGGATCTTCCTCCTAACAGGCGCAGAATGATTACTTGCGCAAACTCTAAAACTTGCTCGGCATAATTATCAATATTGATTTGCTGCTGCAAGTTCAAGAGGTTAGCAACTCTTAACGCTGGAAATGTTGCAGGTAATTTGGAAACCGCAACTGCCAAAGTTTGAATGTCGGTATCAGCAGCCGTGAGAAACACAAAGGGAGCGGGCTTTTGTTCGATAAAATTTACACCTTCTGACTGAGGGTTCCATCCTCCCGATGTGGCACTAATACGATGCATAATTCTGTATTCCCATCTTAAACTGTTGGTTAGAAGACATTAAAAATAATTGAGCGATCGCATCTAGCCTCTCTTACCAAATTTTTGAACATGCTTGACTCTCCTGATTTGAGCTTTTCTCGAACCTTACCTTCTGATGTATTTAATCAGCTTGACAATTTGTTAGAAAAGATGGCTCAAGCAGTAGGAAAGGGTTCTTTGGTACTGACAGAAGCTGTTCTGGCGACCATTTGCATACCTGGAGAATGGCAAAGACTCCGGTTTGCGGTTGTCGTTTCTGAAGGGTTTAATGCGTTAATGGTAGGCAACCCAGAAGAGGACGGGGAAGAGGGAGACAAGGGAGACGGGGAAGGAGAATGTTCTTCTATCCCCTTGCTTTGTGCTGATGGAGACTCTCTGTTAAATGTAAAGTTGACATTTAATATAGAGGCGATCGCTTCTTTCCTCGAAAAATTGAGAGATTTGTTTGAGTGTAATTCCCATACTTACCAAAAAATCGAAAGCTATCGTCAGATTCTCGCTCCTAATAATGCCACGCTGCAAAGTCAATTTACCCTGTTATTGTTAGAATATCTGCTGCCACAGCCAAATCAAGAGGTGACAGAACCATTAGCCTCAACAATTCCTGGTGTTTCTGTCTGTCAGCCAGTTGAAGATGCTCTCAAAAAGCAGCTTGCTCAAGAACAGTTGTTTAATCAAGTAACTACTCAGATTCGTCAAAGCTTAGATTTGCCGGTAATTATGACAACAGCTATTGAGCAAGTGCGGCAGTTTTTGGAATTAGACAGATTAGTAATCTGCAAATTACCTACCCCACCAGGAGAAAAACTTGTTGAACTCAGTTCCTTAGAGGGACTGATGAGTAATACCCCTAATCTTGTAAATAACTATAAACACTTTAATTCCGAACGGCGCACACTTTATTCAAGAGGAGAAACCCCCGCACCCCAATCTACAGAAGTAAATTATACTGCCCTTGAGTTTTCATCTTCATCCACTTTAATCCAAGATACGGGTTATATTATTCACGAATCCCGTGCTAGTGATGCCATCCCTTCGATATTAAATTTCAAGGAAGAACAATGCTTTGCGCCCAATTCCCCATCTTGGCAGAAGTATTGCCAAGGCTTTACCTTAGCTGTAGATGATGTGGAAAAAACTTATGTTCTGGAAGAGGGTTTATTGGGTTTTTTAAGGAATATGCAAGTGAGGGCAAAGTTTGTTGCTCCAATTGTATTTGGGGGGACACTTTGGGGTACTTTGATTGCTCATCAGTGCAATGCTCCGCGTCAGTGGACTGAAAGTGACAAAAACTTGCTGACTTCTATCGCCGAACAATTAGCGATCGCCATTCACCAAGCTGAGTTAATGCGATCGCTCACCCAAGAAAAACAAACTCTCGAAGAACGAGTGATTGAGCGTACAGTAGCACTACACGACGCCTTAGTTGCAGCCGAAGCCGCTAGTCGCCTCAGAAGTGAATTTCTGGCAACCGTCAGCCATGAATTGCTAACTCCGTTAACTTACGTAATTGGTATGTCTTCAACTTTACTGCGCTGGTCTTTTGGGGAGTTGAACGAGCGCCAACGGAATTATTTACAAACAATCCACGATAGCGGAGAGCATTTATTAGAAATGATAAATGACATTCTCGATTTATCTCAATTGGAAGCGGGTAAAGCAGTTTTAAATATTACAGAATTTTCTTTAGTAGATGTAGCAGAAGATACGATAGCATCGCTATTAGAAGAAGGGACAAGCGAGCAAATTAATCTGAAGCTGGATTTACAAATTGACCGACAGCGCGATCGCTTTACCGCTGATGTCCGGCGAGTACAGCAAATACTGGGGAATTTGTTAAGTAATGCGATCAAATTCACGCCTGAAGGTGGTAACGTGACATTGCGGCTTTGGGTAGAAGATGACACCGCTGTGTTTCAAGTGGAAGATACTGGTATCGGTATTCCAGAAGAACAGTTGCCATTATTGTTTGAAAAATTTCATCAACTCGATACCCCTTACCGCCGCCGCTACGAAGGAACAGGATTAGGTTTGGCGTTAACCAAACAACTTGTAGAACTACATCGGGGTCGAATTGAGGTAGAGTCTATAGTTGGCGTTGGTTCAATTTTCACCGTTTGGATACCAGGTTTGGAGTTAGGAGTTAGGAGTTAGGAGTTAGGAGTTAGGAGTGGGGAGTAGGGAGTGGGGAGTAGGGAGTGGGGAGTAGGGAGTTAGGAGTTTTTCAAATCCAAATTCTACAGAGTTGTTGGAATCATGCAATTCTCGCATTCCAATTTGTTGGAAACCAAGGTAATGATAAAGTTGGTGAGCAGCAGTAAAACGGGTGTCACTCCAAAGGATTAGGCGGGGTTTTCCTGCGGCGCGGCTATGAGCGATCGCCTTTTCCACTAATCGCCTTCCCCAACCTTGTCTACGTAGTGAATAATGTACGTATAAGCTTTTTAACTCGGCATTATCAGCGTGGAGTAGGACAGCTACCGTCCCTAAAATGTTTGTTCCATCTTCAATAACCCAAAATTCTCCACCGTTAGCACGAAAATAATCTCCTGGATTTAACAGATGAATATCTTCATTTTCAGCGTCGAGAATACAGCCGTACTCGGCATAAATTTCAGCAATTAGCTTCAGTATGCTTTCAACATCAGATGAGACAGTAGGACGGATAAAAAGCATTTTATTGGTTTATCTAATCTAATATCAATAGTCTTCTTGCACGCATTCATGATTAAGGATAATTAACCACGGTTTTATCTAAAAAAACATCGACTTATGCAAGAGACGACATGAACAAAATTCACAACGAACTGATGAAAATATCTCTTTCCCTAGCCCCTAGTCCCTAGCCCCTCATAAAATTAGCTATTTCTTTCTCGAACAAGCCCAAGGCTCGTAATGCTGCCTGATCCATGTCATAGTACTTATATTCCGCAAGGCGTCCAGCAAAGATGACTGTACCGTTAAGTTTCTCAACCTCTTTGAGGTAGAGGTCATAACGTTCACGGTTTTCCTCACGTGGAATGGGATAGTAAGGGTCGTTTTGACCAGGTACGTAGGCTAGAGGATATTCCATGACCAACGTAGTTTTGGGTGAAGTTTGCCCGGATAAATACTTTTGTTCGGTAATACGGGTAATATCGTAATCGTTGGGGTAGTTAACTGTACCTACTTCCTGGTAGTACTCCTGATCCAGCGTCTCGAAATGGAAGCGTATACTGCGGTAAGGTAACTCGCCGTACGTATAGTCAAAGAAGGTATCAATCGGACCTGTATAAACCATTCGATTGAATTTGATGTCGTTAATAACTTCACGATAGTCCGTGTTCAGGAGTATCTTGATATTGGGGTGAGCCAGCATCCGGCGGAACATTTCGGTATAGCCGTACTTTGGCATTGCCTGGTAAGGATCTTGAAAGTAGCGATTATCTCGGCTGATGTAGACCGGAACGCGCCCTGTTACCCCACGATCAAGATCCTCTGGTTTCAGTTTCCACTGCTTGAGTGTGTAGCGGTAGAAAACATTGTCATAGATATAGTTAGCTAAAAACTCTAAATCTCCACTGGCGCTTTCACGTAATTTGAGAATAGGGACTTTGACTCCAAAACCGAAGTTTTCTATAAGCTGTTGTTCTAGCTTTTCGGCGTAGCGCGGAGGAAAGAGTGCATAGAGTGAATTCAGATTAAATGGTATGGGAACCTTTTTCCCTTCCACCACACCTAGCACATGGTGATAGTAAGGCCGCCACTGTGTGAATTGAGATAAGTAATCCCAGACTTTTTTGGATTTGGTATGAAAAATGTGAGGGCCATACTTGTGTACTAAAATGCCATGCTCGTTGTAATAATCATAGGCATTGCCGCTAATATGGTCTCGCCGTTCTACAATTAATACTCGTTGTGCAAGTTGAGTTGCAATCCGTTCAGCTAGCACACAAGCAGAATATCCAGCCCCTACAATCAGCCAATCTACTTTCATGAAACTTCTCCTTGCTTAACATAATTTGGGTGTTGAGACTCCGCCTTTTTATGAAGTTCAAGGTAATCCTGCCAAAATTGAATAGAGGTCAAATCTTTGGCTGCTTTTTTCCACTCTGCACTGACACTTGACCATCTCAAACAACTTCTAATTACAGTGTTAAACCAGATAAATAAAATATCAAGAGCAGCTTTTTGCTCCAATTCGTACTGATAAAAATTAGGGCTTCCTTCCATAAAATAAAGAATTCTTTTTTTAGCTAACCCTTTACAAATGGAGTCGTTTTTTTTAGCATTAAATCGAATGACTGCACTTTCATCCGCAATTAGAAACTGCGGCAGTAAATGACCATTAAGCGTTAACAAACTAAGCAGCTTTTGTAGTTTTCCAGCTTTAGTAATTTGAGAAACTTCACTATTTGAAATAAAATTAGTTAGTATAGTTTGGTTTTTATAATTTCTACTAAATTCACAAATCTGAGAATGCACAATTTCTGGGTCATTATTTGTAATAAAATTTGGACCTTGCATATAATCTTCAAAACCTTTGACTACCATTTGTGCAGAGTTGTAATCAAAGATAAACAAATAATAAATTATAAACCGCGTAAAATGTTTAACTGTCTGCACGTATTCCAATGAACTATGAATTGAATTGGCTATTAAATGATTGCGAATGTAATAGTAGAAATCCCAAATGGGTTTTTTAGCATAAAAGGGTTCGTGCCACACAGCTACAGACGGAAAAGCGACTATTCCATTCTCAAAATGTTCATTTATTCTTAAACCAAATTCCATGTCATCTATTTTGATAAACAAGGGTAGCGGTAATCCAATCCTTTCTACAATTTCTTTAGAGAAGGCAAAAAACCAAAATCCCCCATAATCTATATTGTCTTCTAACAAAAGTGAGTTAAGTGTGGCGGTGCTTTGTAAATCAAGTTTGTGCTTGAGAGGATAGCCTGTGAATTTATCCTGCTTGATGTTTCCTTCATCGTCAATGGATTTGTTATATATTGCTCCTGCTTCATACAAAATGTGTTTTTTGTATAAATCCAACATACTACCAGCTACAGCAAAATCCTGCTTCGCATACTCATACACAGAAAAAAGCCTGTAAATAGCTTCACTGTCTAACTCTATATCGTCATCCATAAACAAGAAGTGCGTATAAACGCCTTCCTGTAACGCCTCAATTAGTCCCTTAGTAAAACCACCACTTCCACCTACATTGCGATTAGAAATAAGCTTAACTCTATAGTCTTTAAAATCACTCGCATTTAGTGTTCTGCCATTGTCCACTACAAAAACTTGGAATTTTTTATCCTGCAATAAACTGTCTTGTAAAATAGTATTGATTGTCTTTTTTACATAAGCTTCTTTTTTAAATGTACAAGTAATGATGGCTAATGAAATATCACGATGCTTTTCTTGCTTAGTTACAACTAACCCTTCTGTAAATAAACCTTGTTCACTGAGGCAAGTTATTTCCAGATAAATGCGTCCAGATTCTTGGCTTGGCTTGAATTCTGGCAACAAAATTTTCACATAATCTGATAATTGACAACCCTCAATAGTTTGAGTACAAATAAGTTCTCTTGTACTCGCTTCAGAAGTTTCTCTATAAGCAAAAATTTCAAAATCTCCCTCTAATTTAAGTAAATAATAAAGGGAGTGAATAGATGTATATTTTGTATAGTATTTTTCGTAGATTGAGTTGAAATAAGTATTCAAAGATATGGTACTATTTTCATGTAAAATAATCTGGTTTTTGTCTTCATTAAAATTAAGTGATATATCATTAGAAACTTTGAAGTATAACTCAGAAGTTTCAGCAGTTTTAGGAAATTGTACTCTGCTAACTATATTCATATGCTTCCTACCTTTTAGGCATGTTTCTTAAGAAAAATCGGTCTGGTTAAATTACTGTCGTAAGTATTGGTGAACGTAATCTACAAAAGGTTGATAGGCTGCTTGAGGAGAAAGCTTAGCGATCGCGTACCTATAAGCTTGTTCCTCCATCCATTGGCGCTTTTCTTTTTTGGTTAGCACTGTGTGTATAGCTGCTGCGAAATCTTCTGGTGTATCTGCTACGAGAACAGCACTACCTACAACCTCACGCAGTCCTTGAACGCCTACACTGGTGGAAACACAAGCACGACTATAAGACATAGCCTCTACGAGTTTGATTTTCAACCCGCTACCAGCCAGCAAAGGAACCAGACAGACTTCAGCAGCACCATATTCGGGTTCCAAATCGTCAACTCTGCCAAGAAGACGAACATTCGGAAAAGATTCTTGTATAAAATCACATACAGTACCACATACGTGAAGGCTGCAATCGTGGATTAGTTGTGTAAGTTTTAACCACACATTCTCAAGAAACCATTTGATACCGTAGTAGTTGTGATCCACACCACTACCAACAAATAAGCAACGACCAGGTACTTGCTTGACTTTAGAATGATGAATGACCGCAGCCTTTGGCGTGGAAATAACTTGACATTGAGGTGCTATTTGCTTGAGAAGCTTTCCATCTTCTTCCTGAATGGCTAAAAGTACTTGTGCTTTGCTTAACTGTGTTGCTTCCTGTTCCCAACTCCAATTTGATTCAGAAGTGGTAAGTCCTAATTTTTTGAAATGAGCAAATCTTTGATGGCGTACGTCGTGGGTAAGTATAACTTTTAATACTGTTTCATCTAAAACAGGAGAGTCTAAAATACTCCCTAGAAAAGCGTAATTAGCAATAACTACATTTGGTTTGAATCTCACAAACCGTGAACTTGCAAAATTTTCTTCCTCTGGCGTTGCCAAAGTATCCCAAACTTGAGTGGGAATTACGTTTATCACGTATAAGGGTGTTATCTGTTGTTTATCCCTGATAGAACGGTAAATGTTTTTCAGGTTTTGTGGTAAGCGATCATAAACCAATCGTACCAACTCAATCAACAAATCTGATAAAGGATTAACTCTAAGCAGAAGACGACCTATTCTTAAGTTATTCTTTGCCGACACATTAGCAAGTGTTGCCAATGCAGGTGGAATGATATACCAAGGAAATCTGCCGTTAGGTGATGAATTAAGAAGTACGTACTCAATTTCACAACCAGCTTGCCGCAAGTAGCGCAGAAAATCCAGTATATAAGTAGCGTTACCAATAGAATTCTCAACAGGAATATCTCTACTAACAAATTGAATCTTTATAGGTCGATGAATACGATTTGTAAGCACATTTTTAACTGCACTCATTAGTTATACCATTTTGGATTTTAGATTTTAGATTTTAGATTTTGGATTGAGAATCCCTTTTTGGGTAAGGGTTATATAAATCTATCTGTTGCAATCATTTATCTTTAAAGACTTAGCCACGCTGAATGAAACATTTAAGCAAGTATTTTTTCTAAGGTTTCCAAGACTTTTTTGTTATAGTCTTGGGCAAAAACATAGGCATTTTGTGAGAGATTACTAGACAATATTGGATTCGTCAAAACTTCAATTACAGATTGAGCAAACTCGTCTACATTATTAGCAACAATAAAAGCTTTATTAGCTCCTTTCTCCAGTCCTTTAGCGCCTTCAGGTGTAGTAATTAAAACTTTAGATTGCCCTAAAGCTTCAATATTTTTTATTTTTAACCCTGTCCCAAATAGGATAGGGTTAATAACTACGTCAACAGTATCATAAACTTCGTCTATGTTTTCTGCATATCCAAGCTTTATGCACCCGTCAGTATCCTCTACCACTTCACAAATATTTCCTGCGATCGCAAGTTGAACATCAGGAAGCTTTGCTCTAACTTTTGGAAAAATTTCTCTAATAAAGTAGCTAAAACTATGAATATTGATTTCATTCTTAGAGGCTACGTAAAGAATTTTTATGCGCGGCTGTGCTATCTGTTTTGGTCTATGCAGCGGAACGGTATGACCGATAGTGATAACTTTGTTTCCTACTAGCTTTTTAAAATATTCTTCTTCTTCTTTTTGTACGGCTATAATTAAATCTGCTCGGCGAAGTCCCTTGCTTTCCTCTTTAGCTGTTGTAGAGTACCAATAATATTGTTGACCTTTTTCTTTATACAAATTAACTCTATTATTAAAGATATCGTGGGTATCAATTATTTTCAAAACGTCTTTACCAAAATATTTGAGGGCTTTGGAGAAAAATACATATTCGACAATTACTACATCAGGTTTAATTTTCCTCTGCAATTCCACTAACAACTGATTTACAGAATTGTCGTACCAATCATCCACCGCACCAGGGTATTTAGGATAGTTGGTCAGAAAACACCTTAATTTTCTAATAATTCTTGCGGCTAAACTCCGTTTTTTTTGCCAACAATCTGTGTAGGGTACAGAGTAGAAATTGTCTCCCCAAGTTTTGCGCATCAAGTATTCATCTGCTATCTCTTGATGAATATACAAAAAATATACGTCATGACCTAGCTTTTGCAGGTTCATCAACAGGTTATAAATTCTGCTTCGGTTCCCAGCATTTTGAGGATGAGAGGGAACAGGGGATATGACTAATACTTTTTTCGACACACTAGTTATTCTGTTTTTACTAAGCAAAAGAGGAGCGGTATCTAGACTTAAACTTTGATACATACAAATTTCCATGCACCCCATTGACTTTTGTGCATCATTATTAAACTATTTACTGCGGTGAATAAAAAGCATAAGATGGCAAAAAATAAGGTTTCAACAGATTCTCCTAATAATGGACTGAATCGCTATTAAACTGAAACACCAAGCAGGCGTCGGCGTAAGATACGGGTTAAGGTTCGCACTCCATTGTAGCCATTAGGACCAAACCAACGTATCATTGCGATCGCTAAACTCAAACGTAAATTTTTCTCGCTGTAACGTAGTTGAGGATGGTGTAAAAGAGCTTGTTGATGGAAATGAATTGCTTTTTTGTAATCTCCATCGTCTACAGAAAGCCATGCTAAGCCAAAAAATATACTTGCATAACACCGATTTCTCAAATACAACTGCTCTAAGGGAACTGATGCAAATGTTTTCTCAATAACTGTGCGAATATCCTTACTCATCCCTTGACGGTTTCTAGAGAAACTGTTAGGAAGCTGCCGATAGCGGAGTAAAGGTTCCTTGACGACTGCAATGGGATAACGCATAGCAATACGAACCCACATGTCTAAATCTGGCGCATAAGCTAAATTACGATCAAATAACCCGACACTATCAAAGCAACTACGCCGAACCATCGGTGAACTTCCACTAGAAATTGGGTCATTTTCTAGCAATTTATGACCTACATTACCTTCTATATGGGAAGCAAAAATTCTGCCGGTAGGATTATTTTCTTTATCAACTAAAAGTGTCCAAGTATATACTAAACCTACTGTCTGTTTTTCATCTAAACAACGTACCTGCTTTTCTAGCTTAGTTGGCTCCCATAAATCATCAGCATCTAGGAATGCTATATATTCTCCTTGAGCTTGGACAATACCTGTATTGCGTGCCATGGATACACCTTGATTCTCTTGGGAAATGAATTTCACACGTGGATCTTCTAATTCAGATACCCATTGCACAATATGATCTGAGCTACCGTCATTAACAATTAAGACTTCAAAATCTGTGAAAGTTTGCCTCAAAACACTCTCTACTGTTTCTGGCAGATAGGTCATTGCGTTGTAGGCTGGAATAACCACAGAAACTTTTGGCATATTTTGAACTCCAGAGATATTTATAGGACTGACACAAAAACTCTCTCAAACTCTTATTTTTTTAGTGTTTTTTGTGTACGAGTGTAGTTAGTTTTTTCGTAACTTCTGCGTAAGTCCTAATTCAATTTAATAGAGTTTACATTCAATAGTATTATCCCAGGGATTTAACTGGTAAAAAATTGTCATAACAGGTTTACGCATGACATCCACCCTGTAGAATTAATGTGCAATTATATAGCGTTTCCTGACCCAATGAGGTACGCCGAAGAAGTAATTAACCACAGATAAACAGTAAATAAAAGTTTTTCCTCTGTCTTCCCCCCTCAAGAGGGGAGCCAGTGCGTTGCTCTGGTTCCCAGAGTTGTAGCAACTGGCGTGGGAATGAGGGGGGTAAACACAGATAAATTTGTACCTCAGCAGACTAGAAATCGCTATAATGGTGTTTTATCCCAAAAAAATATTCGCTACTTCCTTCGATTTTCTCTTTCTATCAATGTAAGTATATTGATGCTTTCTGAATTCCTCCGATAGAAGTATTGTGTGTAAATTTAAATAATAAAGTGTTTTGAATTTACCTACATATAGCCATAAAACTAAATTGCTCTCGTACCAAAACTGAGCAGGTTTTCTTATTTCCAAAAACACGCAAATAGAATTTTTATTATTTTTTCACTAAATATTTTAATCGTACTTTATAAATGCTAGTATCTCTGAAATTTTATTTCACTTAGTTCAATATAAAATTCACAAAATCTTTATAAGGCTTTGTATAAAAAATATTTTCATAGGCAAAAAGTGTAAAATGTAGCTAATCATTGGTAACAAAAGATACATTTTTTCTACGAAATTACTTTATGAAAATTTCATGAAGTTTGCAATTCCGTATTGGTTTTTATCCGGTACTAATTTTTACAAGTATAATTTGTACTACGATTAACTGTAATTTTATTTAGTAAAAGTAGTACATAAAAGCCCTAAATCCAGAGTTGATAGCACATTGACTAATGACTATTGATTATTGACTATTGACTCTCTTCGTCTAAAAATAATCATCTCAGTACCAACAACAGGATTACGCGCTACCAACCTGTTTTGTGAGTCACTAATTTCTAAGTGGGTAAAGTCCAACTCTTGAGAACGTTGTAAAATACCGGCTGCAAGTTTATCCTGTTGGGATTCTTTCAGAGTATACCAATCGTCACTAATTTTAATAGCGAGAGTGCTAGTAAGGAAGTTAGCTTGAATTGACTGAATGAGTCCGGAGGAAGTGCGATCACTAATTTCCGAGACTTGATTTTCGATCGCTGCAATTAAAGTTTGTTCTGGTGTTAATACAATTGTCGGTGTTGGTATCGGCGTGGGAGTGACTTCCGGTTCAGGTTCCGGTTCTAATTCTGGTTCTGGTGGTGGCGGAGTAATTTCCTCTGCTGGCGGCGCTACGGGTTCCTCTGCTACTGGTGGTGGCGTTTCTTCTGGTGTTGGTGTGACTGGTTCGGGTGGAGTTGTTGTGGTTGGTGGAGGCGCTTCTTCAACAGGAGGTGTTTCTTCAGTAGCAGAAGTAGGAGGAACAGTTGCTACTTCGGTAGGTTTTCCAGTGAAGACAGTCGAAGTTGTCCAAACTAAAATCACAGCAATAACCGCAATAACCCCTGTTAAAGCCGTATTCGACAACTTTGCTGACAAATTTGCTGGCAAAAATGAACGTATTTTAGCTAACAGTCCACTCCAGCCAGACTGAACCTGTTGCACAAAACTGGGAGTTTCCTCAGTACCAGGAGGGGGTTCTGTCTCCAGTTTGTTAACTGTTGTTTCTAAAACCCCAATTGTACCTTTAAGAATTTGGATGGTTTTAGCCTTCCAAAATGGCTGGACTTTCTGGTAAGGTCTTTGGCTAGGTTGAGTTCCCTGCGGTTCCGGGGAAGAAGGGGGTTGTGAATTCTGATTATCTTGTGACATGGAACTTTTACCAAGAGCAGCTAATCAAAGACAAGCATAAATAAATTCCTGCTGCTGACTCTCCAGCCTTAATGTATCACTTCATTCTTTAGGCGAACAAAGGAGTTTTTAATGAAGCTGAAACGTCGTCAATTTTTATTTTTGAGTGGTCTGAGTGCAATTGGTGTAGGATTTTTAGGCTGTATAAATCGTCGAATAAGTAATAATGCTGATAATGCTATAGAAAAAGCGATCGCCACCACTCCAGCGAAAAAAGACTTATTACTACGCTTTGTTTCCGTAGCAGATACAGGTACAGGTGATTCAGGTCAATATTCGGTAGCTAAGGCGATGACTAATTATCACAGCAAAAATCCCTATGATTTAGTGGTTTTAGCTGGAGATAATATCTATACTAATGGCGAAATTGAAAAAATCAACGCAGTGTTTGAGCGTCCCTATGCTGCTTTGCTTAAGAAAGGTGTAAAATTTCAGGCTGCTTTAGGCAATCATGATATTCGTACTAACAATGGCGATTTGCAAGTTAAATATGCCAACTTTAATATGAAGGGTCGTTACTACACATTCCGCCGAGATAAAGTACAATTTTTTGTTTTAGATACTAATGATAATGCTGATTGGAAAAATCAGCTAATTTGGTTAGAAAAAGAATTAAGTAAAAGTAACGCTCCTTGGAAAATTGTGTTTGGTCATCATCCGGTTTATGCATCGGGTGTATATGGAAGTAATCCAAGTTTTATTAAAAACTTCACTCCCCTATTTCAAAAATACGGCGTTCAACTTTATATCAACGGTCACGAACACCATTATGAGCGCACTCGTGCTATTAATGGCACGACTTATTTAATTTGTGGCGGCGGTGCGGGTACTCGTCCTGTAGGAAAAAATGAATGGACGGAGTATTCGGCGCAGAGGTTGAGTTTTGCAGCGTATGAAGTGTTTCCAGATAGAATAGAAATTAGCGGTATCGGTACTAATAACCGCATTTTTGATAGAGGAATTATTCAGGTAAAATCAACTTGATTATCAGGATAAATTGAATAAATATCTTGCAAACATCTGCCACAGAATAAATTAACTACAGTTAATTAGGGAACATCGCAATTGTGACAAAATACTTGTTAAAGAACTTTCCCAGTCCTCTTATAGAGGACTTTAGCTTTCAGACAGGGACTTACAGTCCCTGGCTGGCTAGCTGGCTGGCTGGCTATTCCTGCAAAATTGGGATGCTCCCGTTAATTATCTGTGTCCATCTGTGTTCGATTTCAAAAACATTGACTTATTCAAGAGGTTAAATGATTCTTGAGGCGGTGATGCTGAATATTAAACCTAATTTGGAATGTGAGTTTGAATCCGCTTTCAAACAAGCTTCTAGAATTATTTCTTCTATGGACGGATATTTATCCCACGAATTTCATAAGTGCATGGAAGTGAAAGGCAAATATTTATTGTTGGTAAGATGGGAAAGTTTAGAATCTCATACAGTTGGGTTTCGAGGTTCTCCTGAATATCAAGTGTGGAAACAACTACTACATCATTTTTACGATCCATTTCCTACTGTTGAGCATTTTGAAAAGGTGGAAATGTAGTTCAGTGTAGTGCTATTTTTATAAGAGATATTTTAACGCACACAGAGTATGATGAAGATAAATGGAAAAAATAAACCACCACTCTTAAATCCAAAACTAAATATACTGGTTATCGGAATTTGATATTTTAGCTGTGTAGGAACACAATAACAATGTGTTCCTACATCGATTCAGAACCTATCCCTAGAGGGGATTGTTTATATGGTTAGCACATTAAATAAGGAAGAATACACTAGGCTACTCGCTGAAACTTTGCCTCGAGTCATTGACACAGAAGAAGAATATGAACGCTTGCTTTCGTCAGCGAGTAAATTGATGGCTTTAGGAGAAAACTTAACAGATGAACAAGCTGATGTGTTAAAGTTGCTAGCAATACTTATTGAACGATATGAAGATGAAAACTATCAGCTAGAAGCTGCTAGTCCTCATGAAATATTGCAAGAATTGATTCTGGCACGAGGACTAAAACAAAAAGATTTAGTAGAGGTTTTTGGTTCTAAAGGTATTACTTCAGAAGTTATCAATGGCAAAAGAAGTATTAGTAAGAGCCAAGCCAAAGCACTAGGAATCTTTTTCCATGTATCACCTGCACTGTTTTTATAAGCTGATATCTTGCACCCTCCGGGTTCGCCAGTCGCTCATGGGGGAAACCCCCAAGACCGCGCTGGCGAACCAATTGCGATGAGCCGTGAAATAAATTTCCGGCTTATAGCTTAAACCCGTTGGAAACGGGTTAAAACTCTTAAACAGTCGGTTTTTAACCAATGTAGAGACGTTGCATTGCAACGTCTCTACACAGCCCGAAATTTATTTCCGGGCTAATTTTAGACTTGTTGAGAATGGTGAGGGGGGCTAAGGAGAATCATAAGTATCAAACATTTGGAGAAATGGTATTAGTTATTAATAAATATTCCCCCTCTCCGCTTGCGGAGAGGGGGTTAGGGGGTGAGGTTAATCCACCCGTTGCAACTGCGCCACCCTAGGATCAATAATTTTTTGACCCAAACTGGCAAATTTTATCGCCAAAGACATTTTGCTTCCTGCGCCAAAAATGTGTGTAATTTCACCGATACCGAAACTTTTGTGAAGAACGCGATCGCCTACTTGCCAATTCTCCACACTACCTTGCTTGGCACGGTTTCCACGCTGCGGTACGCTACCACCTGCACTTTTTGTATAAGTAACTTTACTGGGGTAACGAGTAGCTAATAATTCTTCGGGTAATTCCTCCAAAAACTGCGATCGCATAGCGGGTTCCCGGCTTCCATACAAACGGCGTTCACGCGCGTGGGATATAAATAACCTTTCTTGAGCGCGAGTAATACCCACGTAACACAAGCGGCGTTCTTCTTCTAAGGCGGCTGGATCGTTCATGGAACGGTAGTTAGGAAATAGTCCCTGTTCTAATCCCACTAAAAACACCACAGGAAATTCTAATCCTTTAGAAGAGTGTAAAGTCATCAGGGAAACCGCTGTTTCTCCTTCTTTCAAATTATCTAATTCAGAAGCTAGGGATTTTTCACTCAAAAAGTTTTGCAGGGTAGCTTCTTCGCTTTCTTCTTCAAATTCTAAAACAGCGTTAAATAAAGCCTGAACGTTTTCTATCCTATCTTCGGCTTCATCTGTTCCTTGAGTATGCAAGTCTTGAACGTAATTAGATTCTTCCAAAACTAATTGTACAAGTTCAGAAACTGGCATCGTTTCTAATTGTTCTTGCCAACGGCGAATCATTTGGGCAAAGTTATTAACAGCTTTAGCAGAACGTCCAGCTAATGTATTAACTGATGTTTCATCGCAAAGTATTTCCCATAGGGTTGTACCTAATTCTTTAGCAGCGTTGCTTAAAGCATCGATGGTGGCTTTACCAATACCACGACGAGGAGTATTTATTACTCGCAACAAACTAACTGTATCAGCAGGGTTAGCTGTTGCCCGTAAATAAGCCATAACATCTTTAATTTCTTTGCGGTCATAAAACTTGATACCGCCAACCACTGTATAAGGGATATTACCACGCACTAATAATTCTTCAAATGGGCGAGATTGGGCGTTAGTGCGATAAAGTATGGCAAAATTTCCCCAATTCAACTCCGGATTCTGCCGTTCTAAATTGCGAATTTGATTGATCACAAATTCGGCTTCTTCCATTTCATCGTCAGCTTTATGACAATAAATCTCTTCGCCTGCGCCGCGTGTTGGTTTGAGAATTTTATCAATACGCTGGGTATTATTTTCTATTAATTCGTTAGCTGCTTGGAGAATATTTTCACAAGAGCGATAATTTTCTTCTAACTTCACCATTGTGCGCGTATCTTCATCCGGCAAACCGTCGCCGAAGTCTTGCTGAAAGTCAAGCAGGATGGTGAAATCAGCCATTCTAAATGAGTAGATTGATTGGTCGGCATCACCGACAACAAAAACTGAGCGATCGCGCCAATCCCAATTACTTTTTTTCGTCTCATCATTCGTCACTAACAGGCGGATTAGTTCGTACTGAGTACGGTTAGTGTCCTGATATTCGTCAACTAAAATATGATGAAACTTGCGATGCCAATAACCTAATACCTGCTCGTTTTGCTGAAATAATCTCACAGGAATGAGTATCAAGTCATCAAAATCGAGGGCGTTATTTTCTGCTAACCTATCTTGATAAGAACTGTAAACTTCTGCAATTACTCGTCCGCGATAATTTGGTTGTTCTCTTTCAAATTCTTTCGGTGAAAAGCCTTGGTTTTTGGCGTTACTGATAGCGTAGCGTACGGAACGGGGTTCAAATTTTTTATCATCTAGATTTAACTGTTTAGTGACAATATCTTTGATAATACTTTGTACGTCAGATTCATCAAAAATGGAGAAATTTTTATTCCAACGGCGTCCTTTTTCGTCTTCGTATTTTTCGATATCAAAACGGAGAATACGAGAGAATAAACTGTGGAAAGTACCGCACCACAAATCTTTGATATAAGTGCGCCAGACTCGCGATTTTAGCTGTAATTGGTCGTATTCTGGTAATAAATCAAAACGCTCACCAAATTCAGCGATCGCCAACTGTTCTGCAAATAACTTTTGGATGCGTTCTTTCATCTCCCGTGCGGCTTTATTAGTGAAAGTAACCGCCAGAATATTTTCAGGATCAACACGATGTTGCAAAATCAGGTTAGCAATGCGATAAGTCAGCGCTCGTGTTTTGCCGGAACCTGCACCAGCAACAACTAACAAGGGGCCACAGAAGTGTTCGACGGCGCGGCGTTGACTGGGGTTAAGGTGACTAAGAAAGTCAATGGTTGTTCTCATGGACTCAAGGACTAGTTAAGACTAAGACACAAGCTGTAGGTATCGCGTGGCTTTTGGCAATTCACAGGCAATTGCTGGCTGGGGCTACTCTCAATACGGTTCGGTTAAAGGTTAAAGGTTAAAGGTTAAAGGGGAAAATATGGGGTTTTATCCCTTTCCCCCTGCCCCCTTCCCCCTTAACCGAACTGTATTGGGGCTACTCTATACTACCGAAAGGGCTAAGCATTTGATGCAGGAGGTTGTAACGTGGATTTTTTGAACCAATACCAATTTTTATTCTCAGGCAATTTTATTCCTCACGGACATTGTTACCTTTGGAAGCCGGGATTAGTGTGGCTACATATATTATCAGATTCTCTCATCGCCCTTTCATACTATTCAATTCCGTTGACACTGCTATATTTTGTCCGCAAAAGAGAAGATGTACCATTTAAAGCTATTTTTCTCTTATTTGGAGCCTTTATCGTCTCCTGCGGTACAACTCATATTATGGAAGTATGGACACTTTGGCATCCTGATTATTGGTTATCCGGTGTCATTAAAGCTTTCACAGGTGTAATTTCTTTTTATACAGCTTTAACGTTAATACCTTTAGTTCCTCAAGCGCTTGCTCTTCCCAGCCCTGCACAATTAGAAATGGCAAATACAGCTTTACTAGCAGAAATTACAGAACGTAAGCGGGTAGAAGATGAGTTACGAAAATACAAAGAACGTCTGGAAGAACTGGTAGAACAACGCACTGCTGAACTAGCAAAAGCAAATGAACAACTGCAAGAAGAAATTATCCAACGCCAAAAATCTCAAGAAAAAATGGCGCAGTTGCTCAAAGAAGTAGAAAGTGCAAATCAAGAATTAAACGATTTTGCTTATGTAGTTTCCCATGATTTAAAAGCACCACTACGGGGAATTAGTTCATTATCAGAATGGTTATTAACTGATTATGCCGATAAATTTGACGATGAAGGTAAACAATTAATTAATCGGTTAATTGCTCGAGTTAAAAAACTACATAATTTAATCGAGGCAATTTTACAATATTCTCGAGTCGGACGTACTAAAGAAGAAAGAAAGCAAGTAAATTTAAATGATGTTGTAACAGAAGTGATTGAGCTTCTACAACCTTTAGAAAATATCCAAATAGAAGTAGCTAATGAATTACCTGTTGTTTATTGCGACAAAACTCGTATAGAACAACTTTTTCAGAATTTATTGAGTAATGCCATAAAGTTTATGGATAAACCGCAAGGTAAAATTAAAATTGCTTGTATAGAAGATGATAGTTATTGGAAATTTAGTATTGCTGACAATGGCCCAGGTATTGAAAAACAGCATTTTGTCAGAATATTTCAAATATTTCAAAAATTATCTAGCAGTAAAGATTCAGATAGTACAGGTATTGGATTAGCTTTAGTTAAGAAAATAGTAGATATTTATGGAGGTGATGTTTGGGTTGAATCAGAAGTTGGTCAAGGTAGCACATTCTTTTTTACTTTGAAGAAAGGGTAAATAGGAGTTAGGAGTTAGGAGTTAGGAGTTAGGAGTTAGGAGTTAGGAGTTAGGA
>JBHYDF010000114.1:0-26778 GCA_051861145.1 Nostocaceae cyanobacterium
GAACGCCTTGAAGGATGCAGATTGTGTCGTGTTTACAGCCGGGTTCAAATGCCCGCGCTACCGCTGCGATGAGGGTACGCTTGATTATAGCGATGTGCAGTGGATCTGATGTACCGAGGAAGCGAGGGGCTAGAGCATCCAAAATTTCAACATCTACATCGGGGTGCTTTTGAATTGCCGATTCTAAATATTCAACAACCGGACTGTAGGATTGTTTTCTGGCCAGATGCAATACTATTTCCCTGGCGTCCTCACGGGAGATGTCGAGGTCTAGTTCGTCAGCAAGCACGGTTTTTATATCATCCAAGAGCAAGCGCTTGCCGTCAAGCTCTACTTGCTTTTTCAAGAGGTTCCATCTTAAGCGATCGCCCCAGTGTGCCCCAATTAAATTTTTGTTTTGCTTGTGTTTTGATTGGGCGGGGCGCTTGCGGTCTGCCTCAAGATTCAACGAATTGTTGAGCGCGTCAACGACAACCCGCCTGTCAGAGATTGCTTGTAAAATATTGTCAACTGTTGCGCCGTCGTTAATCCAGTCAACAATATCTAATCCCCCAAACTTGGGCAGATGGCTCCAGTAGAATTCATTAGGTGGAGCGTATAACCATTTAGCTTCCGAAAACTCCTTAAAAACTTCATCCATAAATTTGACTCCTGGCTCATCCCTGTCTGGACACAAAACCAGTTTCGCGTCTTTTAAGTCTAATTGGTACTTGTGGGGTACGTACCCACTGCTGCCACCAATAAAAGTTGTAGCTGCTATTCCCAGTTCCCAGAGGGTATCTGCTACCCCCTCACCCTCTACCAGAAATATGGTTTCACCCCGTGCGATTGCCTCTTTGACCTCGGCATATCTATATATAGGGCATCTGTTACGAAAATCATTGGGCACTTTTTTGACCCAATTTGTCCCATCCCAATGATTTTGGTAAAATCTCCGTTTTCCGTTACCGTCGTCTACTCTGGTTACTTTGATTAGGGGTTGCCCTGAGCGATCGCGGTAAACGTATTCGGTTTTAGCTTTGGGGCGTGGTTGTTTTTTAGGTGTTGCTGGGGCGTAGTAGGGTTTGCCGTTGCGATCAGTTTTTGAGGTTTGTTCCCACAAGAGTGCTGGTTTTGCATCACGGTTACAGACCGTTAGGGAACCAATTCCGTAGCACCAATCAGGTTTCCCGCAATGGGGGCAGGGTGCAGCTTTGCTTACGGATGTTAGTTTATTTACCGATGTTTGTGTAAAATCGCGTTCATACGTAGATTTGCTGTTCTCGTATGTGCTGCTTGTTTGCTGTATATTTTGGATTGCCATGACCATAGGTTTTGCTCCTCTCCTTTGCTGGAGCCACCTTGGCGTTATAACGGCAATCCCTTTGTCAACTCACCCTGGTTTGTTGGTTTACCATTCATCTGGTAAGATGAATTTGACTATATCTTTAGATATAAAGATATATAAGAAAAGTAAAAAGGTTGGGATGCCCTTTCGTAACGCGGAAGTGGCTCCTTTTTTTTGCGATTTGGTAACTGGTAATTTAGCTTACCTTATGATGTGAGTCAGATGTATCTTTAGGTATAAAGATATTAGCTTTATTTTTTTTGTGAGGACTCCCTTTCGATATACGTCCGTGGCTCTTTAATGAATAGCGGCGTTTCCGGCGTTTTCTGAGTAAGCTGCCGCACCTCGGAAATTCGCGTTCGCCGAAATAATCGATATATGCTTGTTTTTCTGCGGCGGGCAAAGACTTCAAGAAGCACCTCAACTGCTTCTTGAAATCTGGATACTGCGTAAGCATTCGGCGAAAGTGCAGGTAGCCCATCCAATCGCGGGCAGCAACCATAAGACGCATTCCCTGAATAATTTGGTCTTGGTTCATCTCTCACCTCTCCCATTTCCGTTACGGGGTTCATAGCGGAGATATCGCCAAATCTCCCGTATCTCCGCAAGACACGCTTGCCTGTCAGATGCTGTAAGTCTCGCTTGGTCTGCCACAAGCTGCTCCCGTTTCGGTTGTGGATGTGGTTACAATAGGAGCGCAATTGCTCCAACTGTTGACTGTTCCGCTTTGTGCCGCCTGTAGTTCCCGTTGATTAAGTTGAAATTCCTGTTGGTTGGCTTGCATCTGCCACTGAGTAGTTTGTAACTCAAGTTGCGAGTTAGCAAGTGCTATAAGTATCCGTTCAACGCGGTCTAGCCGCTCAGACGGTGTTTGTGGGGTGTCGGTCATTTGTCCTCCTTTTTGAGTGAGGGGGATTTTGTTTTTCTGGCAGCGATCGCTTCTGCTAGAAGTATCGCCGCCATCTGGCTTTTAGTCCTCATTTCTGCTTGTGCGATTTTCTCTAAATCCTCCCAAACTTCATCCGGGATAACAGCGTTTAATTTTTTACTCACTTCACTATAATCATTTATCTCATTACACATCATCCTACATCACCTCTAATGTTCAGTCATCATATTATCACTTGACATCATGATGTGATGTGATAGGATGACAACAGTAGCCCAAAAACGGCACACAACAAAGGCAGCAAACGCCGGAAAGTACGTTTAAGGCTGACAAAAAGGATTTAAACAATTAACGCAGAGAAATGGAACTGCTTCAATCAGCAGTGCCCCAAATATTGCTGTATCAATACTTTCAAGCATCTTCACCATGAAAACTAAATATGGATGCTACTTATTCATTTTTGGAGGAATAATGCCTAAACAAGTACGTGCAGTCATCGCTAGAGACTTAGTTCCTCTGGCTGACAAAATTCTGACCGAAACAGGCATCAGTACACATAGCCAACTGGTGTGTTTGCTGATAAAAAACTATGGCGACGCGCTGGCTAAATCCATTAAGGGGCAACAAACATCCTCTTAAAAGTTTCGATACTAGCACACGACAAAAACGGGTGTGCTTTGCGTGATGCTTTTAAATTGACACCAGTATATTTTGACCCCAAAAAGGCTCAAAACCAAGCGCGGGGTTGATCGGGGTTATCCAAAATCATCGGGGTTGATCGGGGTTGACTGTGTAAGGAATCGGGGTGATCGGGGTAAATGTCAGCAGCAACGAAAAAACCCTATTCTAGACAACTTTTTTCACCCCGACCCCGATACCCCGACCGCCCCGAAAAAATTTTCGAGTCACTCCCTTATATATGGTTGGCAGGGCATTAAAAAGCACACATTACTTAGACGTGGTGTGTGTGACAGTTTCGAGATTTTTTAACGGAGGTTTTTGGAATGCCACGGAAAAAGAACAACGCACAGTCTGACGTTGAGCAAAACTCGGCTGTGACAGTTGAACCACCAGTTGTAGCACTTCAAGAAGGCGAAGTAGCGGTAAACACGGAGAAAAGCCCTCAAAAGCAGAAATTGCCCCGTGTAGTTGTCCCCAAAAAGGAATTTATCATGATTCTGGATGGTGGGCGATCGCAAATAAAAACCCTGACCATCGTTGATGGAGAGGTTAAAAATGTTGTCGTAATTGAATCGACAATCTGCCAGGTTGATGCACCGCCTTTCGGCGAACAAGGCGCATTTAGTACAAGCCGCAAAAAGATAGAGATTGATGGCAAGCAGCGAGATGAAGTTGAGCATTGGATAGTCGGAACTTCCGCCAAGCTGCAAAGTAAGGATTACATTACCATGAGCGACGGCGAAAACCACAAGGTTGAATACTTCCCGATACTTGTATTGGGTGCGATTGCCTCTCTGCCCAACCTCTACGACTTATCTACTGGCGCGAACGAGAAAAACAGGAGCCTCAGTATTAAGCTGATTACCCTATCACTAGCCAACCCCACTGAATTACGCCGTGCTATCAAGCAGTGCCGTTGGATGAAGGTTGACGGTGTAAAATACAGCCTTTCCTTCTCCAAAGATGCACTTAATTACCCAGAGGGGTACGGAGCATCGCTGTATGGTCAAGGCGATAAGTTAGACCGCCCAACGCTTTACACCTTTGATATTGGCTTTGGTACGGCTTGTGTCAGTGAATACAACAACCTTGGCAAGTTGCCTAAGCGGGTATCCCACAAGCCCAACGGTGGTGGTGGTGTGGCAACGCTCATCAGAGAATTTGCTGAGGCGGTCGCTAACAGTGATTCAGCCAGAATGATTAAACCTTCTCAGTTGCGCGAGATTCTGTTTACAGCAACCTATGAAGACGGGAAAGTAAAGGCGATTGCACCAGATGGGCGAGATGTGGGGGACGCATTAAAAGCGGCTATCACCAACTGGATAAAAGATTCTCCCTTAACGTTTGCAATTGAATCTTTGGGGATTCAAGGGCGTAAACACCCGGTAATTCTTTGCGGTGGCGGCTTTGCCATTCCTCCAGCACGAGAAATGGTGAAAACAGCAATGATTGGGGCTGGCATTCCCGCTCCAAACTTGATTGAGCCAGAACAACCAGGGATTGTGGCACTTAGCGAAATGAGAAAGCTTTATATCCAATCACAACAAGAAATTGTAGAGGTAGGCAGTGAAGAACGAGAACCCCAAGCGGCTTAATTTTGATGTGCCGCGCCACTTGATTGCCCAAGTCAGGCAATTGGCAGACATGGAGGGAATGACAGTAAACCTATGGTTGCGAAAAGCCCTTGAAAAAGCAGTAACAGACAACGCTAGTACAAGTTTGCACTGACTTATAGGAGCAAGGCAATGCTGAAATTTGAGCAGAAAGAGAAACTGGAGATTGTTGAGCAGTACTTACGCTCAATCAAAGAATCACCCGAATTCAAAAGTTTTGAGTATTACCCAGACGTAACCTTGGGCGATTGCTTGCAAGGATTGAACGATTTAATTGATGAGGTCTATGAGCAAGGCTATCAACCATGGCAGCCGCCCACCCCAGAGCAAAAAGCTGAAATTGTTGCCCGCATCAAGCACGAAAACCGATTTAGACCACTGCGGGTGCTGCGTGATGTTGCCCTTGGGGTAGGTGTTCCCGCAATCTTTGCTAGTGGGTTTTTGGCGCTCTCTAGTTTCTTCTGCATGGGTGTTTCAGGCATGGATAAAGCGACTAATGACCGCCTGTCGCCGCAGATAGATTGGATGGCTTCTGGCGACTTTTTTAGAGGTGCGGCGGGTGCAAGCCTTGCTGTTGGTGGCATCTCCATCTTGACGGCTGTAGCCAGCGAACTGGAGGCTAGTCGCCATGATTGACGATTATCGACAAAGCCAGCTTGACGCAATGCGAGTTTTTACAGCCAAAGGGATTTCAACAACACTTTTTGAGACTGCCAGCGCAATTATGTATCTGGAATTTTTGGAATCTGAAGAACTCGAACAGGAACACAACGACATTTACAAGGAATTGGTTGATTTAAGAGAAATTCTTGAGGGTGTTGCCAGAAAAATTTCTCGTCTTTATGGAGGTTACAGGCGTGAGTGAATTAATACCCATCTACGATACTTCGATGCTCTCTGAGTGCAAGGTCTACCACATTAACGGTGCGTTGTATCGATTCACTGGTAAGTGTCCGTGGGCGCGAATAGACCATCCGCAGTGGACTTTTAGACCACTGATAGGACAATCAAAAACCGCAACACTCAAACTGAACCAAAACAAAGTAACGCGGTTAGTTTACGAAGTGCCCGGCATGATTGCCAGCCGCAAGGGTGAGGTTATGGGGCAAGGCATACAACAAAGTCTGTTTTAAGAGCAGAGCGATCGCCGCAGGGTTCCAAACACTGCGATCGCCCCTCTCTTCCTAATTGGGTGCATCCGCCACGAATACACAACAAAGGAGATTATACAATGCTTTACAAAAATCATCCTTCCCTGTACGCGATAGAAACTGAGCTAACTGACCATTACTTCGCCGACGAACAGGAACTAGAGGACTTTGCCAAGGGGATGTTGGTAGGGGGACACACTGAATTCAAACTCTATTACTTTGAGGACGGAGATTGGATAGAGCAAGACTGGTGTCCATACGATTTCTATGCTTCGGTTGACGAAACACCGTACCCAGTGGCGCACGGGCAATTCCTAGCAGCGCTAAGAGACAAAGTAGATGCTCCCTTAATTTGGCTGCTGGGACAAGGTGAGAAAGAGGCGCTCGATTCTGTAAACGATGCGAACCATTCATTGGCTGTCAGTCTATTTAACCGTTTAGAAGGGGCGGGCGCGTGGGACGAGCTAAACGATGAACTGGAAGAGGAAGAATTGACCCCGTATGTTTCAGCTATTGATGTTGAAGACTTAGAGGGATGGGAAGATATCCCCTGGACGGTTGAGCTTGATGTTTAACCATGCATGAGGAAGACATCAAGGGCGCGATCGCCTCCCTACTTGTGTTTATTGGTCTAGCTTTGGCAATTCCAGCCCTCTGGAGAGCTAGACCGCAGATTAACTACAACATCCAAATTGAGATTACCAATCAGCAGTAATCATGCTTTTTCAGCCTGACCGCCAAACAACAGCAGCATCTAAAATCTTTTCAAGGATATTCAACATGGACATTACACCTAAAAGCGACGCAAACATCCAAAAAAACAATTCTTCTGCAACAGACAGATTCAAAGGCGACAAAGCCAAGGGAAAAGACTCTAAAACCAGTGGTGGAACTGGGCTAGCATCCATCAACTCAGTAGGCGCTCACTCCCTTAACGCCAGTCGCGTGATACCACCAGAAGTACAACAGATGGTAAGCGCGATCGCGAGTCGCTACGGCATCCCCTTTGACCCCAGTAACATCGATTTAAGTAAGCTCAATCCTGGACAAGTTGCGCAGATGCAACAAAAAGTTAGCGTTGCTGCCAACAACGCCAGACTTCTGCCCATCATTTTCAAGAACATGAAAAAGCTGTTCGCGGCAGAGGTGAAGCTAGCTAAGTTCTACAAGGATTTGACCGACGAGGCGTGTAAGGCTGGCTACAAGATTGATAAAGCGACTGCGGACGCTTACCTTACCCTGTTTGGGTACAAGCAAAAGCAGTCTCGGCTAGCCTACAAAACAGCGAAACGCGCTGAGCTAAAAGCTAAGCGTACTGAAGCCTACAAGAAGTATTACGACAGTAGTATCTCTGGGGTTCAAGCTGAAATCGTTGATGCCGAGTTTGAGGAAATGGGCGAGTCGATGAAGCTAATAGGTGAGTCGCTCCAAAAACGAATTCAATTCCGTGGACAACAACGGAAACAGGCTGAGGACTACTACCAGCAAGCTTTTGAGCTAGGCGGTTCTGATTCCAATAAGTCCAATTGAAGAAGGCAGAAGGCAGGAGGCAGAAGGCAGAAGGTTTCGTTCAGATGGGGATTCAAACCCCCACCTGAACGAGAGCCACCAAATTGGAAATTTGGTGGGGGTCTTAAACCCTTGCTCCCTCCGGTCGCGCAGACGGTTCGGGCAATTAGAGAAGGGATAAATCCCTTCTGCCTTCTGCCCTCTGCCCTCTGCCTTTCTTCGATAAAAAGTTTTTCAGCCCTACAGATGTCCTGTGGGGCTGTCCAAAACCAAAAATGAAGTATCTAAAAAATATCACGTTCCTATTTTCCCTCTCGTCTTTTTCTGCCGCTGTGGCGATTCTGGGAGGGATGTTTACAAAGACGCCAATTCATTTGTTTTTTGGTGGAATGCTTATTTTAGTTTTAATCGCGATGCTCGTAGAGGGACATAAAGCGATCGCGCTCATTGTTTTTGCTGGTGCGCTTCTGGGTTATGCGATCGCTTATTGGAATCAAGTCTGGTTGTTCGTTTACTGGAATTCTGCGTTTGTGAGCATCTGCGTAGTTGCCATAGCTTTAACACTGTTGATTGGCTTCATTATGTACAAGGAGGCGGCGCAGTGAAAGACGTGAAGAAAAATCCAAAAATAGAGCTAATCGCTGCCATCACCGCCGCCGCCGCTGGCTGTACCGCCCTGCTTGTGTCTGGTGGAATGTATACCCAGACAACCAGAGTTTATAAAACCAGCGATGGCTACGAAATCACAACCAGCATAAAAAGAAAAGTACGCCCCTTAGTTGTCCATGAAGGACAGCCATTACAGCGGATTGGATTAGCAATCGCCTCCTTCGGATTGTGTTTAGGCTCCCATTTAATGATGCGGCGACTAGAGGATGAAATAAATTTTGCATCCAGAAAGAGCAAAAACGTCCAAGCCAGGGCACAGCACTATGAAGAATTAAAAAACGAGAATGCTATCCACAGAATGAATATGGATTCTCAGATATCCAGGGCGATGGCAGACTTTGACACCAGAATGCAAATTGCAGCTCTACGCCAAGAGTATGGCTACGACCTACACGAATTGGCCTCGGAAGAATTAGAGAACCAGATGTTTGCAGAAGAACAACAGGATGTTGAAGAGGAGCCAGGAGAGGAAACGTTAGAGCAGCTATGTACAAGAGCGCTGGATGGGGATTTTTACTCTTTCTTTACCAACCTTCGCAGAGAAGAAAAAGAGGAGGCGGTAAAAATCTTAGCTAAGCGCTACCCTAAGCGGCAGATAATCCATCTGTGTTGGAGGGTGCAAGAGGAAGATGACAAAGCCAGGTATGAGGATGCTAAAAAAATGCTCTCCAGTATGCTTGGTGAGACAACAGAAAATTCCGCAGCGCTGTCAGAGCAAGCCCAACGGCTAATGGCTTATCTCAAGCGCAAGGAAATCTACTCGGCAGATATTGCCCTTAGTAGCGAGAAGGTACGCGCCAGTGGATGCGTTAAGGATGCGGATACTGCCACGATTCGAGACTTATTTGCAGAGTTAGTTCAGGCTGAAAAAGCAGAACTGGATGATAAAGGAAACATTTACCTGATTTAACCAAAAAGCGATTACGCCGCCATGCGTATCGCACCGACGAACGTTATTACTCAAAGGAATTCTAACCATGATTAAGACATTAGCCAAGGCGGCGCTAATTGTGTTGCTTCTAGCTCCTGCTGTTAAGCGCGACCGCCCAAACTCATCGTCATCGTCCGTTTTTTTTCACTAAAAACGAGCGATAATGCTGCATAAGAGGTCGGGAAAATCGTCCCAAAAAAAATTGCTGTAACTTGGTAAAATGAGTGAGAATGATGGTTTTCGCTCTATTTACATTTGTTACGTCCCTATGGCTACTAGTACCTCTTTCTTAGAACAAACCTACAAACTAACCATAGGGGACAGTTTCACCACACTCTCATTAGATCCAGATGTTATCGACCAGTTATTAAAAGATACCCGTAGCGCTGGAACGCGCCGCGCCTACTCGAAAGATTTGAAAGATTTTTTCGTCTACTCAACCGGGCTGCAACCCAATAGAGATTTAGTGTTAGAGTTTTTGCACCTGGAACAGCGTCACGCGGTCGCGGTCGTCCTCAAGTTTAAATCTTACCTGATGATTGAGCGCAAGCTAGCCGAAAACACTATCAACCGCAAGCTTGCCGCGATAAAATCAATGGTGGCAATGGGCAGAAAATTAGGAGTGTGCCATTTTGCACTAATAGATGTGAAAGCCCTTACTGTGCAGACTTACCGGGATACATCCGGTGTAGAAGCTGGTGAATACGCAGAAGTTTTAAAGCTAATCGACCGTTCCACACTTAAGGGCAAGAGAGATTACGCCATTTTGCGCCTACTTTGGGACAATGCACTAAGACGTAACGAAGTGTGTAGTTTGAATGTGGGAGACTTTAACCCACAAGCGGGGATGCTGCAAATTTTGGGTAAGGGGAAGGGAACGCAGAAGGTAACAATTGAACTTACCCGCAAAACAATTGAGGCTTTGACCGATTGGCTATTAGCTAGCGGTAAGGCAAACAAACTAACAGATCCAATGTTTGGATCTATGGCTTACCGCAAAGGCAATAAGGAAGATAGGTTAATCGGTGAGTCGATTCGGCGGTTGGTCGATGGTTTATGTAAGAAAGCTGGCATAACTAAGAAAATGTCACCGCATCGGGTACGGCACAGTTCTATCACTACTGCACTAGACCACAGCAATGGGAACTACCGCAAGGTTCAAAATCTTAGCCGTCACGCCAACATCGACACTATTAGAAAATATGATGACAACCGCCAAAGGCAGAAACAGCAACGGGAAATATCAGGCGTTTTGGCGGATTTGGTGTAAAAGGAAAGCAGAAAAAATTTAGAATTGCTCTAAAAAATACACTCACACTTTAGTAAAAAATGATTTTACTCTTCAAAAGTTAAAACAATATGAACATTGATAAACGTTGGAGTGTGTACGACCGCTACGGTAACAATATTTATATAAGTTCGGAGCGATGGGAACACATTATTGACCCAGAAAACCATCCAGAGATGGAAGAATATGAGGATAAGCTAAAAGAAACCGTTCGTTCTGGACGGCGGACTCAAGACCCATTAAATCCGCAGAAATATCGTTACAGTAAAGCGTTTGATGATTTACGCTTTGGCAATACCCACATTGTTGCTATTGTTCTCTGTCGCTTTAAAGAAGGAGAATTGGGTCAACCTGTACCAAATAACTACATAGTCACAGCATATCAAAAGGTGATGGGTTAATTCTATGAGCAAGCCAAGTATTAAATATGATGAAACAAGCGATACGCTGACCGTTTGCTTTGAATCTGGGTCGCCAGCAACGGGAATAGAACTGACCGACCATATCCTGTTGCGAATTAATCAACAATCAGAAAAAGCAGTAAGCATCGTTTTTTTTGAATATTCGGTGTTAGCGCAAAAAACAGAGATGGGAACCCGTAGTTTTCCACTTACAGGATTATCCCAGATATCAAGCGACCTGAGAGAAATGGTCTTTGATATTTTGTTGGCTCCCCCTGTATCTGATTTTTTACAACTTTCCGCTTACACGGTTTCCCTGGGGGAAACTGTTCCCATTGTTTCGCTGAGGACTATACCTACTCTCGTGAGTCAGCTCGGCACGTAGACTCGGTAAAGGCTGCTCTCAGTCGGTTTAATTCGTGAGGATGCAAATAAAGAAACCGAAAGACTCTGATCAGCCTTCATTGGGTGGTCGGAGTTTTTTTTATACACCACCCCACTTAGCTACACCTCAATCAGATGCTCGAATTTCGTCTTGGCGTAAATTCATCAATTAGTAAATCTATATTCTCACCTTGTTGCCATTTCACCCAAACAGACATGAGAAAATCTACCAATTCGCTTTTGTCAACCTCTATGCCACGCCTTTTTAGCTTAAGTAACTCTTCCTCTACATCTAAATCTGTTGAGCGTTTCACATAATAAGTGCGTCCAATCCAAGCATCATCAGACCGCTTTCCCGTTGCAGGTCTGCCACGCTTGCGGGTTTCAGGTTGGCGAAGTGTTGGTGGGGACGGAGGTGGAGTTTGTGTTATGTTACTCTCTTTGGTTGCTTCTGACAATTGTTCTGGCTTTTGTTGTAGTTCTTCTTGGTTTTCAAATAATTTTTTGAAAGGACTAGGCTTGTTCACCGCAATATCTCCTTACCCACCTCTTGATACTCCCGCCATGCTATTTTGCTGTTGCGGTCTTTGATTTCATAAACAGGTCGTCCCTCTAATGCTGCTTTTTCATAAACAGCAAATCGTCTAATTCCTTGTTTAAACAGTGGCATTCCTTCTGCCTCTAATGCCTCCCGTGCCTGCTGTCCCGTCAGACGAGGTGCTGGAGGAATAATTGTGAGCAAAATCCGATAGCGTTGACTGCCCAATGATTTGAGTGTGCCTACAGTCTGCAACAGTGCATCCATAGCCAAGGCATCAGGAGTCGTGGGCAAGACTAATAAATTACACCCATCAGCGAGTGCTTCCAAATCTTCTTGGCTCGGTCTAGCTGCTGTATCAATAACCACATGGTCAAAATTACGGCTGTGCATGGGAGCCTGCACTAAGTCCACAACTTTAAAGGGTAATGCTCCTCTTTTCGCCCACCCCGTAGCACTGCGATTTGGGTCGCCATCTACTAGCAATGTGCTTCCTTTTTGGGAGAAGTAGCAGGCAAGGTGAATAGCGCTGGTTGTCTTCGCTACACCTCCTTTAAAACTAGCAAGGGTGATAATCACGAACTGCGCTCCAAAACAGATGCAGCTAGTTTATTGAAAGGGCAGAGATTTGTATTGGTTTATTTGTAAAAAGTTATGTTGTCGCGAATATAAATTACTGATAATACGTATTTTCGACAAATCATATTTTCGCCAATTCAAAATAAATCTCACGACTGTAAAAATGCTTTTTTCTAGCCCATGCGTTACGAAACTCCAGCACTTGATTTCTTACTGATGGTTGTCATACACCAAGCCTACTTCAAGGGTTTTCTTGCGCCAGTATTGTTCACCAATAATAAACGTCGAAGTTTTCAACCCACTCAAGAACTGGACGCGATTAGGCGTAGGGGTAGGGGCGGGTGCGACAATTTTGGCCGCCTATGAGTAATCTTGCTGCCCGCCCCTACCCCTGCCTAATCGAGCGTAGCGATCGTCCAGTTCGCCACGGCAACACGAGTATTTGAATGATTTCAAGCCCCGTAGTCGGTCATTAACAATACGCGAAGCGAAGGGGCGGAAGGAACGAATTGTCTATTTACCTGAAGCTGGTGTACAAGCTGTCCTTGATTGGCTGCTGATTCGGGGTAAAGCACCAGGGGCGCTTTTCCTTTAAATAAAGCACAGAAAATTATCCCAAGGCGGATGAGTGAGCAAGGGGTGTTTCGAGCGTTGCAACGGCGAGGGGAAAAAGCTGATGTAGAAGCGTTTACACCCCATGATTTTAGAAGAACTTTTATTGGTAATTTATTGGATGCGGGTGCAGATATCGTCACGATAGCGAAACTTGCAGGTCATGCGTCGCCAAATACTACAAGAACCTATCCCACTAATAAAATTCTGTTAATCCAGATGTAAATCATGGCCAGAGAAAGAAAAGCATTGAAACAGGCAGCAATCCTCTCCCATCGAACAACGAATCTGCGGTATTTTTGTTGAGACCATGCGAAACAACGCTCTTTGTGCTTTGAATCATAATTTGAGAGCAATTTCTGCTAGTACTCTTATACTGTTGGTAGCACTTTTATCTGGATTAAGACCAGTAGAGCCAGCACTAGCTCAAACTCCAGCATCCAATCCTCAAAGCGAGCTGATCAAGGAAATTAAAGCACTGGCTAGTAATGATGCTGAAAATGATATTCCTAGACGAACTAATTTTATTATTGAGCTATATAAAAATAATTCAGCAAGTTTAACTTCTCCTGCAATCAGAAGAATTTATGACGATGCTTACACTGAACAAATCAAGCACCAAAATGAAATTCGCAGAAACATTTGGATTGGTATCATCACTGTTCTAGTTCTTCTGGGACTGCCTTTCATTATTTTTGCAATTAAAAAGAAAATTTTATTTATGCCTAAATTTGACCCTGCCAAATTTAAAAAAGTATCTGTTAGCCTTCCTTTTGGCATTGGTTCTGCTGAATGGGAAGCCGACCCAACAGAGCGTAGGGCTGCTTGGTCGCTTTACGTTGAACTGGTCACTCGCATTGCTGTTCAACCTTTAGAAATTGACCAAGGCCTGTTGCGCGAAGCTCTAACATCTTTATACAACCTGTTTGGTGTAACACGGCAAGTTCTCAAAGAAGCAGGGCCAGATGTTGGTGCATCCCACGATTCAGTAGGAGGTATTGCTATAGCAGTGCTGAATAATGGTCTTCGCCCTTTTCTTGCTAAGTGGCATCCACTGTTACAAACCTGGGAAGCCCAGCGTCCTCCACATCTAAGTCCTAAAGAACATGAGCACAATTGGTCTGAAGAACCTAAACTGCGAGAAGAACTTGAAAAACTCAGAAGTGATTTAAAGCAATACGCGAATGCGTTGGCAGAGATTGTTGGAGTGGAACGGTAATTAAAAGAGTTAACTATAATGAATGATCAGCCAGAATTTGATGTCTTTTTAGCTCACAACAGTAAGGACAAGCCTTTTGTTAGAGTAATTGCAAATGAACTTGAGCAGCGTGGTCTAAAACCGTGGTTAGACGAGAAACAAATTCCACCAGGGCGATTATTTCAAGATGAAATCCAACAAGCAATTCCAGTAGTTAAATCTGCTGCTATATTTATTGGTTCACAGGGATTAGGAGCTTGGCAGACATGGGAATTAAAAGCGCTAATATCACAGTGTGTTAAAAAGAATATCCCTGTAATTCCTGTCTTGCTTCCAGGTGTTAATGACTTGCCCAAACATCTAGTTTTTTTGGAACAGTTGAGCTGGATAACTTTCTCTGAGGGAATTGATGATGAGAATGCATTGGACTTGTTAGAGTGGGGCATAACTGGGCAAAAGCCAGAGAAAATCTCAAAGTCCAATGAAAAACCAGGGCAAATTCCGAATAGAGATATTGTTGGAGGTCTTGATGTGGCTACTACCGAACCGTATCCGGTTTTACCGACATTTGAGATTGGTACATGTACAGAAGGCTCTCCATTCGAGATGCAATGTAATGGAGAGATTATTGGAGGGTTTGATGCGGCTACTATAATCGTTGAAGAAATAGAATCGAACACAGAGCCATCAGATAGCAGGCGATTTGACGTTCGTGTTGAAGGTATAGAGCGAATTAGCAACTACCTTGCAACCATGAATAATCTTAGCCGTAGTGAAGACGCATATCTACGAAGGGCATTAAGGGATTGGGAGAAACACTTAAATATCTTTCAATCAGGTGTTGAGTTTGTGCTTTGGAATTCGATATTCCGCAATACGGCATGGATTTACAACTCCGAAAGTGCAGCAGAGACTATTTGTGGTCTCTCTAAGCACTGCTTTGAACTTTCATATTTTCCTCTAACTTGGTGGCTATGGTACGAAAAAGAACAAAAAACACGACTAACGTTTCACGTTACAGAAGATATCAGAAATTTTATGGAAAGTGGATTCTATGAAGATGATTATCAAGCGATAAACAGAAGACAGGGTATATTTGAATACAAAGCATACGAAATTGGCATTTTCTTTCCCAGAGTCCGACACCAGTATGTATTCCCAAAATTGCTTATTTATGTTGCGGAGCAAAAAGTTGCAGGAGCTTCGCAAGCGACAATAAATAAGTATCTGGACGTCTCTCGGTGGCGATGGTCAATTAACGATCCTGATCGATTTGTAAGGTGGACATAGTAATGTAGTATATCTGTCGGTTTGCAAGGTTATACCTTGCCTACTTCAAGGTTTTTCAAAGCCAGTGTTGTTCACCAATAATAAACGTCGAAGTTTTCAAGCCACTCAAGAACTGGACGCGATTAGGCGTAGGGGTAGGGGCGGGTGCGACAATCTTGGCCGCCTCCTCGTAATCTTACTGCCCGTCCCTACCACTGCCTAATCGAGCGTAGCTTAAGTCCAGTTCGCCACGGCAACACGAGTAGACGTATTTGGATGTTTGCCGAGATACCAGCCCCAAATAATTAGGGAAACTTTGCGGCAATAAAAGCAGAGAAGGGTTGTTCTCATTAACTGCCTGTGAACACCCACGCGATCGCTAATTTCAATTTCAACCCAGAATCGCTGGCGTTGACCGAACCAGTACCGCTAACTTTACACCCAGATGAAGTTTATCTTAACAGTCTTGGAGAAGGTTCCCGGCTGTACCCCTACAGAAACTTAGGCTAAGACAAACTTTGCCTAAAAGAGAACCCAAACTGCACCTCCCGAAGAAGCTATAACCATGATTCTTTCGTTAAAAAGTTATTTGACATTGCCTAAAAGGAGACAAACTAGGCAATGTTATCATTTGTATTTCTTATCAATTAAGCCTAAAAAATGGGTCATTTTTACAAAACTTTACAAGGCTGCACTTGGTGACACGAACCTTCTATTTTCGCCAAAATGGGGGAAAGTGGCGGTGCGATGTAGAAAGTCGAGTGTTATATTAGAGAAATTTTCGCTCTCGTAACTGTAGCGATGTGCAATACTATAAAGTTAATACTGCAACCTCTTCACTGACATTGTGAATGAAAAAGTGATCACGCTGTAACACGAGATTCTAGGATTTCACAGGAGTTAGACTCAGCAACTTTGGCGTAATGTTAGAGATTATAGATCAGTGTTCTAGTAAAAATTTTCGTAATTGGAAGGTTGTAGCAAAATCTGCTCGCTCCAACATTAGGTTTGTGATTAATCCCCTTGACTCTCTGGAAACATTTCTGGAGATGTTTGAAAAACGCAAGCCTACCGATCCAAAAGAGATCGAAAAGGCTTTAGTTACTGACGGGTTCGCACTAGCAAATCTTGGTATTTCAGTTGCACTTGAGGTTGTTTCTCCTTTTGGAGAGAGATTTGCGCTCTTTACTCGAAGAGGCACTGAGAACAAATGCTTGGCTTTAATTTCTGGGTACTGGGATGCCAGTCATGACACGAACCCAGCCTCTTGCGCTGTAAGGGAAATTGTTGAGGAGTTCCTGGTTTATCAAAATACTCATCGCAGGTTCCTTGTTCCTGAAGGAATTATGTTTCCATACCAAAAAAAGTCATGGGAGTACTCTGAGATTTGGAGATTATTTCCCCGATTTGAGGCTCTAGCATGGGTGCCGAGTGCTAAGATTAAAGTTTTAGGAGATGAGTGCCGAGTTTACATTGATGCAACTACGTCCTCAGCACAAGTAGTGTATGGCTATTGTGTTGAATTTACAGATTGGAATGACTTATCCATTCTTCATGCAGAAGACCATATAGAAGCGAATGGACAGCTTGTAACTCTTATTAAGGATGAGTCAATTGTCTTGTTTCGGATTATTGATAATCAACTTATTGATCCTGCTTACTCGCTTAAGCAAGGACGGTTAATGCCTGTAAGCTTACCAGAAGATACTTATTTCCATCCGTCAATGGTCGGGGCTAATCAACTAGGAATAGTGTCATCTGATCGTATCCCTCTGCAAGAGGTAGTAAAGATTTCGTAGTCCTTACGCTAATCAAGAAAGCTGAAAAAGTCCGAGTATCCAGAATTTATCCGAATTGCCTGCTAGGGTTATAGTTGTGACGATGAAATACTTCTAAGTACGTCATAGAACTGCTTGAGTTGTTCCAAAGACTTCTCTGTTGCCCAAGGATAGCTAAGACGAAACTCCTTTTCCAATGTGTCGAGATCCTCAATTAATTTTCTTTCTGCTTCCTCCCAAGTCATTAGTTGTCTGCCTGAATAATGATTTTCTACCAATTCAAATATTGTCTCTAAGTTAGCCATCCATAAATAATATCGAATGATTTTCTCATATCGAATGATTTTCTCATTAGACATCTCCGAAATGGGCTTCAACTGTTTTTTAGCACTTTCCCAGAGTTTTTTGGTGGTATCAATTAATCGTTTTGTTTTTTCGAGAAACAGTTGATCTACTCCAATAGATGCTCGATATAGGTAACTCCATAATTCAACAATCGCAATCCCTCTATACTGGTGAGCAGTATCTCCGATGGCTTGGGATGCACTCGTAAATCTTTCAAAGTTAATATCACGATTCTTAAAATCCAAGGGATTCCATTTTTGTAGCCATTCAGGGATATAAGGTGCCTCTAGCAGTAAATTGTTGAGATGTTTCTGGTATTCTTTAGGGCAAGAGAGGCGAAAATTTACCAGCCTAAAGACTGCTGCACGCGCATAGTATTCAATCCCTTGGTTGTATAGTTTTTCTAACTCTTGGCGTGGTAGGTTTACAATATCTCTAAAAAGCCTATAGGAACTTTGATTACCCCGATGACCCCAATAGTGTGCAGCCCGCAGGATGTAGGGACAAACATCCGCACCTGGAGGATAATCTAGCTGTTTTAACGAATCAGGTAGTAGCAATTCCAGTTTAGTTTGTAACTCCTCAGCAGTTATTTGCCGATCAAAAACATTGATACAAGCATCTGGAGTCGTGGCTACAAGATTATGAGTAGAATCGAGACAAAAAAGCTGGTACCAAAGCCACACTTTTTTCTCATCCTCAGTGGATAAACCGCTTTCATTTTCTGCTCTCTCTTGAGCAGTAATCATGTTTTCAACAGCTTCTTTCATGCCAAGAGTACGATTGGCATAGCAACTGTGTCCAATCATCTTATTTAGAATCACGCATCCCTTAACGTTGCTTTCTGGCAGAAAGTTTCTAGCTTTTTTTATCTGTTTAAGATTGTTTTCTAAATATCCAGTATCATAAATGTATTGTTGGAAGACAAAATTATCAAATAAAACATCTTGAATGTTTAAAAAATCCTCACTTTCTCTGAGTTTTTTGAGGAAAAATTCCTGAATAAGTGAATGTAGCGGAGTACTTTCATCTTCATGAAGAATATGTAAACTCTTCAAATTAATTGTTGCATATCCTCTGCTTTTAGCTATAGGCTTAGAGACTTTTTCGACTAGTGACCAAGTATAGGGAGGAACATTAAATAAACTAAGAATAGCTCCTAGTTGTTTTCCTTCTTTTTGTAAATATTTCCAGTCTAAATTAAAGACAGCATACAAATTTTCATAGAGTCGTCTTTCTCCTCGCCACAAATTAGGAGAAGTCTGGTTTTCATCAATAAAAATTTCACTTTCTTGTAAGGATTCTTGATCTATTCCTTCGTCTTTTAATTTTTCCAAGAATTCTTCGAGTGAATCCAATGGAAATTGTTTGATATAACGCCCTATGAGAGTTAATCCCAAAGGCAGATTTCCCACGCTTTCACAAAGTTTTTGAGCTTGTTCTAATTCCCTATTTACTCGCTCTTCTCCAATAAACTTTTTCAACAGTTCGAGTGCATCTTTATCTTGAAGAACTTTTAAAAATAAAGACTGTAACGACTGTAATCTTAGTCGTGTAGTTATAATAACCTTGAGATTTGGATCGTAGGGAGGTAAGAATCCATCTATCTGTGTGTAGTCAGCTACATCATCAAGTATTAAAAGCTTTTTCTCTTTAAATAATTGTGACCAACGATTCCAGCAAATTTCTACCTTTTTCTCTGGGGTTTGGCTATCTGACGGCACAAAATCTAAATAATTGTTGGCGAATTCTAATATCTCATCAACAACATTTTGACCTCTAACATCAATCCAGCAAATACCTCCTGGATATTGTCCTGATTCTCTCGCAGCAAGTGCATATTGAAGAGCTAGCTCAGTTTTACCGATTCCTCCCATACCTTTAATTGCAGTAATAGCTAACGTACCTGCTTGATTTAATTGAGATTCTAAGTCTTGAAGCTCTTGCTCTCGACCAACAAAATTTCTAGTGCCATCACGACGAAGATTATTAGGAAGAGTTTCTGGTTTGTTATTCAAGGAAATATTTATATTTCCAACGTTTATGTCACGAGCTATAACTTCCTTAAGAATTTCAATATGAATAGATGAATTTCTTTTAGGTTTGATGTTAATTTCTTGGGCTTTAATATCTTCAGTGACGTTTAAGTGACTAATAACAATCCTTTCCAGAAGTTGAATGTCATATTTTTTCAAGCTAATATCTTCTAGTTTTATTCCACCTTTATTTACGAGATCGTTCCGTAGTTTTTGACGAGTTAATCCCAGAGTATCCAAAGATTTTTCTAAATGGTTTTGATACTCCTGGTCATCCTTCATTTGTTTAATCAACTCATCGATAACAACCTTCGGAGCTTCTTTGATTTGCTCTAGTAAATCTTCTTGAGCTTCTTTATGAAACTTTTGACGAACATAATGAGATAACGCGGCAACTTCCCCCTTTCTACTCCCTGGATCAGATTCAGCCAGAATTACGACAACTAACGTAGCAGTCACGGTTACTGATTCCATAAAGCGGACTCCTTAGCAAGAGACTAGAGTAAGCAGTGAATTTTGAAGTGTAGTTATTCTGTCGTTTTGTACTCTCCAATAGCCGACTTGACTGAAGTGGATGCCTCTACCAACAGGTTAATAACACCAGTTAAAATGCGCGGTAATCCCCAGCGTGTCAAACTATTCTTGAGTCAAATTACCAACATCGATGTTTTGAGCTTCGACGTTAGTAATCATTTCCAGATGCTCACCACCTTTTTGTTTCATGTCTTTTGCTGTCAAACCTCCTGATAATCTTAGACCACTTGCCATTAACTTGCGACCTCCTTCAAGTTTTTCTAGCTGTTCCTTTAGTTCTATAAGCTTCTTGGCGAAGTCGTCATCATCCTCCATTTGCTGTGCTAGTTCTTGCTCAAATCTGCTTTTATTTTTCTCGCTCGGTTCTTCTTGAGTTTTATTGAGCTTGCCTTCTATTCCCTCTGCTTTGAACTTTTCACGAATGAAATGGAGTAGTTGACCAATTTTATTAGAAACTACATCTCCTAAGTTTTCTCCACTTTTTTCTACAGCTTTAGAGAAAATGACAGTAGTGATTGCTGTAGCAGTAGCAGTTATGGTCGCAGGGTCTATCATAAAATCGTCTTTTTTAGCTAGAGTTCTGTGCATATACTCCTTATTCTAATACTCCCGGTTTGACCATTGATTTCTTGAATTAATCGATTAAGGAACTTCCAAAAAATAAATACTGACACTGTTGGCGAAACATTACTTAATATTTTCAACGTCGGGAAATCAGTGTTTTAGAAACTTTGGCTTTCACTGCGTTCTATCCAACCAACGGAATAATAAGGCTTTTGAGTATTAAGATATATTTCGCCAAGAGTGTCTTTATCTTGATAATCCTTTAGATTGAGTTTTTTGAAGCTGTTGAAGCTGTTGAAGTTCTATATATTCTTGCAATATCTGCTTTGCCTTTTGCCAAGTTTCAATATCTTCAACGCACACATCACCCACATTAACTGGAAAATACTCTATCTCACCGCATTTGGCTTGAGGGTTACGGTTGACTTTGACACGAAAAACTTCACCCCTTTCATCATGGGTGTACACCAATTCTCTACCTTGTTTAGCCAGACTTGCATGTTTAAATCTGAGGCTATTTCTACCAGTATCTTTGAGTATATGATTAACTATCCCAACACCAATCGGCACTGCTATGGCTAATAATTTCTGGGTCAATTGCTGTTTTTCTACTGGTTTCAGTTCTAGGGGCGGCTGTTGTGGTTCGTTTTTCTTGTTTGCTATTAATACCAATGCTCTAGCTTCTTCAGTAGTCCATCCGGCGGGGCTGGCTTTTAGGATTTCTTCAACTTCTAGGGCTGACCTATCATCTTTGAGTGCTAAGTCCGCAATTTTTTTATCTCGGTCTGTAACCAATTCTTGCTCAAGTCCAGCGCTGTAATCGTTGTAAAGCTCTACCGATTGGGCTTGGGTAAGTAGGGGTTTAATTGATGCTATAGCTTCAGGTTTATTAGTGGATAGTCGGAGGTTATCTGTAAGTTTATTCGATGATGGATAATCTATTATCTGCTGATTATCTTGCCTAATTGTCGCAGATTCTAGCAGGTCTGTTAGGCGTTTAATTTCTTGGTCATCCCGTAGGGGGTCGTAGCTTACCCCTAATTCTGTCTGAAGTTTGGTAAATGAACACTTATATTTATTTAAATTTCCCCCCTGTTTCCAAAGTAGTCGGGGGGAACCATCTTCATTAACTGAGCCTACATCAATGCCAAACTTAATGCCTCTGACTCCACCGTGACTGTAATAACTAACGACAGCTTTGACTTGATGTTCTGACCATAACCGCTCAATTAGTTGGGGCATTGTGGGTTTATCAACTGCCACTTGCTCAATAGCCCGTCGCATTATTTCTTCACCTGGAAGCCCATCGCGCTCGACTCGTTCCAGTTGGTTACGGGTCATGGCTTTACGTTTACTTTCCCAGCTACTCTGTACTGGGGTGAGGTTAAATTCTCGCTCTAGTAATCGGGCTGAGTGTTCTGAATGGGCATAATTATTCCAGGTGCGGATGGATTTACCATCTAGATTATTGACCCTGGATGCAACGATGTGGGTGTGGTCGTGTTCTTTGTCTGAGTGTCGGGCTATAAAGAAGTCATAGGCTGGTAATTCTGTTGATATAAATTCATCAACTAGCTGGTTTAATTTGCTGTCTGATATCCTTTTTGATGGCTGTTTAACTTGGGATTCATCACCTTTTAGCCGCGACAGTACAACAACAGTAGCAAAGTGTCGCTGGGATAGATTAGCTAATTCATCATCATTAAGAGGTCTATCACTTTTAGGTACACTCAGCATTAGGTGATAACATGGGTCTTTTAGTTGCGGGTTGAGATGGGCTGATAATGTAAACTGCTCCACTAGTTTATCGGTAGAATAGCCGTACATATTCCCGCCAATAATTTTAGCTTTCTCTTTCTCTAGGACGTATTTAGTAGTACCGCGAAATGATTTATTAGCTTTGATTTTAGTAATCATTTCGCTAATCCTTATCTGATATAGGTTGAGATAAACTGGCGTGAGTTTGTTCTAATAGGGCAGATAATTCTTTTATAGTTTGCAGATATTCTTTCACATCACTGGTCAGAGGTTGGCTACCAATCTTTACTGCTTCATTGATGGCTCTGGTTTGCTGGTTGAGGTTATTTCCAATTTTTTTTAGTTCGTAGATAGCTTGGCGGTTAACTTCTGGGATAGTTAACTTTGGTTGTGGTAGAGGGTAATCAAATAATCTTGCTCTAATATAGTCACTTTGCACCACCCCATTGCACCGCTGCTCTAACCTAGCTTTCTCAGCAGAGTTTACCCTAAACGTGATGGTTATTTCTCGCTTATCATCTGGGGATACTGTGCGATTATTTAATAACTGTGCTAGTTCATTGTTCAAATTGGTACGTGGGTCTGGTTGCATAAAGACGTTAGGCGGAGAGCTATCTTTAATTTGATTTTTACACCGGGTTATTCGCTGTAGCTGCAATGGCGCGTAGCGCCGAGCAGGTAGGCGAATAACCCGGAACTTTTTGACTCGTTTACCCCTTTATTAGACCTGTTTTAAGGGGGTTTGGGGGACACCCCCAACAAGCAATTCACGCCTCTTTCCCGCAGGGAAAGCAGCCCGGAGGGCGTTCACGGCGTATTGCTTGCCTATGGCATACGGGCGGGGTAGGGGAGGTCGTGGAGTGGGCAAGCCTGGGGAAAAGCGGGTCAACGTGCAATTGCTTTTGTCCGCTTGTTACTCCACCAACTTATTTTTTCATCGCACCCTCAATACAATAGTTTACCCCACCTACCCACACACCCCTCTCTAATTCTGACGCCTACCATTTTTGGATTTGGGGTTGTAGACTAGGGTTTGTCGCTTCTGCCAATTTTAGATTTTTTCTGAAACCCATTTTCTGGGCATCGAGTACCTCAGACGCTAGCACAAAAAACTTATAATTTCTCAGGCTGGGTATTCTTCTAAAATGGGGAAAATTATCTTTACTATCTATGCCCCGTAAACCTAAAGCTGTTCCTTTATCTAAAGTTGATGATATTCAAGCTGCTCTCAAACAGAAGGCGGCTACTCCCAAAACTATCAGTCTGGAAGAATTAATCAAAAGTTTGGCTAAACCTATCCAGGATATGTTGGATGCTGGCTACTCTTATGAAGATGTTTCTGATGTGTTTAAGGGACATGGGGTTGACCTGGCCGCCAGTGGGATTAAGAGTTTTCATAAAAAAGCAGTCGCGACAACTACCAATCAGCAAAGCAATTTCAAGTCGGTTGAAGAAGAGTCTGATTCAATTTCGGAATCAACCCCAACTGGTGATGATGTCTCATCAGTAGAGTCGAATGGTTCATCACCAGACACAGGTTCTCAAGTTGGCGAGTCCAAATCTCAAAGTACCAAAGGGAAAAAAGCAGCAGCTAAGACTCATTCCCAATTTAACGTCACTGATAGGAGTAACCTATGAAGCGAATTGTGATGATTCTGGGAGGAAAAGGGGGGACTGGGAAAACAGCTTTCATTCGTTTGTTACTGGATGTAATGCACTCGGAGGGCATTAATTATCTAGCTTATGATGCTGATACTGAGAATCCAGAACTGTACGAGTATTATCAAAATTTTGGCTCTGGGGTAAGGCTTTTAAACTTTCTGGAGGTGGCTGAGGCGAAACGTTTTTTTACGGAGATTAAAACCATGTCTCCTGATACTGTTGTGCTGGATATGCCGGGGGCGAGTGGCAATAAAACTAGGGAGATTATCAGAAAGTTTGGGCTGTTTAAAATTGCTGCTGATTTGGGTTATCGGGTGACGATGGTGACTGTGCTAAACCTCACCTATCCGGTGATAAATAGCTTAAAGGTGATGATGGAGTTTTGCGGCAATCAAGTAGATTATGTGGTGGTGAAGAATCTCTGCTGGGATAAGGGTTTGGGTTTTCAACGATGGGACAATAGTAAGACAAAGCCAATTATTGCAGAATTAAAAGGCATAGAAATTGAAATGCCTGAGCTGGAGTACTCGACTTTTGATATGTTGGTAGAAAAAGGTCTGCCTTACTCTGCTGCTACGGAAGAGAATGGGTTTCCCTATGGGGATTATCTGTTAGTGAGTGGGTTTTTAGACCAAGCTAAGCCTGAACTTGAAAAGGCTGGTCTTTATTTGGGGTTGCATCAACTAGAAGTCAATCAATCAGTGGTGAGTAAGTCGCCAGACTCAACTGAAACTAAAACCCGTCGGGGGCGAAAAAAAACTGATGAACAACAGCCACAAAAATGACCATCTCTCTACTATCAACGAACTAGGTGAAGTTAAGACGGCGCTGGGCAGATTATATAAAGAATTTGAAAGTTTTAAGCAATCACAAAAGACTGAAAGGGAAAGGGATAGGGCGGAGTTACAGGCATGGGCGCAAACGAATTTAATTCAGAATCAGCTTTTGAGCAAGGCGATGGCGACTATCGAATTGTTGACGAGCGAACTGAAGAATCAGGCAAGCTCTTGGAGCGAGTTCGAGAAGAACAATGCCGATTATCAGCAGCAATTAACTCTCTTACTGGGGCAGTTGCAGAGTACGCCCAAGTCCTCAACCACATTAGAGAGGTTAGAGTTAAAAGGGTTAAAGAGCGAGGTATCGTCGTTAAAGCAGAACTGGAACAATCTGATAAACCAAACCGAAAAGTTGACTCTAACGATTCAAGAGTTGAAGAATACGACCCACCAAAACAGGATAGAGACAGAGGTTTTTCGCTATGAACCATCAGGTAAAGGTTGTTTTGTGGCGTTGGGAACTGGGTTTGTTTTCTTGTTTTTCTTCTTCATTGTTAATCAATTGATTCCGGTAAAAATTTCTGACTCTTTCAACTACTATTTACAAGAAATTTGGTCGCACACTAATTGGACAAATACTAAGTTACAGAGGGTTGAAAGGCATTTGGGGACTGACCCTAACCATCAAAAATGAGTTAAATAATCACGAGCGTCTTTGTTGCGAGTTTTTCTTGTTTCTATTCCACGGGAATTATTGCCATCACACTATTTATTATGGGATTATGTGTTGCCGGAGGCTGCTATGACACAGACACCAGTAAAACTAACATTTTCGGAGTATCTTACTTACGATGATGGCACTGATAACCGTTACGAGCTTGTTGATGGGGAATTGGTAATGGTTCCACTACCAACAGGTAAACATTCGGACGTAATTGATTTATTAGCAGAAGCCATAGCATCTGCAATTCCCCAACAACACCTCGGCAACTGGAAAGTCAAGCGTGATGTTGGGGTATATGTGGGTGTTAATCCTCAAACCGGAAAAGAGCGTTCCCGTACTCCAGATTTAACTGTTTTAACTTCTGCACAGTGGGCTGCAATTAGAGCGTTGGAAACTCAGGCTGCTGTTACTAAAACTCCGCCGCTGTTGGTTGTGGAAATAGTCAGTCCTAGTTCTAAAAAAACCGACTACAACACCAAGCAGGAAGAGTACAAAAATTTAGGTGTCCCTGAGTATTGGATTGTGGATTTAAAAGAGAAAAAAGTTTCTGTGTTGACGTTGGTAGATGGTGAATATCAAGTTACTCCGTTTACAGCTAACCAAAAGATTGTTTCTCAAACTTTAAGAGAACTCACCCTAACTGCTGAGCAGGTGTTATCAGCTTAAAAGAACTCTCGCTTTTTGAAAAGAATAACAATAATTATGACACTTGCTGAATCTACACCTTTTGAACCAAAGTCGGTTGTTCCTTCACCTCAAACCCCATCGTCCGAATCAGAAGTCAAATCTGATACCTCGAACCAAAAAGAGATTTCTGAATCGGCGGCGATATTTCAAGCTGTTGGCATTATTACTGGGAAGGTTCAATTCACCGAAGATGGTAATACTACTGTTACCATTGGGCGCTATACATACCAACTGTTATATATTCCCAAAAAACGTCGAGCATTTGACGCTCTCAAAAAAGAGATAGAAATTACTGGCAACTATACTCAAAGGCTGGTTGTTTATCCAAAGGTAATTCATTTTCCACGCTTTGAGCAACCGCATCAAATTGCTTTTCAGCTAGTTGGTTTTGACAGGGGACGAGTTGAAGTTGCTGTCTCAGGAGAGTTAGAAGACTTAGAGTTTAAATTTTCTGGGCTGTGGCAGTTTATCCCGGTTTGTCAAACTCCTTGCATTTCTGTGTTTAGAAATTTTTCTTCTGAAAGATTGGAATATATTAAGCAGGCAGAGGCTGCCAAAAAGGTTAAATTTATGAAGGCTAGCCATCTGCCCTTAATTTGGAAAGATGCACCTATAAGACCCTTTAGATTTAATCCCAAGGTTGATAAAGAAAAACAGGGTCATCCGGTATTTGTTGAAATCAAAGCCAAGTTTTTACCAGGGCGTAACGTCTTTGGTTTTGATGCGCTCGCCGCTCCTCCCCAAGAAACTGCGCCAAGGTTTCTCAAAGCATCGAAAAAGGATAAAGCTACTGCACAGCAAGAAGCTAAAAAGGATAAAGCTACAACGACACAACAAGCAGCTAAAAAGGACAACGCAATACCTTTGCCAAAACC